>WHSL01000023.1 GCA_009380095.1 Streptosporangiales bacterium | reverse complement strand
TTGGGTCTAGGGCTCCTCAGGCCGCTCGGTTCGCGTGGGGGTGAAGGTGTAGGTGACGCCGGTGAGGCGTTCGGACTCCTCCCAGAGGCGGCGGGCGACGTCGGTGTCCTGGGCCGCCGGGCTGCGTCCGACCAGGCGGGGGTGGCCGCGGGTCTCGAAGAGCGTGCCGGGCCCGGCGTACGCGTCGCCCGACACGCCGGGCGCCGTGGCGGCGTACAGCACCGGCCAGGCGCCCTGCTCCTCGCTCTGCGCGAAGACCGCGTTGCCCAGCCGCATGACCTGCTCGTTCAGCCAGGAACCCGACAGCCGCGCGCTCGTGCCCTGCAGGTTGGTGGACGCGTACCCGGGATGCGCCGCGGCGCTGACCAGCGTCGCTCCGGCCGCGTCCGCCCGCCGCTGCAGCTCCGCGGTGAACAGCAGGTTGGCCAGCTTGGACCGGCCGTACGCGGGCCACTTCTGGTAGCGCCGCTCGCCCTGCAGGTCGGAGAAGTCCATCTTCCCCAGGCGGTGCAGGGAACTCGACACCGTGACGACCCGCGGCGCGTCCGTGGCGAGCAGCCGCGGCATGAGCAGGCCGGTGAGCGCGAAGTGCCCCAGGTGGTTGGTGCCGAACTGCATCTCGAAGCCGTCCGCGGTGCGCCGGTACGGCGTCGCCATCACGCCCGCGTTGTTGATGAGCAGGTCGACGCCGTCGCCGGGGAAGGTCTCGGCGAACTCGCGCACCGAGGAGAGGTCGGCGAGGTCGAGCAGGCCGAGGCGCACGTCGGCCCCGGCGACCTCGGCCCGTACCCGATCGGCCGCGTCCTCGCCGCGCTCCTTGTCGCGGCAGGCGAGGATCACCCGGGCGCCCTTCTGCGCGAGCCAGCGTGCGGCCACGAAACCCAGCCCGCTGTTGGCCCCGGTCACGACCGCGACACGCCCGGCCTGCCCCGGGGCATCGGCGGCGGTCCACCTCGATTCGCCCATGGCGCGCTGCTTTCGAAGATCACGGAAATCGGCACGTCCACCCTAGTGCCGCCCCGCGCCTCGGTACGCGCCTCCGGCCGTCACAGGTAGCCGAAGAGCGGGGGGAAGAGCAGGGCCACGATCCAGGCCCAGACGGCATAGACCGGGAGGTAGCCGGTCTGCCAGCGCTCGAGCGCCGCCGCCTTGTTGGGCGTGGTGCCGTACTCGGTGATCCGGCCGGTGATCTCCAGCATCACCAGCACGTCGATGAGGAGCGCGCTGACCACGAGGACGAGCTGCAGCCGGTCGAAGAGGCCGGGCGGGGCCAGCGGATCGCGGGCGGAGATCGAGTAGAGCAGCAACCCCAGCACCACGACCAGCACGAGGTCGAAGAGGATCAGCGCCTCACGCTGGACATCGATGCCGGTGTTGGTCAAGCCGAAGGCGACGAGGAAGGCCAGCAGCACCGCGGCGAACAGCGGGGTGAACAGTCGCGCCAGCACCGGCGCCATGTTCTCGACGACGCTCTGCTTGGCCTCGACGAGCCACCCGGCCACCACGACCGCCCCCATGCCGCCACAGGGCAGGAGCCACTGTCCGACGAAGTCCTCGGGGGAGAGCCCGATGGCCTGGAAGGTTCCGAAGAGGATCCCGATCAGCACGCCACCGCCGGCGGCGATGAGGGAGAGGTAGACGATCAGTTCGCCGGTGAAGCGGATGAAGTCCATGCGCCGGCGTGAGGATCGGACGTCGTCGGCCACATAGGCCAGGCCGACCGCGAACCACAGGGCGATGGGGAGATGGAGGCCGGTCAGGACCACCGACTCGGACTCGCCCCCGAGCGGATAGACGTTCGCAGCAGCTGGTAGAGCAGGCCCTCGGTCCAGTCCAGCTCTCCGCCGGACAGCTCGTGGATCCGCCTGAGGATGGCGTAGCCGTAGCTCTCTCCCTCGGCCAGGATGCCCAGCACCATCGCGCCGCCGGGGCGCCGGGAGGTGGCGCCTCTCGTGTGGCGGAGCCCTCTTAGCGGCGGAGGCGGAGGCCGCGGGGGGTGGGGTGAAAGCCGGCCGCTTCGAGGGCGGTGGCGAGGGGCGAGTCGTAGACGCCCGCTCCGTCGGCGCGTTCCACGGTGAGCCGGCCGAGCGCGCCCTCGCGGACCGCGAGCGCCAGCGCGTCCACCGCCGGCTGCAGCACCTCGGGCTCGTCCGTCCAGCTCAGCAGGGTCTTGCCGCCCCGCTCCACGTAGAGCACGAGCCGGCCGTCGACGAGAACCACCAGTGCCCCGGCCTTGCGCCCGGGCTTGTGCCCGCTCGCCGCCTCGCCCGGCCGCTCCGGCCAGGGCAGCGCGGCACCGTAGGCGTTCGCCGGGTCGGTGGCGGCCAGCACCATCGCGGGTGCGGTCGCGGTGGGGGCGGCGAGCGTGCGCATCCGGTCCACCGCGCCGGGCAGCGCGAACTGCGCCGCGCCCAGCCCTTCCACGAAGTAGCCCCGGCGGCAGCGCCCCGTCTCCTCGAAGCCGCGCAGCACGGGATAGACCGCCGCGAAGCCGCCCGCCGCGCGCTCCGCCATCACGGACCCGCGGGTGACCACGCCGTACCGGTCGAGCGCCGTCTCGGCCAGCACGTACGCCCGCCGGGTCGGGTCGGCCTCCCGCTCGGGCACCAGCCACCAGCGGCCGCTCACCGTGGGCGGGCCGCTCCGCGTCGGCAGTGCGGGCCGCCGCCGCGACCGTGACCGGTGGGCCGCCCGCGTGCGGCCGGAACCGAGCGCGGACCGCAGCGGGGCCAGTGTGTCGTTCGTAAGCAACCCCGCCCACACCAGGTCCCACACGGCCTCGGCGAGGTCGGCATCGGTGACCGGATCGTCGCTCCGGGAGTTCACTCGGTCCGACAGGGTGCGGAAGAACACGGCTCCGCCGTCGGAGAGCGCCTCGAGGATGGCCCCATGCACCGGCGTACGGGTGAGCTCGGCGGGCTGGGGGAGCAGGGTGGCGGCCGAGTCGGCCATGGCCAGAGTGACCCAGCCGTCGCCTCCGGGCAGCCCGCCGGCCCCGGTCCACACGACCTCGCCCGCCGAGGTCAGCTCGTCCAAGAGGGCCGGCGAGTAGTCGGGCACCCGGGCCGGCAGCACCAGCGTCTCCAGCGCGGACGCGGGCACCGGATAACCCTGCAACTGCTCCACGGCCTGGATCAGTGCGTCGATGCCGCGCAGCCGCCCGCCACCGACCTGATGCCAGGCCGGGAGCAGCTTGGCCAGCGCCTCCGGCGGGGACGGCTCCACTTCCTTGCGCAGCCGGGCGAGGCTGCGGCGCCGCAGCCGGCGCAGCACCTCGGCGTCACACCACTCGGTACCGCGGCCGCCCGGCCGGAACTCACCCTCCGCGACTCGCCCGGCGGCGGCGAGCCGCCGCAGCGTCTCGTGCACCACCGCCACCCCGAGCCCGAAGCGGGCGGCGGTCTCGGCGGTGGTGAACGGGCCGTGCGTGCGCGCGTACCGCGAGACGAGGTCGCCGAGGGGATCCGCCACCGGCTCGGTGAACGCCTCGGGAACGCCCACCGGGAGCGGCGTGCCCAGCGCGTCGCGCAGGCGCCCCGCGTCCTCGATGGCGGCCCAGCGGTCCTCCCCGGCGGGCCGGACCCGGATGGCCCGCCGCGCCGTCGCCAGCTCCTTCAGCCAGGCCTCGGCACCGCCGCGCTCCGCCACCTCGGTCGTGGTGAGCGGACCCAGCTCGCGCAGCAGGTCGGCCACGCCCTCCAGGTCGCGGACCCGGCGGTCGGCGGTGAGCCGCTGCAGCTCCCGGCCGACCTCCTCGACGACCTCGGGGTCGAGCAGCTCACGCAGCTCCGCCTGCCCGAGCAGCTCGGCGAGCAGGGAGCTGTCCAGCGCCAGCGCCTGCGCACGGCGCTCCGCCAGCGGTGAGTCCCCCTCGTACATGAACGCGCCGATGTAGCGGAACAGCAGGGACCTGGCGAAGGGCGACGCCTCCGGCGTCTCCACCTCGACGAGCCGCACCCGGCGCCCGGCCAGCTCACGCATCAGCTCCACGAGCCCCGGCACGTCGAACACGTCCTGCAGGCACTCGCGCATCGTCTCCAGCACCACCGGGAACGAGCCGTACTGCGAGGCCACCGAGAGCAGTTGAGCGGCGCGCTGCCGCTGCTGCCACAGCGGCATGCGGTGGCCCGGGCGGCGCCGCGGCAGCAGCAGCGCCCGCGCCGCGCACTCGCGGAAGCGCGCGGCGAACATCGCCGAGCCGCCCAGCTCGGCCGTCACCAGGCCCTCGATCTCGTCCGGGTCGAAGACCGCCACGTCGAGGTCGGGCGGCTGCTCCATGTCCGGGACGCGCAGCACGATGCCGTCGTCGGCGTGCATGGTCTGCACGTCGACGCCGTGCCGCTCCCGCAGCCGCGCCGCGATCGCCAGCGCCCAGGGCGCGTGCACCTGCCCGCCGAACGGGGAGTGCACGACGACCCGCCAGTCGCCGAGCTCGTCACGGAACCGCTCCATCACCAGGGTGCGGTCATCCGGCACGTATCCGGTGGCCTCGCGCTGCTCCTTCAGGTAGCCCACGAGGTTCTCGGCGGCGAAGGCGTCGAGCCCGGCCGCGCGCACCCGGGCCTGCGCCACCGCGGGCCGCAGCTCGGAGGTCTCCCGGATGAAGGCGCCGAGCGCGCGGCCCAGCTCGGCGGGCCGGCCCGGCGCGTCGCCGTGCCAGAAGGGGAGCCTCCCCGGCTGGCCGGGGGCGGGGGAGACGAGCACCCGGTCGGGCGTGATGTCCTCGATCCGCCAGGAGCTGGCGCCCAGCACGAACACGTCGCCCACGCGCGACTCGTACACCATCTCCTCGTCGAGCTCGCCCACCCGGGAGGACTTCTCACCCACGATGAAGACGCCGAAGAGGCCACGGTCGGGGATGGTGCCGCCGCTGGTCACCGCCAGCCGCTGCGCGCCGGGCCGGGCGTTCAGCGTGCCGGTCGCCCGGTCCCACACCAGCCGCGGGCGCAGTTCGGCGAACTCGTCACTCGGATACCGCCCGGCCAGCATGTCGAGCGTGGCCTCCAGCGCCGAACGCGGCAGCGTCGCGAACGGGGCGGCCCGCTGCGCCAGCGCGGCGAGGTCGTCGAGGTGCCACTCGTCCATCGCGGTCATCGCCACGATCTGCTGGGCCAGCACGTCGAGCGGGTTGCGCGGATAGCGCAGCTCCTCGATCGCACCGGACCGCATGCGCTCCGCGACCACCGTGGTCTGCACCAGGTCGCCGCGGTACTTCGGGAACAGCACGCCCTGGGAGACGGCGCCCACCTGGTGCCCCGCCCGGCCCACCCGCTGCAGGCCGCTGGCCACCGAGGGCGGCGACTCCACCTGCACGACCAGGTCCACGGCGCCCATGTCGATGCCCAGCTCCAGGCTGGAGGTCGCCACCACGGCCGGCAGCCGCCCGGACTTCAGCGCGTCTTCGATCGCGGCGCGCTCCTCCTTGGAGACCGAACCGTGGTGCGCGCGCACCACCTCGGCCGGGGCGCCGCGCGCCGCGCCCGACTCGGCCATCAGCTCCGCGGGGGAGGAGTCCTCCGGCAGCGCCTCACCGTGGGCGCGCTCGTACGCCAGCTCGTTGAGCCGGCCGCACAGCCGCTCTGCGAGCCGGCGCGAGTTGGCGAAGATGATCGTGGAGCGGTGCGCCTCGATCAGGTCCAGCACCCGCTCCTCGACGTGCGGCCAGATGGACCGGCGCTCGGGGGCGCCCAGCGGGTCGTCGTCGCCGGCGCCGGGGCCGCCGAGCTCCGCCATGTCCTCCACCGGGACGACGATGCGCAGATCCCACCGCTTGTCATAGGCCGGCTGGACCACCGCGGCGGGACGGGTGCCGCCCAGGTAGGCGGCCACCTCCTCCACCGGGCGCACGGTCGCCGACAGCCCCACCCGCTGGGGGCGGCGGCGCCGCGGCCCGCCGTCGCGCGGCGCGGTGCACAGCTCGTCGAGCCGCTCCAGGCTCAGCGCCAGGTGGGCGCCGCGCTTCGTGCCGGCCAGCGCGTGCACCTCGTCGACGATCACCGTCTCCACGCCGCGCAGGCCGTCGCGGGCCTGCGAGGTGAGCATGAGGAACAGTGACTCGGGGGTGGTGATGAGGATGTCGGGCGGGCGCTTGGCGAACCGGCGGCGCTCGTCGGCCGGGGTGTCACCGGTGCGGACGCCCACGGTCACCTGGGGCTCGGGGAGGCCGAGCCGGTGCGCCGCCTGGCGCAGGCCGGACAGCGGCGCGCGCAGGTTGCGCTCGATGTCGACGGCCAGCGCCTTCAGCGGGGAGACGTAGAGCACCCGGCAGCGCTCCGCCGGGTCGCGCGGCGGCTCCTCCACGGACAGCCGGTCGAGCGCCCAGAAGAACGCGGCGAGCGTCTTGCCCGAGCCGGTGGGCGCCACCACCAGCGTGTCGTCGCCCGCGCCGATCGACGACCACGCCATGCCCTGGGCCTCGGTGGGCGCATCGAACGCCCCCGCGAACCACGAGTGGGCGGCGGGGGAGAAGCGGTCGAGCACGGGCTCGGTCATGGGTCCATCCTGCCTCCGCCCACCGACAGTTTTGCTCTGTCCCTGCTCAGAGCCGATACGCGCGCGACCTCACCTCCGTATGGCCACACGGAGTGGCGGTTATATTGCCGAACGTGAGCATGGATCGGCGTGACTTCATGAACCACGTGCTGCTGGCCGGCGGGGCGCAAGGGCATCCCGCTGAAGGACATGTCGTCCGCCCAGCGGAAGGCCGGGCTGGTCATGCTGACCGCGGGCCTCTCCGCGAAGGGCCTGCCCCTGTCCAACAACATCCGCAGGCTCAACCACGTCGCGGGCCGCCTGCTGGGCAGGCTCGACGAGTTCGACGAGGACCTCTACTACTTCACCATGATGGGCACCCCGTCCACGACGGAGCCGTGGGGGTTCCAGTTCCAGGGACACCACCTGGTGATCAACTACTTCGTCCTCGGCGACCAGGTCGTGATGACCCCCTCGTTCTGGGGATCGGAGCCGACCATCGGTCACCACGACGACGGCACCAAGATCGAACTGTTCGCCGACGAGATCGAGGCCGCCGTGGCCATGCTGAACTCGCTGGACGACGGGCAGCGGTCCACGGCGGTCATCTCAGACGACAAGAGCGGGGCCAACGAACAGGCGGGGGCAGGCGAGGACAACGCGGCCCAGGCCACCAGCGCCACCGCGACGGCCGTGGCGACCGGCGGTTCGGGCGGCGGTGGGGGTGGAGCGTCGCGCAACCACATCCACTCCCATCGTCCGTACGCCCAACGGCAACGACTACGGATTCGACCTGCTCAAGGAGCACCTCGCCGCGGGCCATTCGGGTTCGCCCACGCCCACCGCGAGCTGACGACCGGCCGATCCGCCCTGGCCGCGCACTAGCGTGGAGGCATGCGGCTCACGGTCTTCTGGGAGCGGATGAACGCTCACTTCGGCCCCGCGTACGCCGAGTCGTTCGCGCGGGACCACGTCATCGAGCAGTTGGGCTCCCGTACGGTCCGGCAGGCGCTGGACGACGGCGTCGACGCCAAGACGGTGTGGCGCGCGGTCTGCGAGGCCGTGGACGTGCCCGCGAAGCAGCGCTGAGCCCGGCGCGGCGCGACACGCGCGGGCGGCGCATGGCGATGGCCGGCGGATCGCCAGGGGGACCTGGGCGGATCCGGGGTCTCGCGAAATCGATCGGTCCGTTCCGGCGTGTCCGGTGCATGATCGAACAGATGTTCGGCTACAGTGCTCCGCGAGACGCTCGTCCGGACGTGTCAAGATCCGGGTGAGCGTCCCCCGCAAGAATGTCGGCACCCAGGCGTAGCGTCGATGTCGACAACACCGGCCAACCGACCCGACAGGGGTTTTTCCGATGGCAGCAACCGACCGAGACAAGGCTCTCGAGACCGCGCTCGCGCAGATCGAGCGCCAGTTCGGCAAGGGTTCCGTCATGCGCCTCGGTGACGAGGGGCGGCCCCCCGTCGAGGTCATCCCGACCGGAGCCATCTCCCTCGACGTCGCGCTGGGCATCGGCGGCCTGCCGCGCGGCCGCATCGTGGAGATCTACGGCCCGGAGAGCAGCGGCAAGACCACGGTCGCGCTGCACGCGGTCGCCAGCGCGCAGCGTCTGGGCGGCATCGCGGGGTTCGTCGACGCCGAGCACGCCCTCGACCCGGAGTACGCGAAGAAGCTCGGCGTGGACACCGACGCCCTGCTGGTCTCCCAGCCCGACACCGGCGAGCAGGCGCTCGAGATCACCGACATGCTGATCCGTTCCGGCGCCCTCGACATCATCGTCATCGACTCCGTGGCGGCCCTCGTGCCGCGGGCGGAGATCGAGGGCGAGATGGGCGACAGCCACGTCGGCCTGCAGGCCCGGCTGATGTCCCAGGCCCTGCGCAAGCTCACCGGCGCGATCAGCAACTCCAAGACCACCGCGGTCTTCATCAACCAGCTCCGCGAGAAGGTCGGCGTCATGTTCGGCTCGCCCGAGACGACCACCGGCGGCAAGGCGCTGAAGTTCTACGCGTCGGTCCGGCTCGACGTGCGGCGCATCGAGACGCTCAAGGACGGCACGGAGGCGGTCGGCAGCCGCACCCGGGTCAAGGTCGTCAAGAACAAGATGGCCCCGCCGTTCAAGCAGGCCGAGTTCGACGTGCTCTACGGCATCGGCATCAGCCGCGAGGGCGGGCTCATCGACCTCGGCGTGGAGCACGGCTTCGTGCGCAAGTCCGGCGCCTGGTACACCTACGACGGCAACCAGCTCGGGCAGGGCAAGGAGAACGCGCGGAACTACCTGCGCGACAACCCTGACACCGCCAACGAGATCGAGAAGAAGATCAAGGAGAAGCTGGGCATCGGGGCACGGCCCGACGCCGACGCCGCGGCCTCCGGCTCCGGCAGTGCGGCGGCCTCCGGCAGTGCGGCGGCCTCCGGTGGTGCGGCGGCCGACATGGCCGAGCCAGGAGCGAGCACGGATGACGGCGCCGCAGCGGCGGTCAAGGCGACGACCCGCTCCACCAAGAGCGGCGCCGCCGCCCGCGCGCTGAAGTCCGTCAAGCCGGGTGACGCCTGAGGGCCAGGGCCGACCGAACCTGGGGGTGACCTGTGGCCAGGGCTGAAAGGCCCCGTCGGCGCCGCCGCGCCTCCGACGTCCTCGCCGAACGCGACCGCGCCGCCAACGCCGGCATCGAGCACGACCGCGCCTCGGCCGCCAGGCCCAGCCGCCCGACGGCCGAGCGCGGACCCACCCCAACCGCCGCCGACCCGGATGACGCGCTCGACACCCGGCCTCGCGGCGAGGGTGGGGATGGCGCGCGGGGGGCGAAGGAGCGGGATCCGGAGGCGGTGGCGCGGCAGGTCTGTCTGCGGCGGCTCGCTTCGGCGCCGCGGACGCGGGCCGAGCTCGCCGAGGCGATGCGCGGGCGGGACGTGCCCGAGGAGATCATCGAGCGGGTGCTGGATCGGTTCGGTGAGGTCGGGCTGATCGACGACGCCGCGTTCGCGCAGGCCTGGGTCGACTCCCGGCACCACGGGCGGAGCCTCGCGCGCCGCGCGCTCGCCGACGAGCTGCGGCGCAAAGGCGTCGACGCCGAGACGGTCGACGAGGCCGTCCAGGCGCTCGACCCCACGCAGGAAGAGGCCACCGCCCGGGCGCTGATCCGCAAGCGGCTCCGCGCCACCCGGAACGTCGACCCGCAGGTCCGCTTCCGCCGGATCGCCGGCACGCTCGCCCGGAAGGGCTATCCCGGCGGGCTCGTCTTCCGCATCATCCGCGAAGAACTCGAAGCCGAAGGAGCCGACACCACCGCTCTCCCCGAGGAGCCCTTCTAGCCCGAGCACGAGGCGTGGCACTCACCGCTCGCGCTGGCCGGGCCCGCTCGAGCCGCCCCGCTAAGGGAGCCGGTCGGCGGCGGCCGCGCGTGCGGATGGAGGGTCTGAGATGAGACCGAGATCCGGGTTCCGGAATCCGAACGGCGTCGCTGGGTAGAAGACGAGTGTCCGAGTTACGATCTTGAACGTGAAAGGTCGGCGGCGGCTCAGGTGTTTCGTCTGGTTCGTGGCCGAACGTACTGTAAGTGGGATAAGTTCGCTCAACTGAAGAGAACAGATCCGTTTGCCTGCTCGCTACCCCGAGGCCGCTTGACCTCATCCGGCGAGACCGGTGAGGCCCCCCGCGTGCCGCGGATTGCCATAGACCGTACGACCCGAGACCGTACGCCCCGACGCGACACCTCGGCCCCGGCCGAGATCCGCCACCGGGCCCGGCCCCACGGCCGCGCCCGAGCATGGCCACGTCAGCATGGTGATCCGCAGTCGCGTGCGCACCCCTCGGTAGTGGGCGGCAGGCGCGTCACGGATAGGGGTGCAGGCCATGGACGGCGTGGAGCTCGTGCTCATCGGTGCGGCTCTCTTCGCCGGTCTTATCGCCGTGATCGCCGTCGCACTCATGGTCATCGTCCTGCGCCGTGTCTCGGGCGGCCAGGCATCAGACCGTTCCGCATCCGGCGATCGGGTCTCAGACGGCCGAGCCTCGGGCACCGCCGCGACCGCTTCGGCGGAGGACACGGCCGAAGCAGGCATCGAGCGGGCGCACGCCGAGGCGCAGGCCGAGGAGATCACCCGGCGCGCCGAGGAGGCCGCCGCCCACGCGCGTACCGAGATCGAGTCGGAGATCCGTACCGCAAAGGCCGACCTGCGGGAGACGCGCGGCGACCTGGAACGCCGGGAGCAGCGGCTGGCCGAACGCGAGGAACGCCTCGCCGAGGAGTCGCGGCGGCTCGACGACCGCGCCCGCGAGCTCACCGACCGCGAGGGCGCCCTGGACGAGCGGGCCGCCGAGCTGGACCGGCTGGACGAGCAGCGCACCCAGGTGCTGGAACGCACCGCGGGTCTCACCGCCGAGCAGGCCAAGTCGGAGCTCGTCGGGGAGATCCAGAACCAGGCCAAGCGCGAGGCCGCGCTCATCGTCCGGGAGATCGAGAAGGAGGCGCGCGCCGAGGGCGACAAGCGCGCCCGCAAGATCGTGACGCTGGCCATCCAGCGGGTCGCGACCGAACAGACCGCGGAGTCCGTGGTCTCGGTGCTGCACCTGCCCGGCGACGAGATGAAGGGCCGGATCATCGGCCGCGAGGGCCGCAACATCCGCGCCTTCGAGACCGTCACCGGCGTCAACCTCATCATCGACGACACCCCCGAGGCCGTGCTGCTCTCCTGTTTCGATCCGGTCCGGCGCGAGGTCGGCCGGCTCACCCTGGAGAAGCTGGTCCTCGACGGCCGCATCCACCCGCAGCGCATCGAGGAGGTGTACGAGCGCAGCCGCGACGAGGTCGAGAAGCTCTGCGTCCGCGCCGGTGAGGACGCGCTCGTCGAGCTGGGCATCACCGAGATGCACCCGGAGCTCATCACGCTGCTCGGCCGGCTCCGCTACCGCACCTCCTACGGGCAGAACGTGCTCAAGCACCTCATCGAGTCCGCGCACATCGCCTCGATGATGGCCAGTGAGCTGGGGCTGGACCGTCAACTGCTGAAGCGCTGCACCGTGCTGCACGACGTCGGCAAGGCCCTCACCCACGAGGTCGAGGGCAGCCACGCGCTGATCGGCGCGGAGATCGCCCGCCGGTACGGCGAGCACGAGGACGTGGTGCACGCCATCGAGGCCCACCACAACGAGGTCGAGGTCCGGACCGTCGAGGCCGTCCTCACCCAGGCCGCCGACGCGATCAGCGGTGGCCGGCCCGGGGCCAGGCGCGAGTCGCTGGAGGCGTACGTGCAGCGGCTGGAGCGGCTGGAGGAGATCGCCGCCGCGCACGAGGGCGTGGAGAAGGTGTTCGCCATGCAGGCGGGCCGCGAGGTGCGGGTCATGGTGCGGCCCGGCTCGGTGGACGACGTGCAGGCCCAGGTCATCGCGCGCGACGTCGCCAAGCAGATCGAGGAGGAGCTCGTCTACCCCGGCCAGATCAGGATCACCGTGGTCCGCGAGTCCCGCGCCTCGGAGGTCGCCCGCTGACCGCCGCCTCCGGCGGGCGGGACGCCACCAGCCGGGCGCGTCCGGCTGCTCGAGGCTGACCAGCGCCTTCGACGGGGTATGACAGGGGAGAGGACCGGTCGTCTCCGCGGGGGAAGGTGCCGGAGATGCATTTTCTGGGATGGGCAGGGCTCGTGCTGATCATCGTGGTGCTCGCCGGCGGGCTCGCGATGCTCACCCTGGAGGGCGCACGCATGCGCCAGGCCGCACGACACGACGATCCACTTCGCGGCGACGCCCAGGGCGGTCAGCGCAGGATCAGCGACGACGAACGGTGAGCCGCCGAGCCCCAGTGGCCGAGTCGGCGCCCCACGGGACCGGGGGCGACGGCTCGGGCCGACGGTCAGACCTCGCCCTGCAACTTCAGCTCGGGCACCTCGGGCGGCATGAAACCGAAGACCTGACCGTAGAACGAGAGCTCCGCCTCCAGGCAGGTCACGATGGTGCTCGCCTTGCGGAACCCGTGCGACTCGCCCTCGAAGGCCAGGTACGCGTGCCGTACGCCGCGCTCGGCCAGCGCCGCGGCGAACCGCTCCGACTGGGCGGGCAGCACGATCGGGTCGTCCAGCCCCTGCAGCAATAGCACCGGGCTCGTCACCTTGTCGGCGTGGGTGAGCGGCGAGCGGTGCGCGTACGTCCGGGCGAAGCCGGGCAGCGGCCCGATCAGGCCGTCCAGGTAGCGCGACTCGAAGTCGTGGGTCTCCTCGGCGAACTGTGACAGCTCGCTGATCCCGAAGTACGACGTGCCGGCCGCGAACGCGCCGCTGCTGGTGAGGGCGGCGAGCGTGGTCCAGCCGCCGGCGGAGCCGCCACGGATGGCGAGCCGCGCGCCGTCGGCCTCGCCGGCGTCGACGAGCGCCTGGGCGGCGCCCACCGAGTCCTCCACGTCGACGACCCCCCACTGGCCGCGCAGCCGCTCGCGGTACGCGCGCCCGTAGCCGACCGAGCCGCCGTAGTTGACGTCCACGATGCCGATGCCGCGGCTGGTGAAGTACGCCTTCTCCAGGTCGAGCGTGCTGTTGACCGCGCCGGTCGGCCCGCCGTGCACCCACACCACGTACGGCGGCTTCGCACCCTCCGGGGCGTGCGCCTTCGGGTTGGACGGCGGGTAGACGAACGCGTGCACCTTCCGCCCGAAATGCCCCTCGAACTCGATCTCCCTCGGGGTGGGCAGGTACGCCGCGTCCGGCAGCTCGGCGGGCTCCTCGCGGAGCACGGTGACCTCCCCGGTGGCGGCGTTCACGCTCACCACCGCGTTGGGCGTGACCGGGCCGCCCGCCACGCCGACGATCGTGTCGCCGTCCGCGGAGATCGTCGAGCCCCAGGTGCCGTACGGGGTGTCGAGGTCGGTCAGCTCCAGCGTGTCGGAGTCGTACACGCCGAGCCGCCGGTCGGCGTGCCCGTGCACGAGGGCGATGCGCTCCCCGGAGAGCCGCGCGAAGGGCTGCCCGCCGAGCTGCCAGAGCGGCCCGGCGAACTCCTCCTCGGCCGGGTAGAGGGCCTCGGGCGACTCGCCCGAGGTGGAGATCCGGTACAGGTTCCACCAGCCCGGCCAGTCGGAGGCCACGTAGAGCGAACGCTCGTCGGCCCAGAGCGGGGCCACTACGGACTCGTTGACGCCGCCCTTGATGGTCCAGGCCCGCTCGACCGTGCCGGAGTCGCCGAGCAGGCCCATGCGCAGTTGCGTGCCGTCCCACGGCATGCGGGGATGTTCCCAGGCCACCCAGGCCAGGCGGGTGCCGTCCGGAGACGGGCGGGGCGAGGCGAGGAAGTGTGACCCCGCGACGATCTCGCGCAGCGCGGCCGCGTCGCCGGCGGCCGAGCCGTCCAGCGGCACCGCGACGATCGCACGGCTCACCGCGGCCGCGGTGGCCTCGGCCGGATGGCGCTGCACCACCGGAACGGCGGCCGCGCCGTTCCCCGCGGGCGCCGCGCCGGCCGGTTCGGCGGAGACGGGTGCGCGGGGGGTGTGCCGCTCGTGCACGCACCAGACCTCGGAACCGTCCGGGGAGAGCACGTAGTCGGCGTAGCGCAGCGCGCCGGGGACGTCCGGCTCCGGGGTCAGCGGGGCCGGGTCGGCGCCCGGGCGCACCAGATAGAGCCGCTGGTCGGTGAAGTTCGCGAACAGTACGGCCGGGCCGTCCTCGCCGGGGATCACCAGGTACGAGCGGCCGCCGTACTCATGCACCCGGGTGCGGGCGCTCCACGGCGCGGGCAGCACGTCCGCGGTGGTGCCGTCGGCGCCGCGATGCATGATCGTGGTGCGCCCGCCCTCGCCGGGACGGGTCTCCTGCCACCAGAAGTCGTCACCCATGACCGTGGGGAAGCCGAGGCGGAGCCCGGCGCCGGCCACAGAGCCGGCGGAAATAGGGGACGGCCACGTGCCGAACGGCAGCGCAACGGACTCGGTCATGTCGAAATCGCGCCCTCGAGAGAGAAGGGGTATCGGCACATGACCATACCCCGCCCAAACGCCGGTTGACGGGGCGTCACCGATCGAACCGGGACTCGTTGCGAGACCGTGTCGTGCTCCGCCGGGCGCCGCCGCGGGAACGCGGAAACGCGCACGTCCCCGCCCCGCGACGACGCGGGCATCGAGGCCGCTCAGACGGCCGGCCGGAAGGTGAGCTCCTTGCTGAACCGGATCGAGCCGTCCGGTTCGTCGCCGAGGTAGAAGCGCGTGGACATGGAACGCTCCGCGGTGTCGAAGACGCTTCGCCACAGGGTCCGCACCGGCAGACCACCGGCCGCGCGGGCGTCGAACCCCACCTCGGCCAGCGTCTCCCGCAGCCGCGCCTCGGACATGGCCCCGTCCGCGGTCCGCGCGGTTCTCTTCGAGTTCGGGCTGCAGCGCCTGCTGGACGGCATCGCGGCGTTCCTGCCGCGGGCCTGACGGCCTGACCGGCCTCAGCCGGCGACGTCGCCGGGGAACGTGGCGAGCGTGTCGCGGGCGCCGGCGTCGCTGCCGGTGTGCTCGCTGACCACGTAGTACGGCCCGGCCCGGAACGGGGCGCGCCGGTCCCGCAGCCGCCGGGTCGCGGCGTCGCGGCCGGTGGTGTCGGAGAACACCTCGATCGCGAAGGTGTGGCCGGACGCACTGCAGGTGAACGTCCAGCGGTTGGTCGAGTTGACCTCGAGGTCCTCGAGGCGCTCGCACTTGGCCTGCTCGGCGATGCTGAAGGCGAGGTCACGCCCCGAGCCCTGGTCGGAGGGCCGGCTGTCCAGCGGCACCTGAGTGGGACCGCAGGCGATGGTCAGCATGGCGATGGCGACAAGGGAGACGGCGAACGTTCGCATCTTTCCTCCACCGGATGGCCGACGACACGGAGGGACGGTACGGGATGCGCCGCTCTTTCGTGTGCCGTCCAGGAAGATCCCTTGATATCGCTTCGATGACCTCTCTCGGAACGCCGTTCCGCACCGCGTACGGGGACGCCCCGGCCACGCGGGCGGCCGGGGCGTCACTGGCAGGAGAGCGGCGGACGTGCTAGCCGCCGCCCCCACGGTCACCGGTGCCAACGCCGTCGTCGGAGAGCCCGGCCACCCCGACGGCACCGGCCACCCCGACGGCACCGGCCACCCCGGCGGTTCCCGCGGCGCCGAGCCCGACGCCCGTGCCGCCCGCTCCGGCGTCAACGGCGTCGACCTGGCCGACCGGCACCACGGCCGCCGTACGGCCCCGCCGCGCGTTGCGCCGCTCCAGCCAGGTGGCGAACCGGCCGAGGGCCAGGTTGAGCAGGATGTAGATCACGGCGCAGACGAGCGCCGACTGCAGCACGTTGTTGCCGAAGTTCGCCGGGATCTTCTTGACCATGTTATTGAGCAGCTCTTCGTAGGCGATGATGAAGCCCAGCGCGCTGTCCTTGAGCAACACCACCATCTGCGCCACGATCGCCGGCATCATCGCGGAGATCGCCTGCGGCAGCAGCACCAGCCGCATGACCGCGTTCTTACGCAGCCCGATCGAGTACGCCGCCTCGGACTGGCCTCGGGGCACCGACAGCACACCGGCCCGTACGACCTCGGCGAGCACCGAGCCGTTGTACAGCACGAGTCCGAAGACCAGCGCCGCGAACGCGGGGACGATGACGACGCCGCCGTTGATCACCACGCCGAACGGCCAGAGCAGGTACTCCACGACGTAGCGCTGTGCCATGCCCAGCGGACCCGCGGCGATGATCGGGCTGATGATGGGCGGGACGAAGAGCGCGAGGAAGATCAGGATCAGGAGCGGGATCGCCCGGAAGAACTCCACGATCGCGCCCGCCGGCATCCTGATCCACCAGTGGTCGGACAGCCGTGCCAGGCCGAAGATCATGCCGAACGCCAGCGCGAGCACCCCGGCGACGAGCGTGCTCTTCAGGGTGTTGATCAGGCCGGGCAGCACGAAGCCGGTCCAGACGTCCGGTTCCAGGAAGGGGGTCCAGAGCCGGGCGTCGAACTGCTGCTCCTGGTCCAGCAGCCGGTAGATGACATAGCCGAACACGACGAACGCCGCGATCGAGCCGGCCGTGAGGATCACGTTGCGCCGCCTGGCCCGCGGGCCCGGCGCGTCGTACAGAATGCTCGCCTCGCTCATCGGGCCACCGCCAGTCGCTTGGCCAGCCAGCCGAAGAAGTAGCCGGTCGGCAGGGTCAGCACCATGAATCCGATCGCGAACCCGATGAAGATTCCCAGCGAGGCGCTGTAGTCCTCGAACAGGTCCTTCATGATGGCGGCCGCCTCGGCGTAGCTCGCCACGATGACCACGGTGGTGTTCTTGATCATCGCGATGAACACGCTGCCCAGCGGTGCGATCACGGTACGGAAGGCCTGCGGGAGGATGATGATGCGCAGCGACTGGGCGAAGGTCAGCCCGATCGAGCGTGCCGCCTCGGCCTGGCCCAACGGCACCGTGTTGATGCCGGAGCGCAACACCTCACAGACGAAGCAGGCCGTGTACGCGGACAGTCCGAAGACACCGAACCAGTAGTAGTTCGTCCGTGGCACGTCCGAGACGACGATGTGCAGGGTGTCGCTGATCGCGAGGCTGGAGAACAACAGCACCAGCGTCAGAGGCGTGTTCCGCACCGCGTTGACGTAGATCGTGCCCGCGGCGCGCAGTAGCGGGATCGGCGCCACCCGCATCGCGACCAAGATCGTGCCCAGGACCAGCGACAGGATGGCCGAGGCCACCGAGAGCTGGATCGTGGACTGGAACCCTGCCCAGACCCGGTCGAAGGACTCGAAGATCGGGCTGAAGTCGAAAATTTCACCCATGATGGTCCACTGCGCTCATGGCGACGCCGGTGCCCCGCTCCGGGGAAGGGACACCGGCGCCTACCGGCTGGTGGTCGGCGAGGATCAGGCGCAGCCCTCGGCCTTGGGAACCTCGAAGTCGAGCTTCAGGCCGGTGCCGTCGAAGTGCTTCTCCAACAGCGTCTTGGCGGTGCCGTCCTCGAACATCTTCGTGACCGCGGCGTTCACCGCGTTGCAGGTCTCGGTGTCGCCCTTCTTCATGCCGACGCCGTACTTCTCGTCGCTGAAGGGGTCGCTGACGACCTTGAACGTGCCCTTCTGCTGGTTGGCGAAGCCCGCCAGGATCAGGTCGTCGGTGGTCACCGCGTCGAGCGCCTTGTTCTTCAGCTTGGCCACGCACTCGGAGTAGCTCGAGGCGTCCACCGGGGTGGCGTCGATGTCGAGCTGGCCGTCCGGCGGCGGGTCGATGACGCGCTTGTAGGAGTTGGACCCGGCGGCCTTGCAGAGCTTCTTGTCCTTGAGGTCCTGGGCCTTCTTGATGGAGTTGTCGTCCGCGCGGACCAGGGTGTCCTGGTGGGCCACGTAGTACGGGCCGCCGAAGGTGACCTTCTGCTTGCGCTCGTCGGTGATCGAGTACGTCGCGAAGACCAGGTCGACCTGGCCGGACTGGATGAACGCCTCACGATTGGCGGAGGTCGTCTCCTTGAACTCGACGCCGCTCTCCGGCACACCGAGCTCCTTGGCGACGTACTTCGCGACGTCGACGTCGAAGCCCTCGACGGTGCCATCCGGCTTCTTGAGGCCGAGCGCCGGCTGGTCGAACTTCACGCCGATGACCAGCTTCTTGCTCTCCTTGGCCTTCTGCAGCACGGACTTGGCCTCGGAGCCGCCCGGTGCCTCGGTGTCGCTGCCGCAGCCAGCGGCGGTGAGGGCCAGCGCCGCCGCGGCCGCCGCGACTGCGATCTGACGTACTCGCATGTGCGTACCTCTCTTTTACTGCCGGTCTCTGCGGCTAGTGGGTGAGAATCTTGGAGAGGAAATCCTTGGCGCGCTCGGACTGCGCGTTGGTGAAGAACGCGTCCGGGGTGTTCTCCTCGACGATCTGGCCGCCGTCCATGAACACCACCCGGTGCGCCGCGCGGCGCGCGAACCCCATCTCGTGGGTCACCACGATCATGGTCATACCCTCGCGGGCGAGGTCGGTCATGACGTCCAGGACCTCCTGGACCATCTCCGGGTCGAGCGCCGAGGTGGGCTCGTCGAACATGATCACCTTGGGGTCCATCGCGAGGGAGCGGGCGATCGCGACCCGCTGCTGCTGCCCGCCGGACAGCTGTGCCGGATATTTCTGGGCCTGATCGCCGATGCCCACGCGGTCGAGCAGCTCCATGCCGCGCTTTTCCGCGTCCCCCTTGCTCTTCTTCCGAACCTTGGTGGGCCCGAGTGTCACGTTCTGTAGAACGGTCTTATGCGCAAAGAGATTGAAGGACTGGAACACCATTCCCACATCCGAGCGCAGCCGGGCCAGCCCCGAACCCTCCTCCGGCAGCGGCTCGCCGTCGAGCGTGATGGTGCCCGAATCGATGGTCTCCAGCCGGTTCACCGTGCGGCACAGCGTCGACTTGCCGGATCCCGACGGGCCGATGACCACGACCACCTCGCCGGCGTGCACGGTCACGTTGATGTCCTTCAGCACGTGCAGGTCGCCGAAGTGCTTGTTGATGTTGTCGAGAACGACGAGAGGACGACCGGTCATGCGTGTCGATTCTCCGTCCGGGTCGATGGCGGCAATGCGGTGAACGATGGAGTTTCCTCTGACTGTCCCACAGCTTCCCCTGGTCGCTCGCCGGGGAGGGGATGTGCGAGACCTTAAAGAGATCCTCCGCACATTGCCAGCACGGTTGGACCGGAATTGAGGTCAAAGATGGATAACGCCCGCCGAACGTTCGCGTTTCGGCCGTCGAAGCCGTGCTGTCATGCGCGCGGCAGCACCCGCGCCGCCGCACTACCCTTGTTGGGGTGAGCGAACGGGCCCGTACCTACGAAGTGCGCACCTATGGGTGCCAGATGAACGTGCACGACTCCGAACGCCTGTCCGGGCTGCTGGAAGGCGCGGGGTACGTACGGGCCGCCGAGGACGCCACCCCCGACGTCGTGGTCTTCAACACCTGCGCCGTCCGGGAGAACGCGGACAACCGGCTCTACGGCAACCTGGGCCACCTCCGGCCGGTGAAGCGCTCCCGGCCGGGCATGCAGATCGCGGTCGGCGGCTGCCTGGCACAGAAGGACCGCGGCGAGATCGTCCGGCGCGCCCCCTGGGTGGACGTGGTGTTCGGCACGCACAACATCGGCTCGCTGCCGGTGCTGCTGGAGCGCGCGCGGGTGCACGACGAGGCGCAGGTCGAGATCGCCGAGTCGCTGGAGGCGTTCCCGTCCACGCTGCCCACCCGCCGCGAGTCGCCGTACGCGGCGTGGGTCGCCATCTCCGTCGGGTGCAACAACACCTGCACGTTCTGCATCGTGCCGTCGCTGCGCGGCAAGGAGCGCGACCGCCGTCCCGGTGAGGTGCTCGCCGAGGTGGAGGCGCTCGTCGGCGAGGGTGTGCTCGAGGTGACGCTGCTCGGGCAGAACGTGAACGCGTACGGGGTGGAGTTCGGGGACCGGGGGGCGTTCGGCAAGCTGCTGCGTTCCTGTGGTGAGATCTCCGGCTTGGAGCGGGTGCGCTTCACCTCGCCGCACCCGCGTGACTTCACCGACGACGTGATCGACGCGATGGCGTCGACGCCGAACGTCATGCATCAGCTGCACATGCCGTTGCAGTCGGGGTCGTCCGCGGTGCTGCGCGCGATGCGCCGCTCCTACCGGCAGGATCGCTTCCTCGGCATCGTCGAGCGCGTGCGCGCGGCGATGCCGGACGCGGCGATCAGCACCGACATCATCGTCGGCTTCCCGGGCGAGACCGAGGCGGACTTCGAGGAGACGCTACACGTCGTGCGGGAGGCGCGTTTCGCGCAGGCCTTCACGTTCCAGTACTCCAAGCGGCCCGGCACGCCGGCCGCCGAAATGGACGGGCAGGTGCCCAAGGAGGTCGTGCAGGAGCGGTACGAGCGGCTCGTCGCGCTGCAGGAGGAGATCTCCTGGGAGGAGAACCGGAAGCAGGAGGGGCGGCGGCTGGAGGTGCTCGTCGCCGAGGGCGAGGGCCGTAAGGACGACGCCACCGCGCGGATGAGCGGGCGGGCGCCGGACAACCGGCTCGTGCACTTCGCCCCGCCGGCCGATGCCGAGGTCCGGCCTGGCGACATGGTCACGGTCGAGGTCACGTACGGCGCCCCGCACTACCTCGTCGCCGACGGGCCGGTGCTGGACGTGCGGCGGACCCGTGCCGGCGACGCCTGGGAGCTTCGGCAGGGCCGTACCGCTCCGGCTCCGGGCGTTCTTCTCGGAATGCCGACGATCGGTGCCCCCGCCTCCTCACCTCGAGGTGCCGTGGGTGCCTGAGCGTGGAGGGTATCGCCTGGTGGGGGCGCGGGTAGTCTGCGGGCGTGTTGATCGCCGCTGCGGTGTGCCCGCATCCGCCGTTGCTGGTTCCGGAGGTCGCGGCGGGTGCCGCGCACGAGTTGGACGGTCTGCGCGCGGCGTGTGACGAGGCGGTTCGGCGGCTGGTTCGCGCTGGGCCTGACCTGCTCGTCGTGGTCGGGGCCGGGGACCGGACGGTCAGCCACGGGCCTGCCGCGGGCGGGGGGCTCGCCGCGTATGGGGTGGCGGTGGAGGTCGGCCCGGCGCCTCGGGTGTTGCCGCTCTCCCTCACCATCGGCCGGTGGTTGGTGGAACGGGTGGACGGTGGCCTGCCGCTGCGCTTTCAGGAGGTCGCCGCCGGCACGGAGCCGGGCGTGTGTGCCGCGCTGGGCGGCAAGCTCGGTGCGGCGGCGCCGCGGGTGGCGCTGCTGGCCATGGGGGACGGGTCGGCGCGGCGCTTGGAGAAGGCGCCGGGGTTCGGCGCGGACCCGCGGGCGGTGCCGTTCGACGAGGCGGTGGCGCGGGCGCTCGGTACGGCCGACGTGGCGGCGCTGGCCGGCATCGACCCGTTCGAGGTCGAGGAGCTGAAGGTGGTTGGCCGCCCGGCCTGGCAGGTGCTCGCCGGGGCGGCGGAGGGCCGGCGGTTCACCGCGGAGCTGCTCGCGGACGAGGCGCCGTACGGGGTCGCGTACCAGGTCGCCGCCTGGACCGCCGCCTGGACCGCGGCCTGACCGAGACGTGCGACGGGGCGGGAACCCGGAGGATCCCCGCCCCGTCGGGCCGCGGCTACCGCTGCTCGGAGTCGCCGCCCTGCTCCCGTTGGCCGGACTCTTCACCGCCCATGTCCTGGTACGCCTCGCCGCCCTGGGTGTCGGACCGGCCGGATTCGTCCTGGCCGCCCATGTCCTGGCCGCCCATGTCCTGGCCGGACTCGCCCCCGGGCTGCCCGCCCATCTCCTGGCCGGACTCGCCGCCGCCCTGCTCGCCGGTCCCTTGGGCGGAGCCTTCGCCCTGCGAGCCCATCATGCCCTCGGCCTTCTCCTGGACGCCGTCGATCTGCTCGCTGTACTTCCCGCCGGTCTTCTCGTCGACGAAGTCACCGGCCTTCTCCGTGCCCTCGCCGGCCTTGTCCTTGTGCTCGCTGAGGGCTTCCTTGGCCTTGTCGCCGTACTGGCTGAAGTCGGGCATGGTTCTCAATCCCCCCGTTGACGGGTCGCGTGGGCGCGCCCGATTGAGATCAGGACTGTCCCCCGCATCCTGGTCATTTCGTTCCTACCCACTGTGAGCGTGCCCGGTACGGAGCGTGTCGAACACCGGCCACACTGGACGAGTGGCAGCAGCACAGGTGGCGGTGGTCGGCGCGACCGCCGCGGGAAAGTCCCACCTCGGCATCGAGCTCGCCCTGGCGCTCGGTGGCGAGGTGATCAACACCGACTCCATGCAGCTCTACCGGGGCATGGACATCGGCACGGCCAAGCTGCCGCCCGGCGAGCGGCGCGGCGTCCCGCACCACCTGCTGGACATCTGGGACGTGACGTATCCGGCCAACGTCGCCGAGTACCAGAGGCTGGCCCGCGCCATGGTGGCCGAGCTGCGCGCCGCCGGCCGCGTACCGGTCCTCGTCGGCGGTTCCGGCCTGTACGTCCGCGCCGCCCTGGACGACCTGGAGTTCCCCGGTACGGACCCGGCCGTGCGGGCCCGGCTGGAGGCCGAGCTGGCCACGGCCGGCGCGGCCACCCTGCACGCCCGGCTGGCCGAGCGCGACCCGGCCGCCGCCGCGGCCATCCTGGCCGGCAACGGGCGCCGGATCGTCCGGGCGCTGGAGGTCATCGAGATCACCGGGCGTCCCTTCACCGCCACCCTGCCGGAGTACGTGTACCTGGAGCCGGCCGTGCAGATCGGGCTCGCGGTGCCGCGCCCCCAGCTGGACGAGCGCATCGAGCGGCGGGTGGACCTGATGTGGGCGGCCGGGCTGGTCGAGGAGGTCCGCGAGCTGGAGCGGGCCGGGCTGCGCGACGGCCGTACGGCCTCGCGGGCTCTCGGCTACGCGCAGGTGCTGCGGTTCCTGGCCGGGGAGTGCACCGAGCGGGAGGCGCGGGACGACACCGTGCTCGCCACCCGCCGGTTCGCCCGTCGCCAGGAGGCGTGGTTCCGCCGCGACCCCCGCGTCCACTGGCTGCCCTACGACGCGCCCGATCTGGTGCCGCGCGCGCTCGCGGAGGTCCGCGCCGGGCAGGCGTGATGCGCCAGGCCACGCGCCCGGAGCCGTACGATCGAGGCATGCGGTTCGCGAAGGGGCACGGCACCGAGAACGACTTCGTCATCCTGCCGGATCCGGACGGCGCGCTCGAGCCGACGCCGGGTCTGGTGGCGGCGCTGTGCGACCGCCGGGCGGGCATCGGCGCCGACGGCGTGCTCCGCGTGGTGCGGACCAAGGCGGTGCCCGAGGTGGCCGGCCAGGCCGGCGAGGCCGAGTGGTTCATGGACTACCGCAACGCCGACGGCAGCCTCGCCGAGATGTGCGGCAACGGGGTGCGGGTGTTCGCCCGCTACCTGGTCCGGGAGGGCTTCGTCGCGCCCGGCGAGCACCGCTTCGCCACCAGGGGCGGGCCGCGCGTGGTGACCGTGCCCGGCGACGGCGACGTCACCGCCGACATGGGCCGCCCGGAGGTGTACGGGCCGGGCATGGCCGAGTTCGGCGGCCGCACGTTCCCCGGGCTGCGCGTCTCCCTGGGCAACCCGCACCTGGCCTGCCTCGTCGACGAGCCGCTGGAGGCGTTCGACCTCTCCGCCCCGCCGCTGCTGGACCCGGCCGAGTTCCCCGACGGGGGCAACGTGGAGCTGGTCCATGCCGCCGGCGACGCCGTCGCGATGCGGGTGCACGAGCGCGGCTCGGGGGAGACCCGGTCGTGTGGCACCGGCGCGGTGGCCGCCGCGGTCGCCGCCGCCGCGACCGCCGGGCGCGCCACCGGGGAGTGGGCCGTCACCGTGCCGGGCGGGCGGCTCACCGTCACGCTCACCGGCCGTACGAGCCTGCTCACCGGCCCCGCCGTGATCGTCGCCGACGGCGAGATCGACCCCGCCTACCTGGCCGCCCTCCGCTGACCCGCGGTGGCAGAATCCGGTTTCGGTGGATCCGCGCATGGTGACGGAGGGATGGGCCGGATGTCGGTGATGGACCGGTTCAGGCTTGACGGCAAGGTCGCCATCGTGACCGGTGCGTCGTCCGGGCTCGGCGTGGCGTTCGCACGCGGGCTCGCGGAGGCGGGCGCGGACGTGGCGATCGGCGCGCGGCGGGCCGACCGGCTCGCGGACACCGCCGAGCTGGTGCGCAAGGAGGGCCGGCGCTGCCTGACGGTGGCCACCGACGTGGCCGACCCGGAGAGCTGCCAAGCCCTGGTGGACACCGCGAAGGCGGAGTTCGGCCGGGTCGACGTGCTGATCAACAACGCCTGAGCGCCGGGGATTTCCGCGTACCGCCGTTGAACCTTCAAACGTGGTCGTACGTGCACACGGCGATGTGGACGCCCGGTTTCATGTGGTAAGTGGCTGATCGACGAGGTGCTGATCGGTAACATCCGACCGTGGCCCCCATCCGCTGGCCGTGATCGATTCTTGACGGCAAAGTGATGGGCTGGACGCCGCTGACAAGCAAGATTTGTGATTTGTCGGATTACCGACGAATGTCCTCGGGGGTCGTCGACGGGCTTCTTACGTACCGGACCCACAGAGGGCAGAGCCGTGCCCTGGATTCCCGGGACCGTTCGTACGTAGGAGGGTGCATGACCACGTTCCTGCTCCGCAGGCTGGTCAACTACCTGGTACTCGTCATCGTCGCGACGAGCTTCGCGTACCTCCTCGCCGGCGCGGCCCTCGATCCCCGCTCGAACTATCAGGGACGCAACCCCCCGCCGCCCGAGTACGTGGTCGACAAGACGCTGAACGAGTACAACCTGAACGACAAGACCCCGCTCCTGGAGCGGTACGTCACCTGGGCGGGCAACGTCGCGACCGGCGACTTCGGCAAGACCTGGGAGGGCGTCTCGGTCAACGAGGAGGTCGGCCGGCGCATCGGGGTGAGCCTGCGGCTGATCATCCTGGGCGTGGTGCTGGGCAGCGTGACGGGCGTGTTCATCGGCGCGTACGCGGCGGTGAAACAGTACGGCGCGTTCGACCGCGGCTCGACGTTCGGATCGTTCGTGATCCTCTCGATCCCGACCGTGGTGATCGCGGTGCTGCTGCAGGTGTCGGCGGTGTTCGCCAACGACATCCTGGGCTTGAAGTTCTTCCAGTACACGGGGGAGTACACGCCGGGGCTGGAGGGCGGCCTCCTCACGCACGCGCTGGACCGGGTGCAGCATCTCGTGCTGCCGACGCTCACGCTCGCGCTCACCCAGGTCGCCACCTACAGCCGGTACCAGCGCAACATGATGCTGGACGTGCTGGGCAGCGACTTCGTGCGTACGGCCATGGCCAAGGGCCTGCGCAGACGCACCGCGCTGATCAAGCACGCGCTGCGTACGGCGCTGATCCCGGCGGTCACGTACTTCGCGTTCACCTTCGGCGTGCTGCTGGCCGGGACCACGTTCACCGAGAAGATCTTCGGCTGGCACGGCATGGGCGAACTGCTGATCGACTCGATCTCGCGCAACGACATCAACTCGGTGGCCGCGGTCGCCTGCTTCGCCGCGATCGCGGTGCTGATCGCCGGCCTGCTCTCCGACATCTTCTACGCCATCCTCGACCCGCGGGTGCGGATCCGTTGAGCGGGAGGCTGACATGACCATGCCCGGCGAGCAGCTGGAGGAGGAGGTCGGCCGCGACGAGCTCGGCACCGGCACCACCGGCGAGAGCCCGGTACGGGCCGCCGGTGGAAGCTCGCGGCTGTCGCTCGTGCTGCGCCGGTTCCGGGGCAGCCCGCAGTCGCTGGTGGGGCTCGTGCTGCTGCTCGGCCTGTTCCTGCTGGCGTTCGTGGGCCCGTACCTGGCCCCGTACAGCTACCTGGACAAGGACTTCACCGCGTTCCTGGAGCCACCGTCGCCGCAGCACTGGTTCGGGACCACGCCGGTCGGCCAGGACGTCTTCGCGATCACCCTGCGCGGGATGCAGAAATCCCTGGTCGTCGGCCTGCTGGTGGCGTTGATCTCCACGACGGTGGCGGGAATCGTGGGCGCGTTCGCCGGCTACTTCCTCGGCTGGACGGACCGCGGCCTGATGTGGCTCGCCGACCTGCTGCTCGTGCTGCCCGCATTCCTGATCATCGCGATCGTCTCGCCGCTGTTCCGCGGGAACACCTGGCTGCTCTTCGTGGTGTTGCTGGCGGCGTTCCTGTGGATGGTGACCGCCAAGATCGTCCGCGGCATGACGATCTCGCTGAAGGAACGCGAGTACGTCCAGGCGGCCCGGTTCATGGGCGTCTCAGCGCCGAAGATCATCTTCCGGCACATCCTGCCGAACCTCTCCTCGTTGCTGATCGTGGACGCGACGATCAACGTCAGCGCGGCGATCCTGGCGGAGACCGCGCTGTCGTACTTCGGCTTCGGCGTGCAGCCGCCCGACATCTCCCTCGGCACGCTGATCAGCCAGGGGCAGACATCGGCCGTGACGTACCCGTGGCTGTTCTTCTTCGCCGTCGGCCTGCTGATCATCACCGTGCTCGCGGTGAACCTGGTCGGCGACGGGCTCCGTGACGCCCTCGACCCGCGGGCCCGTTCCCGCCGGGCGAACTGAGCAGGAGGCACTACGTGACCCAGCAGACCGTGGCCGCCCCCCGCTCCGGCGGGGATCCCTCCGCCCCCGTGCTCGAGGTGACCGACCTGCACGTCACGTTCCCCAACGACCGGGGGCCGGACGTCAAGGCGGTACGCGGCATCGGTTACGCCGTACGGCGTGGTGAGGTGCTCGGCATCGTCGGGGAGTCGGGGTCCGGGAAGTCGGTGAGCTCGCTCGCGGTCATGGGCCTGCTGCCGGAGAGCGCCGAGACCACCGGGTCCGTGAGGCTGTACGGCGAGGAGATCCTCGGCCTCGGCGACCGCGAGCTCTCCAAGATCCGCGGTAAGACCGTGTCGATGGTCTTCCAGGACCCGCTGTCCGCGCTCACCCCGGTCTACACGATCGGCGACCAGATCGCCGAGGCGGTGCGCATCCACACCGACGCCTCCAAGGAGCGGGCCGCCGCGCGGGCGGTCGAGCTGCTCGACCTCGTGGGCATCCCGTACGCGGCGCAGCGCGCCAAGGCGTTCCCGCACGAGTTCTCCGGTGGCATGCGGCAGCGCGCGATGATCGCCATGGCCATCGCCAACGACCCCGACCTGATCATCTGCGACGAGCCCACCACCGCGCTGGACGTGACGATCCAGGCGCAGGTGCTCGAGGTGCTGAAGACCGCGCAGCGGGAGACCGGCGCGGCGATCGTGATGATCACCCACGACATGGGGGTGGTCGCCGGCTTCGCGGACCGGGTGATGGTGATGTACGCGGGCCGGGCCGTCGAGGTCGGCCAGGTCGACGACATCTACTACCGCCCGCGGATGCCGTACACGATGGGGCTGCTCGGCTCGATCCCCCGGCTCGACGAGGGCGCGGAGGGGCCTGGGCACACCGCGCTGGTGCCGATCGAGGGCACCCCGCCATCGCTGTCGGCGCTGCAGCCGGGCTGCCCGTTCGCCCCGCGCTGCCCGCTCGCCATCGACGCCTGCCGCGCCGAGGAGCCGGCCGCCGAGCCGGTCGGCCGTACCGGGCACCTGTCGGCCTGCATCCGCTCCGGCGAGATCGAGGAGCACGGCTGGTCGCCGCAGGACGTGTACCCGCTCCCGGCGATCCCCGAGGCCCCGGCGGCCCACGTCCCCCGGGAGCAGCGCGAGACGGTGCTCCAGGTCGAGGGCCTGATCAAGCACCACCCGCTGATGAAGGGCGCCGTGTTCAAGCGCCGTATCGGCTCGGTGTACGCGGTGGACGGCATCGACCTGGACATCCGCGAGGGCGAGACGCTCGGCCTCGTGGGTGAGTCGGGCTGCGGCAAGACCACCACGTTGATGGAGATCCTGGAGCTGTCCAGACCGCAACGGGGCAAGGTCGTCGTCCTCGGCAAGGACACCGCGACGATGACCCAGCGTGACCGCACGTCGCTCCGCCGCGACCTCCAGGTGGTGTTCCAGGACCCGATGGCGGCGCTGGACCCGCGGTTCACGGTGGCGGACATTCTGAGCGAGCCGCTGCGCACGCACGGCTATCCGGCGGGCGCCGTGCACGATCGGGTACGGGAGCTCCTGGAGCTCGTCGGCCTGGAGCCGGGGCACGCGGCGCGCTATCCGCAGGACTTCTCGGGCGGCCAGCGGCAGCGCATCGGCATCGCCAGGGCGCTGGCCCTGCAGCCGCGGCTCATCGTGCTCGACGAGCCGGTCTCGGCGCTCGACGTGTCGATCCAGGCGGGAGTGATCAACCTGCTGGACGAGCTGCGCGGCCGGCTGTCACTCTCCTACCTCTTCGTCGCGCATGACCTGTCGGTGGTGCGGCACATCGCCGACCGGGTCGCCGTCATGTATCTCGGCAGGATCGCCGAGATCGGAACGGTCGACGCGGTGTACGGCGCCCCGTCCCACCCCTATACGCAGGCGCTCCTCTCGGCGATCCCGCTGCCCGACCCGCACAAGGAGCGGGAGCGGCGGCGCATCATCCTCCGGGGCGACCTGCCCAGCCCGGCCGATCCGCCGTCGGGCTGCCGATTCCGTACGCGGTGCCAGAAGTTCCTCATCCTCAACGAGGAGGAGCAGAAGGAATGCGTACAGCGTGAACCTCAAATCCTGCCCCTGCGGGGGCCTGCGGAGGATCACGGTGCGGCGTGCCATTACGCCGAGCGGGTCGAGGTCATCTGACCTGCCATTGGTTCGGATCAGAATGTTGGAGGACATGGTGAGACGGCACCGCGGGAGAGTGGCCCTGGCGGCCCCCCTGATCGCGCTCGCCCTCGTGGCCGGTGGATGTAGCACCGGCGGCTCCGAGGGCAACGACACGACCACGGCCGAGCTGAAGACCATCGACATCAACCCGGCGGCTCGGGACAAGATCAAGCAGGGCGGCACCGTGCGCTGGGGGATCAACGAGTTCCTCAGCCAGTACAACCGGATGCACAACGACGGGAACAACGCCAACCTCAGGACGATGGACTGGGGCCTGATGCCGCAGCCGTTCATCTCCGACGAGAAGGCGGCGATCAGCCCGAACCCGAACTTCATCACGGGCGTCAAGGAGGAGACCGACCCCAAGCAGGTCATCACCTTGACCCTGAACCCGAAGGCCAAGTGGTCCGACGGCACCGAGATCACCTGGAAGGACTACGCCTCCCAGGCCGAGGCGATGTCCGGCAGGGACACCGACTACATCGTCGCCCAGACCACCGGCTGGGACCGTCTCGAGAGCGTGGAGCGGGGCAAGGACGACCACGAGGTCGTCTTGACCTTCAAGGAGAACTACGCGGACTGGCGCGGCCTGTACGACCCGCTGATCCCGGCGGAGTACAGCGCCACGCCGGAGAAGTTCAACAAGGGCTACCTGGAGGACATGCCGCTCACCGCCGGCCCCTTCAAGTTCGACGGCCTGGACAAGACCGCGAAGACCGCGACGATCTCCCGTGACCCCAACTGGTGGGGCGAGCCGGCCAAGCTCGACAAGATCATTTTCCGGTCGATGGAGGACGAGGCGCTGACCGGCGCGTTCGCCAACGGCGAGCTCGACGTCTACGACGTCGGCCCGAACGCCAGCGCGTACAAGCGGGTCAGCTCGATGCAGGGCATCCAGCTGCGCACGGCGGCCAACCCCGACTTCCGGCACTTCACGATGAACGGCGAGAGCAAGAAGCTCTCCGACGCACGGGTGCGCAACGCCATGTTCATGGCGATCAACCGCGAGGCCATCGCGCAGTCCGACCTCAAGGGGCTGAACTGGCCGTCGATCCCGCTGAACAACCACTTCTTCATGAACAGCCAGAAGGGTTACAAGGACAACGCCGGCGAGTTCGGCAAGTACAACCCGGAGAAGGCCAAGCAGCTGCTCGACCAGGCCGGATGGACCCTCCCCCAGGGCAAGCGGGTCCGTGAGAAGGGCGGCGAGCCGCTCGAGCTGACCTTCGTCATCCCCACCGGCATCGCCATCAGCCAGCAGGAGGGCCAGCTCGCCCAGGCCATGCTGCAGGAGGTCGGCGTAAAGCTGAACATCGAGGCCGTGCCGTCGGACGACTTCTTCACGAAGCGGATCATCCCCGGCAACTACGACATCACCCCGTTCTCCTGGATCGGCACGCCGTTCCCGGTCTCCGGTTCGGAGCAGCAGTGGTCCAACGCGGTGGAGAACAAGAAGGGTGAGAAGCAGTGGGGTAACAACCTCGCTCGCGTGGGTGCGGACGAAACCGATGCGGCCATGGCCAAGGCGGTCGCCGAGCTGGACCCGGCCAAGACCATCCAGTACGCCAACCAGGCCGACGCGCTGATCTGGAAGATGGGCAACACGCTGCCCCTCTACCAGCGGCCGAAGATCACCGCGGTCAAGGCGAACCTCGCCAACCTCGGTGCCAACGGCTTCAAGTTCATCAAGTACGAGGACATCGGCTACACCTCCTGAGGTGAAGCCGGCTCCGTGAACGACCGAGGGCCCGGAGGCGATCGCCTCCGGGCCCTCGGCTCGCGTCTGCGTGCGCCTCAGGTGACGTCGACGAGGTCGACGACGAAGATGAGGGTCTCGCCGGGCTTGATCGCGCCGCCCGCGCCGCGGTCCCCGTACGCGAGGTGCGGCGGGATGACGAGCTTGCGCCGGCCGCCCACCTTCATGCCCTTGACGCCCATGTCCCAGCCCTTGATGACGCGGCCGGAACCGAGCGGGAAGCGCAGCGGCTCGCCGCGGTTCCAGGAGGCGTCGAACTCCTCGCCGGTGGAGAACGCCACGCCCACGTAGTGCACGCTGACCGTGCTGCCCACGGTGGCCTCGGCCCCGTCGCCCTCGGCGATGTCGTCGATCTCCAGGTATCCCGGCGGTGGGCCGCCGGGGAAGTCGATCTCGGGCTTCTCTTTCTCCACCATGGCTCCTTGAATCCCCCTCGCGGAATCGGCCGAACGGCCGGGTGCGCAGCGGTCCCGCCCGGGAAGGTCCGGGGACCTCTGCGGCAAACACCTTACGCGGCACTCCGGTGTGGATGTGCCCGGTCCGCGACGGGCCAGGGGATCGACGGCACACCCGGCGGATCGGTCCCGGTCAAGGTCTGCGGACACGGGCCTCGTCGTTCCCGCTCAGTTCCAGCAGCCGGCGCCTGATCTGCCTGATGGTCGAGGGTTCACCGGCGGGTCCCCAGGGGTCGAGCGCCCGCAACCCGTCCCGCGCGTGCTCGGCCGTACGGCCCGGCTCGGCCATCGCCAGGTAGAGGCCGGCCAGGGCCGCGCCGCGGCGGCCAAGGCGCGGGCCGCCTCCTTGCGGTCGCGCAGGACCGTCAGCAGCGCGGTGTCCTCGACCGAGAACCAGCGGCGAGCGTCGTTCCCCGGCAGGAGGTCGGCGTAGTGGTCGGCCCGCTCCGGCAGGTACTCCACAAGCCTGCCTCGATAGGCGGCCATGTCGGGCGGTGGCTCGGTGATCAGCCGTCTCCTCGACGCGGATGCGGGACGGTGACGGGGTCGGCGCGCGATGTAGTCCACCACCGCGACCGGCGTCGAGCCGGTGACGAGCGAGTCCGGTTCGAGGCGCCGCGGGGATCCTTGGCTTCCCCACCGCAATGCGTCAAGTTGCAGAACGACCACGGAGGACAACTCCGAATGGCGCGATTTTGTGGTATCCGTAGGAAAACACAATCGGGTCTACGCGTCCCCCGCTTTACCGCATCGGCCACCCGCATCGCGCCACGCCGGCGGACCCAAATCGCTCCTGGGAGTCAGGCGAGGGCCTCCGCGGAGAAGGAGGCGGCGACCGTCCGCATGTCGGTGATGAGGCGGTCGCGGTCGAGCGCGTCGATGCGGTCGATCGGGCCGGACACCGACATGGCCGCCACCACACGGCCGGAGTCGTAGACCGGCACGGCCGCGCAGTGCACGCCGAGCTCCTCCTCACCCAGGTCCATCGCGTACCCGGCGTCGCGCACCCGCTCCAGCTCGGCGAGCAGCGCGTCGGCGTCGGTGACGGTGTGCACGGTGCGGCGGGGGAGACCCGTACGCGCCAGCACGCGGCGGGCCTCGGCGGGCTCTCGGTGCGCCAGCATCACCTTGCCCACCGCCGTGCAGTGCGGCAGCACCCGCCGCCCCACCTCGGCGAACATCCGCAACCTGCGGGGCGAGGGGACCTGCGCGACGTACACGACCGTGTCGCCCTCCATCACCGCCATGTTGGCCGTCTCCCCGGACAGCTCCACCAGCCGCGTCAGGTAGGGGCGGGCCCAGTCGCCGAACAGCCGCTGGGAGACCGGGCCGAAGCGGAGCACGGCCGCGCCGAGCGCGTACCGCCGGTCCGATTCCTGCCGGACGTAGCCCCGGTCCACCAGCGTGCGCAGCAGCCGGTGGATCGTCCCGTACGGCAGGCCGGTGCGGGAGGCGATCTCGGACAGGGTCAGCTGACCCCCGGCGTCGGTGAGCGCCTCCAGCACGTCGAGCGTGCGCTCCACGGACTGCACGCTCATCGCGGCTCGCCCGTGAGCGCGACCGCGGGCAGGCCGCGCAGCGACGCGTCCAGCACCTGCGCGGTGTGCGCGACCTTGATGTCGCGGCCGGTCCGCTGCACGGCCTGGGCGATCTGTAGCGTGCAGCCCGGGTTCGCCGCGACCAGCAGCTCCGCGCCGGTGGACAGCACGTTCGCGGCCTTCCGGTCGCCGAGGTCGCTGGCCGCTTCAGGCTGCAGCAGGTTGTAGACGCCGGCCGAGCCGCAACAGATCTCGGCGTCCGGGATCTCCGCCACGGTCAGCTCGGGGATGCCGGTGAGCAGGGCGCGAGGCTGGGCCCGGATGCCCTGGGCGTGCGCGAGGTGACAGGCGTCGTGGTAGGCCACGCTGAGCGGCAGCGGGTACCGTACGGCCTCCGGCCCCAGCTCGGCGAGGAACTCCGCGAGGTCACGGGTGCGCTTCGCCAGCGCTGCGGCGCGTGGCGCCCAGACCGGGTCGTCGGCCAGCAGCTCCGCGTACTCCTTCATGTTGGAGCCGCAGCCCGCCGAGTTGACCACGACCGCGTCCACCCCGGCCCGCTCGAACGTCGCGATCAACCGCTTGGCGAGGCCGCGGGCCTCCTCCGGCCGCCCGGCGTGGGTGGACAGCGCGCCGCAGCAGCCCTGGTCGCGCGGGATCACGACCTCGCAGCCCTCCAGCGCGAGGACCCGCGCGGTCGCGCCGTTCACCTGCGGGAAGAACGCGCCCTGCACGCAGCCGGTGAGCATCCCCACGACGGCGCGGCGCGGGCGCTGGGCGGGAACCCGCTCGGGCAGCCGCCGGGCCCGTCCCAATGGCGGGGCCAGCCGCTCCATCGCCGCCAGCGCGGGGGAGATCCGCTCCAGCAGGCCGCTCCGCCGTACCAGCGCCGGCAGGCCGCTCACCTGGTAGGCCCGCAGCGGCGCGCGCATCGCGCGGAGCCTCCGCGGATACGGGAACACCGCGAAGATGGCCTCCCTGAGCAGCCGCTCCGCCCGGGTGCGTGGCGCGGCCACCTCGACCCGGGCCCGCGTCTCCTCGATCATCCGGTCGTACTTCACGCCGGACGGACACGCGGTCACGCACGCCATGCAGCCCAGGCACCGGTCGATGTGCGTGGTCATCTCGAGCGGGGGCGTGCCGTCGGCGTCGAGCATCTGGGTCATCAGCTGGATGCGGCCGCGCGGCGAGTCCATCTCCTCGCCCCACAGCTGATACGTGGGGCAGGTGGGCAGGCAGAAGCCGCAGTGCACACAGTCGGAGGCGAGGTCGCGCAGCTCCGCGTCGTCCATGCTCATCCGTCGCCTCCCACGCTCTCCCGTCCGGAACCGTCGCCCTGCTGTCCCAGGCCGTCACCCTGCCGACCGAAGAACCGGCCCGGCGCGAGCAGCCATCCGGGGTCGAACCGATCCTTCACCCGGCGCATCAGCTCCAGACCGGGGACCGGCCCCCACACGTCCACCAAGCCGCGGACCGCATCCGGCGCGTCGGTCACGGTGACGCCGCCGTCGAGCGCGCCGAGCGCGGACCGCAGCTCCCCGACGAAGTGCGCCTGGGCCGCCGGCTCACCGGACACGCCGATCCGGAAGTGCCCCACCCCGGCCGAACCCCGCAGCACGGCCTTCACCTCGGCCGACGCCGCGAGCTCGGACACCGCCGTCAGCACCCGGCCCAGCGTCTTGGGCCAGCTCCGCAGCTCCAGCAGGGTGTCGCCGCCGGGCAAGCGGTTCCACCAGAGCGGTGCCTCGATGTCCTGCGCGTCCGTGCCGAGCAGCTTGCCGACGTCGCCCGCCCGCCGCTGCACCCCGCGCGGTGTGCCTTCGAGCAGCACGGCCAGCTCCGGCTCGCCGCCGGGCGGCAGGTCCAGCTCGATCGCGGACGGCGCGGTCTGCGAGCCGAACACGGCCTGCAGCAGCTCCGCCGCGTGCCCCGGGTCGCGCGCGGTCGCGGTCACGTACGCGGTCGCGGCCGGCTTGGGGTGCAGCCGGAAGGTGGCCTCGGCGATCAGCCCGAGCGTGCCGTACGAGCCGGTGAGCAGCTTGCCCAGGTCGTAGCCGGCGACGTTCTTCACCACCCGGCCGCCGGAGCGCGCCACGGTGCCGTCCGCGAGCACCATGGTGACGCCGATCAGCAGGTCGCGGGCGGTGCCGTGGAGCATCCGGCGCGGCCCCGCGACGCCGCTGCCCAGCATGCCGCCGACCGTGCCGCCGGGCACCGGGGACTCCACCGCGAGCTCCTGGTCGGCCCCCCCGAGCGTCCCGGACAGCCTCGCCATCGGCACTCCGGCCTGCACCTGCACCACCAGGTCACCGGCCGCGTGGTCGAGCACCCGATCCATCGCCACGGTTTCCAGCAGCAGGTCACAGGCCTGCGGCGGTGACCCCCAGGCGAGCTTGGTGCCCGCGCCGCGGAACACCGTACGGAGCCCGAGCGCGTGCGCGGCGGCGAGCAGCGCCGCCGCCTGCTCCACAGAGTCCGGGCTCGCCACCTGCGCCGGCACGATCCCGCCGACCGCGTCGTCGGCCGTGCCGGGGCGGAGCCGTGCGCCCGTGGCCGCCAATTCCTTGATCACTGCGCCCGCCCGCCTCGATCGACGCCCATCAGAACTGCTCCGCCTGACCCGACTCGACGAGCGGATGCACGCCGCGGTTGACTCCGGGGACCTCGCCGCAGAGCCGGGGGGTGGGGAACACCTTGCCCGGGTTGCACAGGCCCTCGGGGTCGAAGGCGCACCGCAGCAACTGCATCGTGTCGAGATCCTCCTGGCCGAACATCCGTGGCATGTACCGCGACTTGTCCACCCCGACGCCGTGCTCGCCGGTGATGGAGCCGCCGTGCTCGATGCACAGGTCGAGGATCTTGCCGGAGACGATCTCGGCGCGCTCGCCCGCGCCCGGCTCCGCGTCGTCGAAGAGCACCAGCGGATGCAGGTTGCCGTCGCCGGCGTGGAACACGTTGGCCACCCGGATGCCGGACTCGGCGGACAGCTCGTCGATCCGCCGCAGCACCTCCGACAGCGCGGTGCGTGGCACCACGCCGTCCTGCACGATGTAGGCGGGGCTGATCCGGCCCACGGCGGCGAACGCGGACTTGCGGCCCTTCCAGATCAGCGCGCGCTGGGCGGGGTCGTCGGCGACCCGGATCTCCCAGGCGCCGGACTCCCGGCAGAGCTTCTCGGCCGCCGCGTACTCCCGCTCGACCTCGGCGGCCGGCCCGTCCAGCTCGACCACCAGCACGGCGCCGGCGCCCGCGGGATACTCACAGGCCACGGCGGCCTCGGCCGCCTCGATCGCCAGCGCGTCCATCATCTCGATGGCCGCGGGCAGCACGCCGGCCCCGATGATCGCCCCCACGGCGGCGCCGCCCGCCTCGATGTCGTCGAACGCGGCGAGCATGGTGCGCACCTGCTCGGGCTGGCGCGTCAGCCGTACGGTGATCTTGGTGACCACGCCGAGCGTGCCCTCCGACCCGACGAAGGCGCCGATCAGGTCGTAGCCGGGTGCACCGGCGGGGCCGCCGCCGAGCCGGACGATCTCGCCGTCCGGGGTCACCACCTCCAGGCCGAGCACGTGGTTCACGGTGAACCCGTACTTCAGGCAGTGCGCGCCGCCGGAGTTCTCCGCGATGTTGCCGCCGACCGAGCAGACCTGCTGGCTGGACGGGTCGGGGGCGTAGTAGTAGCCGGACGGCGCCGCGGCCTTCGTGACGTCGAGGTTGAACACCCCCGGCTCCACCACCGCACACCGGTTCGGCACGTCGATCTCGAGGATCCGCCGCATCCGCGAGGTGACCAGCAGCACGCCGTCGGCCCGGGGGAGGGCCCCCGCCGACAGCCCCGTGCCGGAGCCGCGCGGCACCCAGGGCACGCCCTCGTCCGCGCACAGCCGCACGATCGCCGCGACCTGCTCCGCGGAGCCGGGCAGCACCACGACGCCGGGCACCTCCGCGTGATAGGTCAGCCCGTCGCTCTCGTACGTGCGCCGGCGCACCTCGTCGGTGATCACGTGCTCGTCACCGGCGATCGCGCGGAGCCGCGGAACCAGGGTCGCCAGGTCCTGCATCGTGCTCACCCCTTCCTGCGCGGGAACCCGGAGGAGTGTCCGGGAGAACGCCCCTACATGCATCCTGTCGCACCGACGGCCCTGGGAGGAACCGGGCCTGTGGACAACCGGCGATGGCTGTACGGCGCCCGCGCCACCTGTGGATGACGCCGCCCGGCCGGCCCGATGGCGCGGCCGGGCGGCGGCACGGGTCAGGGCATGCGTTCGTACGCGGGCAGGGTGAGGAACTCGGCGTAGTCGTCGGCCAGCGCGACCTCCTTGAACAGCGCCACCGCCGCGTCGAACCGGGCCGCGTCGAAGGCGGAGCCGTACTCCTCGCGGATCTTCGCCAGCTCCTCGTCGATGGCCCGCTCCACCAGCTCGGTGGTGACCTTCGGCCCGTCGTCGAGCGTGATGTCGTTGTGCAGCCACTGCCAGATCTGGGACCGGGAGATCTCCGCGGTCGCCGCGTCCTCCATCAGGTTGAAGATCGCGACGGCCCCGTTCCCGCCGAGCCAGGCCGCGAGGTACTGCAGGCCGACGCTGATGTTGTTGCGCAGCCCCGCCTCGGTGATGCCGCCGGGGGTCTTGTCCACGGCCAGCAGCTCCGCCGCGGTCACGGACACGTCCTCCCTGAGCCGCCCGAGCTGGTTGGGCGCCTCACCGAGGACACCGTCGAAGACCTCCTGGCAGATCGGCACCAGGTCGGGGTGGGCCACCCAGGATCCGTCGAAGCCGTCGCCGGACTCGCGGGTCTTGTCGTCGCGGACCTTCGCCAGCGCCTTCTCGTTGACCTCGGGGTCGCGGCGGCTGGGGATGAACGCGGCCATGCCGCCGAGGGCATGCGCGCCACGCTTGTGGCACGTACGGACCAGCAGCTCGGTGTAGGCGCGCATGAATGGCGCAGTCATCGTCACCGCGTTCCGCTCGGGCAGCAGGAACTGCCGGCCCCGGGTGCGGAACTTCTTGATCACGCTGAACAGGTAGTCCCACCGGCCGGCGTTCAGGCCCGCGGAGTGGTCGCGCAGCTCATAGAGGATCTCCTCCATCTCGAACGCGGCCGGGTACGTCTCGATCAGCACGGTCGCGCGGATCGTGCCCTGGGGGATGCCCAGCTCGTCCTGCGCGGCCACGAACACGTCGTTCCACAGCCGGGCCTCGAGGTGGCTCTCCAGCTTCGGGAGGTAGAAGTACGGCCCCTTGCCCTTGGCGATCTGCCGCCGCGCGCAGTGGAAGAAGTAGAGCGCGAAGTCCACCAGGCCGCCGGCCACCCGCCGGCCGTCCACCAGGATGTGCTTCTCGTCCAGGTGCCAGCCACGGGGCCGGACCACCATCGTGGCCAGCTCCGTGTCGTCCTTGAGGGCGTAGGACTTGCCCTCCGGCGAGGTGAAGTCGATCTTCCGGTCGAGCGCGTCGCTCAGGTTGAGATGACCGGTGATAATGTTCTCCCAGAGCGGGGCGTTGGCGTCCTCGAAGTCCGCCAGCCACACCTTGGCGCCCGAGTTAAGCGCGTTGATCGTCATCTTCCGGTCCGTCGGCCCGGTGATCTCAACCCGGCGGTCCTCGATGCCGGGTGCGGGCGGGGCCACGTTCCAGTCGTCGTCCTCGCGAATGTGCGCGGTCTCCGGCAGGAAGTCGAGCGTGCCGCCCGCCGACAGCTCCCGCTGCCGTTCCTGCCGGGCCGCCAGCAGCTCCTGGCGGCGGACCTCGAAGGCCCGGTGCAGCCCGGCGAGGAACGCCAGTGCCTCCGGGGTGAGGACCTCGTTGTACCGCTCCTCGATCGGGCCGGTGACCTCGACGCCATCGATTCCAGGCATGTCCGGTCCTTCCATATTGTGGAAAGAGGATTCTGAGTTGTGGAAGTTGACGGTAGCGGCGTGTCCCGGGCCGGTCAACGGGTCGTGGGCCACGCCCCACCTCCTCTCGAGCCTCTACCCAACCCCTCGCCGATGACAGTCCGAAGGCGCCGCGAAACGGAAAAGCTCGCCTATTTCCCCGCAAGGCGAAACGCCCCCAGGGTTTAACCAGGTGTGCCGGCGGGGGCTTCGTGCGACGATCGAAGGGATGACACAGCCTGCATGAGGCGTTGATACGTACAAGATGACTTCACTGCCCAGCGACATTCACCAGAACGCCGACGTCACCGACGAGGCGATCGACTTCCCCGAGACCGGCGACACCGCGGAGTTCGACGGCGACCAGCTCGATCTGGCCGACCGGCAAGCGCTGCGCCGGGTGGCCGGCCTCTCCACCGAGCTCGAAGACGTCACCGAGGTCGAGTACCGTGCCCTCCGCCTGGAGCGGGTGGTGCTCATCGGCGTCTGGACCGGCGGCACGCTCGTCGACGCCGAGAACTCCATGGCCGAGCTCGCGCTACTCGCCGAGACGGCCGGTTCCCAGGTGCTGGAGGCGCTGATCCAGCGGCGCCCCAAGCCCGACCCGGCGACGTACGTGGGCCGCGGCAAGGCCGAGGAGCTGCGCGACGTGGTCGTCGCCACCGGCGCCGACACCGTGATCTGCGACGGTGAGCTCACACCCGGCCAGCTCCGGCAGCTGGAGGCCGTGGTCAAGGTCAAGGTCATCGACCGTACGGCGCTGATCCTGGACATCTTCGCGCAGCACGCGCGGAGCCGGGAGGGCAAGGCGCAGGTCGAGCTCGCCCAGCTGGAGTACATGCTGCCGCGGCTGCGCGGCTGGGGTGAGTCGATGTCCCGGCAGGCCGGCGGTCGCGCCGGCGGCGGGGGCGGCGGCGTCGGCACGCGTGGTCCCGGTGAGACCAAGATCGAGACCGACCGGCGGCGCATCAACGAGCGGCGCTCCAAGCTGCGCCGACAGATCGCCGCGCTGAAGACCACCCGGGAGACGCAGCGTCAGGAGCGCCGGCGCAGCCCGGTGCCCGCCGTTGCCATCGCGGGCTACACCAACGCCGGCAAGTCCAGCCTGCTCAACCGGCTCACCGGAGCCGGGGTGCTGGTCGAGGACGCGCTCTTCGCCACCCTGGACCCGGCGGTCCGGCGGGCCGAGACGCCCGGCGGGCGGGCGTACACGCTGAGCGACACGGTCGGGTTCGTACGGCACCTGCCGCACCAGCTGGTGGAGGCGTTCCGCTCGACCCTGGAGGAGGTGGCCGCGGCCGACCTCGTGCTGCACGTGGTCGACGGCTCGGACCCCGCCCCGGAGCGGCAGATCACCGCCGTACGGGAGGTGCTCGCCGAGGTCGGTGCCGACGAGATCCCCGAGCTGATCGTGGTCAACAAGATCGACGCCGCCGACCCGGTGACCGTCGACAAGCTCCGCCGGGAGTACGGCGCGGTGCCCGTGTCGGCCCGTACCGGCGCCGGCATCGAGGAGCTGCGGCAGATCGTGGAGGCCCGGCTGCCGCGCAACGACGAAGAGGTCAAGGTGGAGGTGCCGTACGCACGGGGCGACCTCGTCGCGCGGGCGTACGAGGAGGGTGAGGTGCTCGAGCAGGAGCACACCACCGACGGCACGCTGCTGCACGCGCGGGTGCCGCGGCCGCTCGCCGAGCAGCTCCGGCGCGCCGCCGAGGCCGCCGTCACCGCCACGTCCTGAGGCCGGACTCCGTGCGCGGAGTCCGGCATCCGGGCAGTGACGATCTTGTCGCGGTCGGGTTGCCCCGAAACCGGTGGTTTCGGGCATCACTTCTTGGTGAACGGCCTGTACACCCAGGCATCGATGAAATACCGTGACCTAACCGAATCGGCCGAACGAGCCTTGACGATGCCCGTGCGGCCGCTTCACTTGGCTGGTCTCCGCTGGTCAAAGCGGGGCGAATGACGGCAGGTGACCCCATGACGTCCCGTTCCCACCGTCTCGCGGCCCACAGCCGCGACGGGCGAGCAGCGTGATCGGCACGATGTCCGTTGCGGTGTCGGCGGAGCCAGGGGTGATGCGATGACCGTACGGCTCCTCACCAACATCGGCAGACTGTGGACGGGCACCGACGTCCTCAGCAACGCGGCCATCCTCATCCACGACGACCGCATCGCGTGGGTGGGAGCGTCGGCCGATCTTCCCCAGGGCATCCCCGGCATCGTCGACGACATCGTCGACGTCGACCAGGTCGACAACCTCGGTGGCGGCCTCGTCACGCCCGGCCTCATCGACGCCCACTCGCATCCGGTGTACGCCGGCAACCGCTGGGCCGAGCTGGCCATGCGGGCCGGCGGCACGTCGTACTCGGAGATCGCCACCGCCGGCGGTGGCGTCGCCTCCACCGTCACCGTGACCCGCGGCACCGACCCGTGGACCTTGTGCAACGGCGTCCGTGAGCGGCTGCGTACGTGGCTGCTGTCCGGCACCACCACGGTCGAGGCCAAGACCGGGTACCACCTGACCCGCGACGGCGAGCTTGCCGACGTACGGCTGCTCCGTTCGCTGGAGAACGAGCCCGGCATGCCGCGGCTCAACGTGACGTTCCTGGCCGCGCACATCGTGCCGCCGGAGTACTTCGGGCGGCAGCGCGACTACGTCGACGCCATCGGCATGTGGTGTGTGGACGCCGCCGCGGCCGGCGCCGACTCCGTGGACGTCTTCTGCGACACCGGCCAGTTCACCATCGAGGACGCGCGCTGGGTGCTGTCCGCCGGCCGTGCGGTCGGGCTGATGCCGCGGGTGCACGCCTGCTCGTTCGAGCGGACCGGCGCCGCGCTGCTCGCCGCCGAGCTGCAGTGCTCGTCGGCCGACCTGCTGCACGAGGCCACCGACGAGGACGTGACCGCGCTGGCGCGAGCCGGCGTGCCCGCGGTGATCTGCCCGAGCACCGCGCTGCAGCTGCGCCGTACGCCGCCGGTGCGGGCGCTGCTCGACCGCGGCGTGCCGGTCGCGCTCGGCACCGACCACAACCCCGGTCAGTGCGGCACCACCTCGATGTCGCTGGTGATCGCCCTGGCGATCGCCATGTTCAACATGAGCGTCACGGAGGCGCTGCGCGCGGCCACCGTGGGCGGCGCGGCCGCTCTGCAGGCGGCGGACCGGGGCGTGCTGGCCCCCGGAAGGTACGCGGATCTCGTGCTCTGGGACGCCGATCACGAGGGCGCCTTCGCGTGGGCGTTCGGCCTGCGTGCGCTGCGTGTCTGGCGCGGCGGCGAGCCCATCCAGTAAGGGACTCCGCGGGCGGACACCTTGCGTTGATCGAACAATTCCGCCGCATCAGACAGTAACCTCACGGCATGTCAGCTCCAGTCGCCCTGGTCACCGACTCCACCGCCTACCTCCCCGTCGACCTCGTCTCGCGCTACGACCTTTCCGTGGTCCCGCTGCAGGTGGTGATCGGCGGCCGGGTCCGCGAGGAGGGGGTGCACGTCGGCTCCTCCGACGTGGCGGAAGCGCTGCGCTCGTGGATCCCGGTGACCACTTCACGACCGTCTCCGGAGCGATTCGCCCAGGCGTACCAGGCGGCCGCGGAGGCAGGAGCCGCCGCGATCGTCTCCATGCACCTGTCCGGCCAGCTCTCCGGCACCGTGGAGGCCGCGTCGTTCGCCGCCGAGGACGCGCCCGTACCGGTACGGGTGGTCGACTCCGGGAGCGTCGGGATGGGGCTGGGGCTCGCCGTACTCGCGGCCGCACGGGCCGCGGTGGCGGCCGGGGCTGACGTGGAGGCCGTGGCGGAGGCCGGGGCCGCGCAGGCGGCCCGTACGCGCTCCATCTTCTGCGTGGACACCCTTGAGCACCTGCGCCGGGGCGGCAGGATCGGCCCCGCCGCGCAGCTGGTCGGATCGGCGCTGATGGTCAAGCCGCTGCTGCACGTCGTCGACGGGCACATCGCGCCGCTGGAGAAGGTGCGGACCATGTCGCGCGCCATCGCCCGGCTCACCGAGCTCGCCGAGGAGACCGCGGGAGACGCCGAGACCGAGGTGGTGGTGCACCACCTCGCCGCCCCCGAGCGTGCCGACCAGCTCGCCGCCCGCATCCGCGAGCGTCTCCCCAAGCTCCGCGAGCTCCGCATCGTCGAGGTCGGCGCCGTCATCGGCGCCCACGCCGGCCCCGGCATGATCGGCACAGTGGTAGCCCCGGTCTGAGTCCGAGCACGGCTCAACGTGTCGCGACCCCCATGATGTCCAGCGCCCACCGGACGGGCTTGTCGGCGTTGCGGCCGAGGTAGCCGCGGACGAAGCCGGGCCGCGCGGCGAGCGCCTCGAGCTCGGCCCAGGCTGCCATCATGCTCGCTCGGCCCCTGCGATGCGCGGCTCAACTCCCCGCCTGTGGACGGCGATGCCGCGCGGCCGCCGCCGTCCACAGAACCCCGTTCGGCTCTGACGGGCTGATCCGTCCCGCCCTAGCGTCTCCGCCATGAGCCGTTCAAACACCCGTTCGACCGCACCCACCGCCACCTCCCACAACCGCCTACGCGCCCTCCACAACGCCGCATCGACATCTCCCTCCAACCCCGCGCCCACGACCCTCGGCTCCAGCGATCCCTTTTGGACAGCCGAACCCCCACCCATGCCCGCCGACCCGACCCCACCCCCAGGCCCGCACCTCGCAGCCGTCCCATCCCTGCCCCCATCGCCGCCGGATACAGCCCCCCGCGACGACCCCGTACCGCCGCCACCCACCGATCTCCCACCTCCCGTGCCCCGCCCTGCCCCTCAACCCGACCTCCCGCCGCCGATCGCCCCTCCCGGCTCTCGACCCGATCTCCCGCCACCGAACGGCCGCCCAGGGCCGCCGGACGACTTTCCTCCGTCCGTCGGCCGCCCCACGCCGCCGGATGACCTCTCATTCACGACGGGAGGT
>WHSL01000289.1 GCA_009380095.1 Streptosporangiales bacterium | reverse complement strand
GTCGTGCACGCGGCGCTCAGGAAGGACGGGCTCGGCTGGCGCGTCCCGCTGGTCCACCGTACGGCGCGGCTCGCGATGCCCGTACGGCTGACCGGCGGCGTACATGGTCTTCCACCCGGTCTACCTGCAGCTGTGGGTGCGCTCCGGCCTGTCCTTCCGGCACGCGGCGGCGTTCCCCTGGGAGGACCTGCACCGCTTCCGGTTCATCGAGCACGACCCCGACCGTCTCGGTGTGAACGACGGGCCCTTCCGCGGTTCGGTGGGGACCGTGGAGATCTCCCCCTCCCCGCAGTGGCGGCTGTACCTCCTGGTGCGCGTCAAGCCGCATCCGCCCACAATGGGGCCCCGGCGCGGTCCGCGGATTCAGCGGTCTCGACCAGGCTTGACGCGGGCGTCCCGTTCGCCCAGCGGATTCACAGCCGGTCGCGGGCGGGATGGTGCTTCGATGAGGTGTGGCCGGGCGCAGGCTGATCATCGTCGCCGCCGTGGCCGCCGGTTGCCTGCTGACGGCCTCCGACGGTCACGGCACCGCACTGCGGGCGGCGCCGCCGTGGCGGCCCGCGAACGGTTTCGGCCTGAGTGCGCTCGCGTCGCTGCCGGCCGGCGTGGATGCGCGGTTCTTCCCGGACGTCGTGGTGAGCCGTACGACCGGCCCGCTCGGCATCTCCGTGGTGCGCGCCACGCGGATCGCGGATGGCGGCACCCTGTGGGAGCACCGGCGGGTCACCGGTGCCCCCGCCGACGTCGTGGCGCTCGGGGAGGACCGTGTCGGGGTGGTGTGGCGGGACGGTCCGGTGTTCGGGATCGACGTGCGGTCGGGGCTGGTGGCGTGGCGGACGGATCTCCCGGATCTGGGGGAGCTCGCGGCGAGGGCCGGGGCGCGGGACGCGGACGATCGGTACAACCTCGGCTTCTGGGAGGCCGGCGCGGCGGGTGGCGCGATGGCGCCCGTACTGGTGGTCGGGTACTACGCCCGGCTCCAGGTCATCGACGGGCGGGACGGGGCCCTGCGCTGGCAGGCCGAGGCGTGCCCGGGCGTCGGCCGCGTCAAGGCGATCCCGCTCACCCGTGGGGTGAGCGTGGACGAGGGCTGCGGGATCAGCACGGTCCGGGACCCGTACGACGGCCGCGTGCTGTGGACGAGGCCGTCCGTGCCCACGAGCGACGGGCAGCCGGACCTCCGTGAGCTCGGCGAGGACACCGTGCTGGTCACGGAGGCCGACGGACGGCTGGTGGCGCGCCGGGTGCGCGACGGCCGCCTCCGCTGGCGGTACCGGTTCTCTCCGGGGGAGGGGCCGCTCCGCACCGGGCCTCTCGCGCCCGCCGGGAGCGGCGTCTTCCTGGTCAGCCAGGAATCGACCGTTGTCGAAGGCCGGTCCTCACGTCAGGAGCCGATGGTCGGCGCGCAGCGGATCTCCGACGGCCGGGTGGTGTGGCGGTTCAACGGGCGGGCCCGGGGTGTCGGGGCCTCCGCCGAATCGCCGCTCACCGACGGCCGGGTCGCGTACGTGCTCTCCGAACCCGCCCGTGCCCTGTACCTGCTCGACGCCCGTACCGGCCATGAGCTCGGGCGGCACCGCCTTCCGGCCTGCACCGGCGGGCTCTGGCCAGGTGAGATACACCGCGGGGTGCTGAGCGTGTACGCCTGCGGGCGGCTTCATCTCTTCGGCTGAGCGGCCGGTCACTTCTCGCCGGCGGTGAGCGGGAGCAGCGGCACGTACGACACCCAGACGACAGGCTCCTCCTGCACCAGGGCGACGAACGTGACGATGGCGGTCACCGTGAAGATGATGGACAGCGACCGGTGGATCTGCCGGACCCCTCTTGCTCCAGTTCATCGGGATCTCCTCTGAGGACATGCGGGCCCAAGCCCGCCACCTCTCGGGGTGAGGGCCTTCGGCCGGTCTGTCGATGTGGATGGTGGCGATCGCCGCCGGCGGCGCCTCGCCGGACGGGTCAGCGCGCCTCGTTGACGCGGACGAGGTTGCCCGCGGGGTCGCGGAAGGCGCAGTCGCGGACGCCGTACGGCTGCTCGGTCGGCTCCTGCACGACCTCGGCTCCGCCGGCCTCCAGCCGGGCGAAGGTGGCGTCGAGGTCCTTGGTGGACAGCTGGATCCAGCCGTAGGTGCCCTTCGCCATCATCTCGGCGATCGTGCGGCGCTCGTCGTCGGTGATGCCGGGGTCGGCGGCGGGCGGGGCGAGGAGGATGGCCGTGTCGGGCTGGTCGGGCGGGCCGACCACGATCCAGCGCATCTTGCCCTGCCCGACGTCGCTACGGACCTCGAAGCCGACGACGTCGCGGTAGAAGGCCACCGAGGCCTCCGGGTCGTCATGCGGAAGAGAGCTCGTCGCAATGGTGATGTCCATGCCGCCGACGCTAGCCGCGCCCCGGTCAACAACTCTTCTCGATTCCTGACCGGTCCGGTCACCCACCCTGGTCAGCGGTTGATCGCCGTCATAGTCTGCGCGGCCAAGGATCTTGGCGACCCGGGAGGTCCCCGTGAACGCGCGGATCAATGAGCTGCTGTCCGATTTCCGGAGCGGTTTCCTCACCCGGCGGGGATTCTTCGCCAAGGCCGGAGCGCTCGGCCTTTCGGCCGCCGCCGCGGGTGCCCTGCTCGACCAGGGCGAGGCGAGCGCCGCGACCGACTCTCCGGCCGACGTACTCTCCGGCCGGATCGGCTCCGGGCGCTGGGAGGTCGTCGACCTCTCGCTCACCACCGCCGAGAACCATCCGACCAACTGGCCCACCGACCCGCTCTTCCACGTCGTACCGATGACGTGGCGCACACCGAGCCGGGCACCAGCCTGCGGATCACGCCGGACTGGCTGCGGGCGTGGGAGCGGAGGAACGGCCGGCTCCGCGAGGGCGAGGTCCCGATGTGGTTCTCCGGCTACACGGACCGGTACTACAAGCCGTTCCCGGAGGGCAGCCGGTTCAACGACCGCATGCTCTGGAAGCCGATCGTGGAGAAGTCGGAACCGGGATGGGTCGCGGCGCACCCGGACACCGTTGAGTTGCTGCACGAGCGGGGCGTACGCACGTGGTGACGGCCGGGCCGAGCTTCGGGGCGACCGACGACGGCCAGGGGCCGCACGTGGCCGGGCTCCAGCATGGGATGAGCTTCACCGAGTGCGTCACCGGGCTCGGGAGGTTGCCGGTGCGGGGTGCGTACTACATCGCCGCCCCGTACAAGGTCGCCGACCAGCAGGGCGCCATCGCCCGCGTCTTCGCCATCAAGTCCGCCGGCACCCCGGGAATCGCCGAAGCCTCATAGAGGACGATGCATCATGTGGAGGCCGACGTAGCCCTTCTCGGGGTGCCGGAAGCCCTTCGGTACGGTGCCCAGCACCGTGAAGCCGAGGGACTCGTACAGTCGTACGGCGTGCACGTTGGTCTCGACGACGGCATTGAAGACCATCGCCTGGAAGCCTGCCGCGCGTGCCCAGGTGAGCGAGTCCTCGCAGAGCGCCCGGCCGACGCCCCGTCCGTGGTGCGCCGGGTCGACCATGTAGCTGGCGCTGGCGATGTGCGAGCCGTTGCCCGGGCGGTTGGCGTACATGTTGGCCGTGCCGAGCACCGCGCCGGCGCCGTCGGCGGCGACGGTCGTACGCCCGGGATCGGAGACCATCCACATGGCGCGGCCCTCTTCCTCGTCCATGTCGAGCGAGTAGGGGAACGTTTCCCCCACCGCGACGATCTGGTGAAGGAACGGCCAGATGGCGGGCCAGTCATCGGCGGTGGCTCTTCTGATCAGCACACATCGATGCTTCCGCTCGGGGGCGAAAGATCACAAGCCGTTTCCGGTGTGCCCCCGCGTCAGGGGAAGACGCGATGGCGCGGCGCGTCGGTCTCCTTTGCGGCCGCCTCGGTCAGGATCGCCAGCACGGCGGCGATGGCGGGTGGGTTGGGTGGGTCGCCGTAGGTGACGGCGTAGATGTGGCGCGGGGAGCTGGTGAGCTCGGTGGCGTGGATGTCGGACCGGCGGTGGGCTTGGAGCGCGAGTCCGGGCAGCGTGGTGACGCCGACGCCGGCGGCGACGAGGGCTTGTACGACGACCATGTCGTCGCTGAGTGACGCGATGCGCGGGGTGAAGCCTTCTCGCCGGCACACGTTGGTCAGCTCGCTCTGGCACCGCGCGCATCCGCCGATCCAGGCGGAGTGGCGGTGGTTCGCGATGCTGTCGTCGGGTCGCCGGCTGATGAGGTAGATCGGGTCGTCGGCGATGTGGAGGAGGCGGAATCCCTCTTCTTCCTCGGCCTGAGGGTCGGCGTGCTGGAAGATGAGTGCGATGTCGATCTCGCCGTGACGCAGCATCTGTAGCGCTTCGACCGGGTGACGGTCGATCAGGATCAGCTCGAGTCCGGGGTGTGCCTGGGCCAGCGTGGTGGCCGCCTTGGGCACGAGCGTGCTCAGCACCGACGCGTTGGCGGCCAGGCGGACCCGCCCCGCCTGCAAGCCGACCTGTGCTGCCAGCTCATTGGTGGCCGCGTCGACCCGGCCCACGATCTCGGTGGCCCGGTTCGCCAGCAGCTGCCCTTCCGGGGTCAACCGGATCCCGCGGCCGACGCGCTGAACGAGCTTGACGCCGGTGGCCGCCTCCAGGCGGGACAGGTGGTGACTGACCGACGGTTGCGAGTAGTTCAGCTCCTTTGCCGCCTCGGTCACGGAGCCGTTTCGCGCGACCGCGGCAAGGACCTTGAGATGGACGAGGTTGAGCATAGATTAAGGATATCAATGTCTATATTAAAGATACACATTAGACGTCATAACTCCGGTGGTGCATGCTGATGCCTGCAGGAACACCACCATCGAAGGAGCACTCCGATGTCCAACCTGAGAGTTCATAACCTGGCGATTTCGATCGATGGCTTCGCCACCGGCGAGGGGCAGGCCCCCGACGCCCCGTTCGGTCACGCCGGCGAGCGCCTGCACGAGTGGATGTTCGACACCAAGTTCTGGTACGACATGACCGGCGGCCGGGGCGGCAGTGCCGGCGCCGACCACGTCTTCGCCGCGATGCACGGTTCCGGCATCGGCGCCGAGATCATGGGCGCCGGCAAGTTCGGCCCGCCCAACTGGCAGGACGACCCCGACTACAAGGGTGCGTGGGGCCCCAACCCGCCGTTCCACACCCCGGTCTTCGTGCTCACCCACCGGCCTCGGCCGTCGATCGAGATGGAAGGCGGCACCACGTTCCACTTCCTGAACGCCTCACCCGCCGAGGCGCTCAAGACGGCCCGCGAGGCGGCCGGGGGCCAGGACGTGCGTCTCGGCGGCGGGCCCACGGTCGTACGCGACTTCCTCACCGAGGGGCTTGTCGATCACATGCACGTGGTGCAGGTCCCGATGCTGCTCGGCCGCGGTGTCCGGCTCTGGGACGGCCTGGAGTCGCTGGAGGAGGCGTACGACATCGAGGCGGTCTCCACGCCCAGTGGCGTCACTCACCTGACCTTCACCGCCAAGCGCCGGTAACCGCGAACGCACCGAGCCGTAGGAGGCAGACCGTGGACACCTTCATCAAAGACGTCGCGTCGCTGGTCGGCAGCATCGACGACGAGTACGAGATCACCGAACAGGTCGCGGTTCTGATGTCCGGTCTGCTGGCCGCCGACTACCGGCTGCCCCCGGAGTTCACCCGGCCGTCGAACACGCACCATGTCACGTACCCGCTCTACATCGCTCCCGACGACAGCTGGTCACTGGCGTCCGTCGTCTGGAGCCCAGGCCAGCGCACGCCCGTGCACGGACACGAGACCTGGGGTGTCGTCGGAATCTACGCGGGGGCCGAACGCGAGCTCCGTTACGTCAAGCC
>WHSL01000370.1 GCA_009380095.1 Streptosporangiales bacterium | reverse complement strand
GCGGCCTCGGGGGCCCAGGCGCATTCCTCCATGCCGGAGACCAGGGCGTGGGCGAGGGTCTCGGCGCGGTCGGTGGCGGCGAGGCCGGCCGTACCGTCCTCGGCGAGGCCGAGGGCCTCGCGCAGGCCGGGCAGCGTCTCGCGGCCCGCCCACATCTGCCGGGACCGCAGCATCGCGAGCACAAGGTCGACCCGTACCGAGCCTTCCGGGGCCTGGCCAAGAACGTGCAGTCCGTCGCGGATCTGCGCGTCCTTGACCTCGCACAGCCAGCCGTCCACGTGCAGGATGAAGTCGTCGAACTCGGTGTCGTGCGGCCGGTCCTCCAGCCCCAGGTCGTGGTCCAGCCGGGCGGCCTGGATGAGCGTCCAGATCTGCGCCCGGATGGCGGGCAGCTTCGCCGGGTCCATCGCCGCGATCGTGGCGTGCTCGTCGAGCAGCTGCTCCAGGCGTGCGATGTCCCCGTACGTCTCGGCCCGGGCCATCGGCGGGACCAGGTGGTCCACCAGCACGGCGTGCGCCCGCCGCTTCGCCTGGGTGCCCTCGCCGGGGTCGTTGACCAGGAACGGATAGACCAGCGGCAGGTCCCCCAGCGCCGCGTCGGTCCCGCACGAGGCGGACATCCCGGCCGCCTTGCCGGGCAGCCACTCCAGGTTCCCGTGCTTGCCCACGTGCACCATCGCATGCGCGCCGAACTCCGCCGACAGCCAGCGGTACGCGGCCAGGTAGTGGTGGCTCGGCGGCAGGTCGGGGTCGTGGTAGATGGCGATCGGGTTCTCCCCGAAGCCGCGCGGCGGCTGCACCATCACGACCACGTTCCCGGCCCGCAGCGCGGCCAGCACGATGGCGCCGTCGTGGACGAACAGCTCGCCGGGCGGCGGGCCCCAGTGCCGTTCGACCTCCTCCCGCAGCTCTGCCGGGAGCGTGCGGTACCAGGCCTCGTACGTGCGGGCCGGGATGCGTACCGGGTTGCCCTCCAGCTGCTCCTCGGTCAGCCAGTCCTGGTCCTGCCCGCCCGCGGCGATCAGCGCGTGGATCAGCGCGTCGCCGGCCTGCTCCGCCACGCCCGGGAAGCCATCGCCGAGGTCGTAGCCGACCTCGGCGAGCCGGGCCAGCAGCCGTACCGTGCTCGCGGGAGTGTCCAGGCCCACCGCGTTGCCGACCCGGGAGTGCTTGGTCGGGTACGCCGACAGCATCACGACGAGGCGCCGCTCGGCGGGTGGGGTGTGCCGGAGCAGCCCGTGCCGTACGGCGATGCCCGCCACCCGCGCGGCCCGTTCGGGGTCGGCGACGTACACGCTCACCCCGTCCTCATCGACCTCCTTGAAGGAGAACGGCACCGTGATGATCCGCCCGTCGAACTCCGGGATCGCCACCTGGGACGCGGCGTCCAGCGGGGACAGGCCGTCGTCGTTCTCCGCCCAGGCGCGGCGCGTCGTGGTGAGGCAGAGGCCCTGCAGGATCGGCACGTCGAGCTCGGCGAGCGCGCCCACGTCCCAGGCCTCGTCGTCGCCGCCGGCGCCGGCCGTCGCCGGGCGGGAGCCGCCCGCCGCGAGCACCGTGACGACCAGCGCGTCGGCCCGGCGCAGGGTCTCCAGCAGCTCGGGCTCGGCGGCGCGCAGCGAGGAGCAGAAGACCGGCATGGCCCGGCCGCCGGCGTCCTCGATCGCCGCGCAGAGCGTCTCCACGAACGCGGTGTTGCCGGCCGTGTGGTGGGCCCGGTAGTACAGCACGCCCACCACCGGGCCCTGGCCCGTACGGGCGGTGCGCTCCAGCGGCCCCCAGGTGGGCGCGGGCCGCGGCGGAGCGAAGCCGCGGCCGGTCAGCAGCACGGTGTCGGACAGGAAGGCGTGGAGCTCGGCGAGGTTGGCGGGCCCGCCGTGCGCGAGGTACGCGTGCGCTTCCGCGCACACGCCGCCGCTCACCGTGGACAGCTCCATCAGCTCCGCGTCCGGCGCCTGCTCCCCGCCGAGCACCACCACCGGGCGCTCCCCGGCGAGCAGCGCGTCCAGCCCCTCCTCCCAGGCCCTTCTGCCGCCGAGCAGCCGCACCACGACGAGGTCGGTGCCGTCCGTGAGGGCGGGGAGGTCCTCGGGTTCGAGTCTGGCGGGGTTGCCGAGGCGGTAGGCGGCGCCGCTCGCGCGGGCGCTCAGCAGATCGGTGTCGGAGGTGGAGAGCAGCAGCACGGTACGGCTGTCGGGCATGAGCGGTCCTCCCTCGGGGTCCTCGCCCCGGTCGCGGGTCCACGAGGGCGGGAGTCTCCTGGCTCCCGGATCGTCGCTCACCCCGGCCTTCCCGCTCGTACCGAGCCGTGGCCTTCGGTGGAGATCGCTCCCCGGTCACAGTGGCGGGACCGCGCCGGACTCTCACCGGCTTCCTCCCCTGTGCCCTCGTCTGAGGAGAGCCTAGGGCAGGACTGGCAGCGGCAATACGGGCGCTACCCTCCTCATGTGTCGACAGGCGACGTTCCGGTACGGACCCGACGCGACGCCTGCCCGGGGGCGCTTCAGGTACATGACGCCGCGGACGGGGCGCTCGCCCGGGTCCGCGTACCCGGAGGGCGGCTCTCCGCCGCGCGGCTCGCCACGATCGCCGACTGCGCCGAGGAACTCGGCTCCGGGGTGATCGAGCTGACCTCCCGGGCGAACCTCCAGGTCCGCGGCCTCCGCTCCCCCGAGGTCTTCGCCACCCGGATCGCCGCCGCCGGCCTGCTGCCCTCCCCCACCCACGAACGCGTCCGCAACATCCTCGCCTCCCCCCTCGCCGGCCGCGCCCTCCCTGGTACGCCATCCCCGGCCTCGCCCGGATCCCCGGCCGCCACGGTGCCCCTGGTATCCCCGGCATCTCCGGCCGAGGGCGACACGGCCGGCACCGCGCCGCCGGCCCTCGCCGACACGACGCCGCTGGTGGACGCGCTGGACCGGGCCCTCTGCGCGGATCCCCGCCTCGCCGACCTTCCAGGCCGCTTCCTCTTCGCCCTCGACGACGGCTCCGGCGACATGGCCGGCCTCGGCGCCGACATCACCTGGACCCCGTCCGGCCTCCTCCTCGCGGGCGTCCCCTGCTCCGGCCCGGCCGAAGGAGAGCCCGCCGATCGGCCGGCGCACTCCCCGCGAGCGGTGGCGGAGCTGATGACGGCCGCCGCCCTGGCGTTCCTCGAGGAGCGCGGCGCCACCTCGCGAGGCCCAGGGGGACCAAGCGGCTCGGGCGGCCCAGGCGGGCCGGGTGGACCAGGGGGGCCGGGTGG
>WHSL01000278.1 GCA_009380095.1 Streptosporangiales bacterium | reverse complement strand
CCGGCGCGTAGTGCGGCGAGTACGCCTATGAGGCTGTTGCTTTCGAATGCCACTTGCCAGCGTCGGTCGGCGTGTTCCAGGGTCTCCAGTACTGAGGTGCGCCAGATGCATGGGTTTGAGAACAGCACCACTGGCAGTGGATCGGCCGCTGCGTCGACGCCCTGGCCGACCGCCCAGGCCAGTGGGCGGCGTGCCGTCCAGCGTGGTGGGGCTGGGATGTCGGAGACCTCGTCGAGGACGATCTGGACGCGGCCCGCGTCGTAGGCCTCCCGCATCGCGGCGTTCGAGAGGCTGAGCACCTCCAGGGTGGCGCCGGGGTGCAGATGGGCGAGGTCGGCGAGGGCCTGGGGAAGCTGGGACGCGGCGAGGTCTTCGAGTAGGCCGACACCACAGTGTCCGGTCAGCGCACGCCCGGGCACGGTGAGGGCCTGTGCGGACAGCGAGAGGATGCGCTCGGCGTACGGCAGCAGCTCCTCGCCCGCCCGGGTCGGTGAGACCCCGGACGGTGACCGGTGCAGCAGTGGACGGCCCACGACGCTCTCGAGCTTGCGCAACTGCTGGCTGAGTGCGGGCTGCGTGTGGCCGAGCGCCGTCGCGGCACGGCTGATGCTGCCCGCTCGCACTGCGGTGACGAACGAGCGCAGCAAGACGATCTCAAGATCCTTGGCCATAAGCATTCACTATGGCAGATCCAACTATCTAACCACTTCCTATGGCATGAGGGACGCTCTAGCGTCACGTTGTGAACAGATATCGTCAGGTACTCGCCGTGCCAGGAATGGCAGCGCTGCTGGGCATTTCGTTGCTCGCCCGCGTCGCGGTGACGGCCGTTGTGATGGCGCTGACGATGTACGTCGTGCTGGGCCTGGACATGAGCTACGCGGCGGCGGGCGGCGTGGCGGCGGCCTTGACCGCCGGCATCGCGCTGGGCGGGCCGCTGCAGGGCCGCGTGATCGACCGGCGGGGCCTGCGAACCGTGCTGCTGGCCACGATCGTCGCGCAGCTCGTGTTCTGGCTGAGCCTGCCGGTACTGCCGTACGGCATCCTGCTGGGCGCCGCTTTCACCGCGGGCCTGCTGATGGTGCCGGCCCAGTCGGTGACCAGGCAGGCGATCGCCGCGATGACGAGGCCAGGGCAGCTTCGCGCCGCCGCGTTCGCGTTGGAATCGGTGCAGGGCGAGCTGTCGTACATGGTGGGGCCGGCGGTGGTGATCCTCTGCGCGGCGCAGGCGTCGCCTGGCGTCGTGGCGTGGGGCATCGGCGCCGCGATCGTGGCCGGTGGGGCGGGGATCGCCCTGCTCAACCCGCCGCTCCGTGCCCAAGACGAGGCGGACGCCGGCCCGGCCGGACGGCCTCGTCGCCGGCAGTGGCTGGGCGCACGCATGGTCGCCAGCCTCACAATGGCGTTCGGCACCACGATGCTGCTCAGCGGTGTCGACTTGGCCATCGTCGCCACGCTCAAGGAGGCCGGTCAGGTGTCCTGGGCCGCCGTGGTCGTGGCCGTATTCGGGATGACCTCCGTCGTCGGCGGGCTGGTCTACGGCGCGCTGCCCAGGCCGCTGCCCACCTGGCCGCTACTCGGCCTGCTCGGGCTGGTGACGATTCCCGCCGGACTGGCCCACGATTGGCGCTGGCTGTGCGTGGCCGTCATCGGTGCCGGTCTCCTCACCGCGCCGACCCTTTCCACGGTGGCCGACGCGGTGAGCCGGTTGGCGCCCGCCGGCGTTCGGGGCGAGGCGACGGGTCTGCAGTCCTCGGCGCTGAGCGCGGGGTTCGCGCTCGGATCCCCGATCGTGGGGGTGGCGATCGACCTGTCTGCGCCGGCGGGTGGCTTCGCCGCGGCCGGCCTGGCCGGCCTGGCCGCCGCCTTGGCGGGCTTCCTGCTCTCCCGCCGGGCGCCCGCCGGCACGCCGTCGCCGCCCAGCGAGCCCAGCCCCGCCGGGCCACGGGACCTCGAGCCGTGCGGCGCCGCCGTCCGACCTAACCTCGGGCGTCTTTGAAGAAGGTGGTGAGGAGGTCGGAGGAGGCCTCGGCCAGGGCCGGGCTGAGGGTGTCGGGCGGGAGGACCTCGAGGGTGTGGTTGAGGCGGCGGTCGCGGAGCACGTCCCAGAGGGAGCCGGCGGCGCCGGTCTTGGGATCCACGGCGGCGTAGACGAGGCGGTCCAGGCGGGCGAGGACCGCGGCGCCGGCGCACATCGTGCACGGCTCGAGGGTCACCGCGAGCGTGCACCCGGTGAGCCGCCAGCCGCCGAGGGCCTCGGCGGCCTCCCGGATGGCCAGCACCTCCGCGTGCGCGGTGGGGTCGCCGAGCTCCTCGCGGCGGTTGCGGCCACGGCCGATGATCGTGCCGTCGGGCCCGGCGACGATGGCGCCCACCGGGACGTCGCCGGTCCGCAGCGCCGCCCGTGCCTCGTCGAGGGCGGCCCGCATCAGCGCGTCGTACGGCCGCTCCACCGGTACGGGCCTCCTCAGCGGAGCCGGTCCAACTCGTCGGAGAAGCCGGCGCGCTCGGCCAGTGACCAGAGCGCGTCGGCCGGCAGCAGGCCCTCCTCAGTGGCCAGCTCCATCAGCTCGTCCGCTGAGGTGCCAAGGTCGAGGAGCAGGTCGGCGTCGCCCGCGGGCTCGGCGATTATCGGCGGTGCGGAGTCGTCGTCCTCCTCCAAGGGCTCGCCGGTGTCGGCCTCGTCATAGAGCAGCGAGGCAGGCTCGCTGGTGGCCGCGGCGCGGACGTCGGACAGGAAGGTGCGCGGGTCGTCGTTCCCGTCGACCCGGGCGATCCCGAACCACTCGTCCTCCTCTTCCACGAGGAGGAGGACGGGCTCGTCCTCGACCGCCGAGTCACGCAGCGTGTCGGCGAGGTCGTCGAGGGTCTCGACCTCCTCGAGGGCGAGTTCGGCGCCCTCCCATCCCTGGGGGGTTCGGGCGAAGACGGCGGCGAAGTAAGGCAATACGGGCTCCTGGATCAGCCGATGGCGGCGTCGAGGGCACGCTGGAAGGGCTGGGCGAACCCGAGCCGGGAGGCGATGCTCGCCAGCACCTCGTCGGGATAGAGGTCCAGATCGCCCGCCAGCGCGCCGAGCTCCATCTCATCCAACCCGAGATCGGCCAAGATCGACAAATCCCCGGCCGGAAGAACCTGGTCGAGATCCTCGTCCTCGGGAACCGGGATGTCGAGATGATCGAGCACCTGCTCGGCCAGCGCCCAGTCCACCGAGGCGGTCACGTCGGAGAGGAAGACGCTGACCTCGCCGCCCACGAAGACCCGCACCACCACGAAGAAGTCGTCCGCCACGGAGACCATGCCGAGCGTGCCGCTGATACTGGGTTGTTGTCGCAGGACGTGGATCAGGCCGTCGAGGTCCTGAGCGAGCGCGGACGGGAGCAGCTCCGCGTCCCACCGCTCGTCCTCGCGATAGACCACGACGGCGAAATCCGCCGCACTCTCGTCCGTCATCGTCACCCCACCGGCGTGGTCCTGATCTGGAAATGCTGCCAGATGGCCACCGATGACGTCTTCTCCACCCGGAAAGCTCTGCCCGCTCACGATCTCATTGTGCCGCCGCGCCCCCCGTCGGCATCGGGAAACCCCCGATCGCGTGTCCATCGATGGGCGTGTCGTGCTTCGGACGGCTCACATCGTACGGAAGGTGCGTTTGCGCAGTGCCGCGCGGATCCGTTCGCGCCGCGTCCGCTTGGGTGCGATGCGGCGGCGGAGCTCCCGCGCCTCGGCGAGCTCGTACAGGAAGAGTGCGCGCCGTCGCTCCCGGTCACGGCGCTCCACCTCGTCCGGGTCGCCCTCCCTCGACTCCCTCTCCATACGGGATCACTACCCGGGCATCCGTACGGCATCCGTACGACTCCGCCGACACCCCGCATATGGTCCGTCCGTGCCCTGGGCACCGGACCCGCGCCACCGATAGCGTTGGGCGCCATGGAGACGCTGGTCGTGGACCACCCGCTGGTGGCGCACAAGCTGACGATCCTCAGGGACGAGCGCACCGACTCGCCGACGTTCCGGAGACTCGCCGACGAGCTGGTCACCCTGCTGGCGTACGAGGCGACCCGCGACGTGCGCATCATGAACGTCTCCGTGGAGACCCCGCTGGCTCCCGCGCACGGCGTCCGGCTGGCGCGCCCCGCCCCGCTGGTGGTGCCGATCCTCCGGGCCGGCCTGGGCATGCTGGACGGCATGGCCCGGCTGCTGCCCACCGCGGAGGTGGGCTTCCTCGGCATGGTGCGCGACGAGGGCACGCTGACCGCCACGACGTACGCGACCCGGCTGCCCGAGGACATCTCCGGCCGGCAGTGCTACGTGCTGGACCCGATGCTCGCCACCGGCGGCACGCTCGCGGCGGCGATCAGGCTGCTGCTGGACCGTGGCTGCGACAACATCACCGCGCTCTGCCTGCTGGCCGCCCCCGAGGGCCTCACCGCCCTGGAGGACGCGCTGAAGGACGTGACCGCGCCCGTGCGCGTGGTGACGGCCGCGGTGGACGAGCGGCTCAACGAGAACGGGTTCATCGTGCCGGGCCTCGGCGACGCCGGCGACCGGCTGTACGGCGTCGTCTGAGCCGAAACGCCGGGGCGCCCTCGCTAAAGCCCCCTGTTTACGATGAATCGGGGACGCTTGCGTAGCATGCGGCAAGTGGTCCATCCGACGCCTGACGCCGGGAGAACAGTGATCGCTACGCTCTGTGGCAATCCGTCAAGACGGCCTTCGTGGCCGGACAGCACGGAATGCTTACCGCCACGTGGAGTTACGCACTGTCGAGAATCGGGTACTGACCGTTATCGACCGAACCCTGTTCTCGAGGAGCGACATGTCCGGCATTTCGGAAGGTGGCCCGCGAGAGTACGCGGATATCGTCGGCCGCCTGGCCACGGAGTTCGCCGGTGTCCATGGCTCGGACACGGTTACTCGCTGTGTCAGTGCCGCACACCATGGTGCGAAGGACGTCACCGGCCAGGCGACACCCGATCTCGTGGAGCGGATCGCCCGCAAGCACCTGCACGTTCTTGCTCTAGTGGCAACAGAACGCCGATAACAATGACAATCGGTAACACACCTGGCAACCCTCTTTACGCAGGGTAGTCAATAGTGTAGAAATGTACCCGGGTTAGTGGGTCTTCGCATCGGGAGTCGGCCATGGCTTTGAAGAAGTACATTACGTGGGCCGCGGTGGCCTTCGTGGCGTTCTACCTAATCAACGAGCCTGATGGGGCTGCGAACGTGGTGCACAACGCGGCGACCGGTCTCGCCAGCATGGCGACCTCACTCTCCCAGTTCGTGAACGCGCTGGCATGAGGCTCGTGACGCCCGGTGACTCGGCGCCGGCGTCGGTCAACCGTTACCTGCTTCCGCATGAGCATCAGGTCATCACGGTTCGGCGGCATCCTGCCGTCCTGATGCGCCCGGTGGCCGAGGTTCTGGGCGGGCTCGTCATCGCGGGAGTGCTGAGCAATACCGGCATCGGCAACAATTCCACGGCGCTGGCCATCATCTGGTGGGTCTGGCTCCTACTACTTGTCCGATTCGTTTGGAAAGTAGCGGAATGGTCGGTGGATTACTTCGTCATCACGTCCGCTCGGATGCTGCTGACGACCGGCCTGTTGACTCGGCGCGTCAACATGATGCCGCTGGCCAAGGTGACCGACATGCGGTTCGAGCGCTCGGTGCTCGGCCGCATGATCGGGTATGGCTCGTTCATTCTCGAGTCCGCCGGTCAGGATCAGGCATTGAGCAAAGTCGATTTCGTCCCGTACCCCGAGCAGCTCTATCTCGAGGTGTGCGGGATGATCTTCCCGAGCAAGGACGCCGGCGACGACTGACCCGGCGCAGAGGACTCCCGGTAGAAAGCGTGCTCAGGCCGCCGTCCCACCGTCCCGCTCAGCGGGACGCGAGGGGCGGCTGCCTTCGCATTCTCCAGTCCACTTCCGGACGGTCGGGAAACACCGGGTCTTGGATTGCGCCGACGTAAATACGTACGCTGTGTCATCATTTTGATCCCCGCTGTAGGGGGCCGGGAGGCCCCATAGCCCCAGAGAGAGACCCATGCCGAACCAGGATTCGATGGGCGAGCGCGTCCGAGCGCTGCGGATCAGCCAGAGACTGTCGCAGGCCCAGCTCGCCGGAAGCGATCTCTCGGACAGTTATGTCTCGCTGATCGAATCGGGCAAGCGCGTGCCCGGCCCCACCGTGGTGCGCATGCTCGCCGACAAGCTCGGCTGCTCGCCGCAGTTCCTCGT
>WHSL01000306.1 GCA_009380095.1 Streptosporangiales bacterium | reverse complement strand
GGACAGAAGGTCCCGTCGCCTACGACGCGCTGTTCGCCATGACCGAGGCGATCAACGCGGCGTGCAGGGAGAACCAGCAGGCCGGCTGCGGGCGAGGATCGCTGCAGAGCCAGATGGCGCGGGGCATCGGCGGCCGCGTCGGAGTGCTCGGGGCGACGGGCACCATGCGTTTCGTGGAGGGACCGTTCCAGCAGGCGAGCTTCGTGACGGCCGGCAAGCGGTTCCTCATGCTGTACGACACCGGCGGCCCACCCGCCATCGTCCTCGAGTGCGGCCGGCGTGACACCGAGGACATGCGGACACGCTGGGGCCCCGTGGGGGGTTCGCCTGCCCTCGGACCTGAACCGTCGGCTGGCGCCGGCCGGGGGTGGGTCGCGTCGTCGGCGGGCCGGCTCGGCGTGGGCGGCTCAGCGGCGCCGGGCGAGGGCGGCGCGGGCGTCCTTGCCGAGGGACGGGGGGCTGGTGAGGAAGCCGGTGCCCCAGCTCAGGTGCATGGTGGCGTAGACCAAGGGGAGGCGGAGAAGGGCAGGGGCGGGGAGGCCGCGGCCGGTGGCGGCGCTGCCGGCGAGGATCGCGACGGCGTAGCCGCCGGGGAGGAGCCAGCCGGGCCAGAAGCCCAGAACGCCCGCCACGCAGCCCACGGTGACGCCGGCGACGGCGGCGGGCGGGGCGAGGTAGCGCAGGTTGATCGTGCCCTTGTGCAGCCGCGCCACGACACGGCGCCAGCGGCCGTAGTGGAAGTACTGCCGGGCCAGCGCCCGGACGTTGGGCCGCGGCCGGTACGACACCCGCATGCGCGGCTGGAACCACACCTCGCCCCCGGTGGTGCGGATGCGGTGGTTCATCTCCCAGTCCTGCGCGCGCAGGAACGCATCGTCGTACCCGCCGACGCGGTCCAGCGCCGTACGCCGGAAAACGCCCAGATACACGGTCTCGGCGGGGCCGGCCGCGCCGCCGGTGTGGAACCGCGCGTTGCCCACGCCGATCTTCGAGGTCATCGCCCGCGCCACGGCCTGCTCGAACGGCGTGACGCCCTCGGCGGCCATGATGCCGCCCACGTTGTCGGCCCCGGTCTGCTGCAGCGTCTCGACCGCGACACGCAGATAGTCCCCGGGCATCATGGCGTGCCCGTCGATGCGCGCGACGATGGGGTGGCGGGAGGCGGCGATGGCCGCGTTCAGCGCCGCGGGCGTGCGGCCCGTGGGGTTGGCCACGACCGTCACCCGCGGGTCCTCGACCGACAGCTTGGCCGCGACCTCCTCGGTGCGGTCACGGGACGGGCCGACCGCGAGGACGACCTCGAGCTCGCCGGGATAGTCCTGCTCGAGGACGTGCCGCACCGCGTTGGCGAGGTGCCGCTCCTCGTTGAGCACCGGCATGATGACGGAAACCGAAGGCCAGGACACTAGCTGATCCAAAAGAGAGAACCGCCGCGGAGGGGGAGGGCTACTTTTCACCGGCCACGCTACTGTACGGAGACCGCCGACAGCGTGCTGTCGGCGCATGTCCGAGGCACGGCGGCACGCGCAGTGAGGGGGAAGCGCGCCGATGAGCGACCGGGGTGAGCCGGACCCGTACGAGCGCTACTTCCGGCCACGCGGCCCCGCTCGCGATTCCGGTCGGTCATCACGGCCCGAGCGGCCCGCCCGTACGGCCTCGCCGTCGGCGGGCGCGGGCCGGCGCGATCCGACCCCGAGCCCGAGCCCGGGCCCGCGACTCCCGTCCGCGGCGGCGCGCCGCCGCCGCGCCATGCTGATGACGGCGGGCGTGATGTCGGCCGTGGTGCTGGTGGCCTCCGGCGGCGCCTGGGCGTTCTCCGGCTGGGTGTCCGGCCGGATCGAGAAGATCGGCGGTCTCGGCGGCGGGCACTCCGGCCCCGAGGGCGCGCTCAACATCCTGCTGGTCGGCGCGGACCGCCGGGAGGGGATGAGCCGGGAGCAGCAGAACCGGCTGCATCTCGGCCGTACGGAGGGCCAGCGTTCGGACACGATGATGCTGGTGCACATCAACCGGCAGCACGATCGGGTCAGCGTGGTCAGCCTGCCCCGCGACTCGTGGGTGACGGTGCCCGGGCACGGTCAGCGCAAGATCAACTCCGCGTACACGCTGGGCGGGCCGAAGCTCGCGATGGAGACCGTCCAGCACAACACCGGCCTGCGGCTCGACCACTACGTGGAGGTCAACTTCCTGGGCTTCCTCAAGGTCGTGGACGCGCTCGGCGGCGTCGAGGTGTGCGTCCCCAGGCCGATCCAGGACGTGGCGAGCGGGCTGAACCTGCAGGCGGGCAAGCAGCTGCTGGGCGGCGAGCAGGCGCTGGCGTACGTACGGGCCAGGCACGTCTACTCCAACCAGGACCTGGGCCGGATCGACGCGCAGCAGCGCTTCATGGCGTCCATGCTGAGCCGCGCGACCAGCACCTCCACGCTGAGCAATCCGGTCAAGACGACCCGGTTCCTGGACGCGGCGCTCTCCTCGGTCCGTACCGACGAGGGGCTGTCCGCGGCGACGATGCGGCAGCTGGCCAACGAGCTGCGCGGGGTGAGCCCGGACGACCTGTCCTTCTCCACCGTCCCGATCGCGAACAGCAACTACCGGACGCCCACGGGCGAGTCCGCGGTGCTGTGGAACAGGCAGGCGTCCTCGGCCCTGTTCGGCAAGCTGCGCCGGGACGAGCCGCTGATCCAGCCGCCGGCCACGCCCACGCCGGGCAAGAAGCCGGGCGGCCGGGCCTCCGCCACGCCAGGGCCCGCCCGGGCGGAGATCCCGCCGAACCGGATCGCCGTACGGGTCTACAACGCGGCGGGCGTGCAGGGGCTGGGCGCCAGGGTCGCCGCGGACCTGCGCCGGGTCGGCTTCATCGTGCCGCAGGAGGCGTCCAACGCGGGGCAGACGGGGGTCGCGGGGACCGTGATCAGGTACGGCCCCGCCCGCGAGGACTCGGCCCGTACGCTCGCCGCCGCGGTTCCCGGCGTCACCTTGCAGCCCGTACCGGCGCTGGGGAATCAGCTGCAATTGGTCGCCGGGTCGGGCTACAGCGGCGTACGGAGCGTCGCGGTCGACGGGTCGTCCGGGTCGTCCGGGGCGTCCGACGGAGGCGGCGGGGGCGGTGCCACTCCGACGCCGGGGATCGAGGCGCGGACCGCCCGCGAAAATGCGTGCCCTTCTTGACCTGATTGGTCCCTATCCACGGTTTTCTGCGAGCATCTCCGGACATAAAGGTGAGATCTCACTTGAGTGGGGAGTGATTGCGGAATCGGCGGACCCAGATAAGTTGTCCCGCATTCCCGCCTCCCGCCCCTCCGGAGGGCAGAATCATGTCCAACGCCCTACGTCTCACACTCGGCGCGCCGGTCGGCATCATCGGCGGCCCGCTGTCCATGGGATTGCTCGCGTACGGCGTGCAGCAGGTCTCCACCGCCGTGGGGCGGTTCCAGGTCGACCAGCCACCGGCCGCGGGGCTCGCCTGCGTGATCGGCGGGTGCGTACTGATCGCGATGCTCGCCGCCGCCCGGTGGACGTCGCCCGTGGCGGCGCTCATCGCCGGAGTGATATACGCGCTGGTGGGCGCGGCCTTCGTGCCGCCACTGCTGCGCACGGCGGCGGAGGCCGACCTGCTCGCGCCGCTGACCAGGGCCGGCGGGATCGGCCAGGGAATGAACCTGCTCGGATCCTCCGGCATGCTGCTCGGCATCGGGGCGCTCCTGCTCACCACCGTGCTGATGCCGAACCGGTGGCGGGCCCGCACGCCCGAGGCGCCCGAGCCCGCGTACGGCACCAGCGGCGACTCGGCCACCTGGAACCCGAACGCCCGGGAGGCGGCCGGTTACCCGCCGGTGCAGCAGTACGGCGCCGGGCAGGTCGGCGGCACCACGGACACGCTCGTCGCCGGTGGCCCGGCCGGTACGGCGCCGGGCTCGCCCGGGCCGGCCGGCGCACCGCCCGGGGGCTACGCCTCCGACCCGGCGCCGCCCGGGTACGACCCGTTCTCCCGCCCCTCCGGCGGGCCAGAGGGGCCGGGTCAGCCGGGGCCGGCAGGCCAGCCGGGCTCCGACCAGCGCTGAACCCGCGACCATGAGTTCTCACACCCGTCCGGGCGGCGATGACCGCCTGGACGGGTGATCGGGGTGTCAGGACCATTCGACGAGATCCCCGAGCTTCTGGAGGGTTCGCAGCATGTCCAACGCCAAACGTCACGCGCTGGGCGTCCCCGTCGGCCTGGTGGCCGGTCCGCTGGCGCTCGGCCTGCTTGCCTACGGTGTGCACGCCCACGCCACGCTCGAGGGGACGGGCACGCTCGGTACGCCGGTCGGCATGACCTGCCTGGTGCTCGGCGGGCTGCTGACCGGGATGCTGGCGGCCGCCCGGTGGGCCTCGCCGCTGGCGGCGCTGATCGCGGGGGCGCTGTTCGCGGTGCCGGGGGTCGCGCTGCTGCCGCCGCTGGCGGCGGACCTGGCCCGGCAGGGCGTGTTCCAGCGGGTCGCCGACACGGCCGGCACGACCCCTTGGCGGGTCGCGCAGGGGTTCGGGGAGAGCGGGATGATGCTGGCGGTCGGTGTGCTGCTGCTGACCACCGCGTTGCTGCCGAACCGCTGGCGCGGGAGGCCGAAGCCGCGGCCCGTGGGCGCTGACGCCGGGGCGGGCGCCGGGGCAGGCATCGAGCCCGGCCCCATGGACGGCGCCGTGGACGGCACCCCCGTCGGCCTGGACGTCGCCACACTGGAGCCGACCCCCGGCCGGGCACCCCTGCCCCGCCGCCCGAAGCCCCACGCCGACCCCGAGCCCGAGTCCGAGCCCGAGTCCGAGGCCAACGCGGGGACGGATGCCGAAGCCGGGCCCAAGGCCGCCGGGACCGAGGCCGCCGGGACCGAGGCCGCCGGGACCGAGGCCGCCGCCGGGCCGGCCGCCTCCGATACCACCGAAACCTCGGACCCCGACGGCGGCGAAACCGACGGTGACGGCGACGCCGACGAGACGTCTACCACCCTGAAGAGCGCCGACTCCCGCTGAGCGGCTCGTCAGCGCCCGCCGGCGTCCCTCCGCGCTCGTCCGCTCGTCGCGCAGCGCCCGTCAGCGTTTGGCGAGGCGCGGACGTCACCGCTCGTCAACGTTCGGCGAGGTGCGTC
>WHSL01000319.1 GCA_009380095.1 Streptosporangiales bacterium | reverse complement strand
TACTTCGCGTGGTACGCGTCACCGCCGAGCGGCAGCGCGTTCCACACCGCTTCACACGTGCGCGGCGCGTCCTTCTCGAGGAGCTCGGCCACGCAGGAGACGCCCCGGCGCTCCAGAGTGATGGTCAGGTACCTGCTCATCAGCATCCCCACTGAGCTGGCGGACCGGCTCGGGCCGGTCCGTACGGTCTGGTCAGCGAGGCGCCTTGGGGACCGAACTCCCGCGGCGGTCCGGGTGAACGGCCTTACAGCACCACTTGTCGATCTTCGTCTCACGCGAACTGCGATCCCGCGGATTGTTGACAATCATACGAACCGTTCATAGCGTGTCAATCCCCTGGTAGGGGCGCGGTTGTTAAGTTTCCGAGGCATTCGTGTTTCGGTTCGCTGGCAGATTCCCGGAGTCGCCGATGAGTCGTCCTGCCCCTCGTGTCGTGATCCTTTGCGGCGACCCGGTCCCCACAGAGATCGCGGAGCTGCGCACCCTCGGCGACGTACGGATCGTCGGCGAGGCCGGGCTTCCGGCAGCGCTCCCGGGCGCGGACGCCCTCTTCGTCTGGGACTTCCGCTCCGGCGCCGTCGCGAACGCATGGCCGGAGAAGGACGCGGAGACCCCCGCCTGGGTGCACATGGCGAGCGCGGGAGTCGACCGGATCATGTTCCCCGCGCTCGTCGAGTCCCCGGTGACGCTGACCAACTCGCGCGGGGTCTTCGACGAGCCGATGGCCGAGTACGTCCTCGGGCTGGTGCTCTGCTTCGCGAAGGGGTTCCCGGAGACCGTACGGCGCCAGGACCGGCGCTCCTGGCGGCACCGTGTCACCGAGCGCGTCGCGGGCCGGCACGCCATGGTGGTCGGCACCGGGCCGATCGGGGTGGCCATCGGCGAGCAGCTCGGCCGCGCCGGGCTGCGGGTGCGCTGGGCGGGCCGGACCGAGCGGGAGGACCCGCGGCTCGGGCCCGTGGTGGCCTCGGACGCGCTGGCCGAGGCGGTCGGCGACACCGACTACCTGGTGATCGCCGCGCCGCTCACCGATGCCACCCGCGGGCTCGTGGACGCCGAGCTGCTCCGCGCGCTGCCGCCGCGGGCACGGCTGATCAACGTCGGACGCGGCGAGAGCGTCATCCAGGACGACCTGGTGGCCGCGCTGCGGGACGGGGTCATCGCCGGTGCCGCGCTCGACGTCTTCGAGGCCGAGCCGCTCCCGGACGACTCGCCGCTGTGGGACATGCCGCAGGTGATCGTCTCGCCGCACATGTCCGGCGACGCCGACGGCTACCACGCCCAGCTCGCCGCGCTCTTCGCGGACAACCTCGAGCGTTTCACCGACGGCCGCCCGCTGCGCAACGTCGTGGACAAGCGCCGTGGGTACGTGTCCGCCTCCCCCTCGTCCACCGTCACCAGCTGAGGAGCGCACGTGACAGGTAACGCCGGCAACCCCGCGCCGGAGCCCGCCGCCCACCTCGCCGACCCTGCCGACCCGGCCGGTCTCACCGCGGCGGAGCTCGCCGCCGCCTACCGCGCCGGCGCACTCTCCCCGGTGGAGGCCACCGCGGCGGTGCTCGCCCGGATCGAGCGCGAGGACTCCAAGGTCAACGCGTACTGCCTGGTCGACACCGAGGGTGCGATGAGCGCGGCGCGTGCCGCCGAGGACCGGCTGCGCCGCGGCGACCCGCTCGGGACGCTGGACGGCGTGCCGGTGTCGATCAAGGACATCCTGCTCACCCGCGGGCTGCCCACGCTGCGCGGCTCGCGCACCGTCGACCCGGACGGGCCCTGGCCGGAGGACGCGCCGAGCGTGGCGCGGCTCCGCGAGCAGGGCGCGGTGGCGGTGGGCAAGACCACCAGCCCCGAGCTGGGCTGGAAGGGCGTCACCGACTCGCCGCTGACCGGGGTGACGCGCAACCCGTGGGACCCCTCCCGTACCGCCGGTGGCTCCAGCGGGGGAGCGGCCGCGGCCGTCGCGCTCGGCATGGCGCCGCTGGCGCTCGGTACCGACGGCGGCGGGTCCGTACGGATCCCCGCGGCGTTCTGCGGGATCTTCACGATCAAGCCCACGTACGGGCGGGTGCCGCACTACCCGGCCAGCCCCTTCGGGACGCTCGCGCACGTGGGGCCGATGACCCGTTCGGTCACCGACGCGGCGCTGCTGCTCGACGTGATCTCCCGGCCGGACCCGCGGGACTGGTCGGCGATGCCGCCACCGGTGGTCTCGTACGCGGCCGAGCTGGACCGTCCGATGGCCGGGCTGCGCATCGCGTTCAGCCTGGACCTCGGGTTCGTCACCGTCGACCCGGACATCGCCACCCTCGTGGAGGCCGCCGCCGAGGTGTTCGCCGAGCTCGGCGCGACCGTCGAGCGGGCCGATCCGGGCTTCGACGACCCGGTGGAGGACTTCCACACCCTGTGGTTCTCGGGCGCGGCGAAGTCGCTGGAGGCGATCCCGGAGGGGCGCCGCGCGGAGATGGACCCGGGGCTGCTGGAGATCGCGGAGCAGGGCGCCCGGGTGACCGGCTCGGAGTATCTCGGCGCGATGGCCACCCGGATGTCGATGGGGCAGCGGATGGGCGTCTTCCATGAGACGTACGACCTGCTGCTCACGCCCGCGATGCCGATCGCCGCGTTCGAAGCCGGTGTGGAGGTGCCGGCGGGGTCCGGGCTCACCCGGTGGACGGGGTGGACGCCGTTCACGTACCCGTTCAACATGACGCAGCAGCCGGCGGCGAGCGTGCCCTGCGGCCTCACCTCCGCCGGGCTGCCCGCGGGGCTCCAGATCGTCGGCCCCCGCCACGCCGACGCCCTCGTCCTGGCCGCCGCCCGCGCCTACGAACAAGCCAACCCCTGGCCTTTCCCGCGGCTCTGACTTATCGCCCCCCGGGCGGGGGTCAGGGGCTGAGGCGGGCCTGGAGGACGAGGACGGCCAGGTCGTCGTGTGGCGGGGTGGGGGCGAAGCGGTGCGCGGCGTCCCGTACGTGCTCCGCGAGGGACTCGGCGCCGAGCTCGGCGCGGTCGGCGAGCAGCCGGGCCAGGCCGTCGTCGTCATCCAGCTCGCGCCCTCCTGCGCGCCGCCGGGTCACGCCGTCGGTGACGCATACGAGGCTGTCGCCGGGGTCCAGCCGGACGCTCTCCGCGACGTACTCCACCTGGGGGTCGACGCCGAGCAGCAGCTGCGCGGAGGCCACCGGGGCCACCGCGCCGACCGGGGTGAGCCGCAGCGGCGGCGGGTGACCGGCGCAGATCAGCGAGAGCCGGCGGTTGCCGTGGGCGCCGGGCACGATCTCGCCGCAGATCAGGGTGAGGAACCGGGCCTGCGGCCCGCCGTCCAGGATCGCCTCGTTCACCCGCCGCAGGATGCGCGGCAGGCCGTGCCCCTCGCGGGCGAGCAGCCGCAGGGCGTGCCGGGCCAGACCGGTGACGGCCGCCGCCTCCGGCCCGGTGCCGCAGACGTCGCCGATGGCGAACAGCCACCGGCCCGGTCCCGCCCGGAACACGTCGCAGAAGTCGCCGCCGCCGTCCAGGCCCTCGCCGGCCGGCTCGTACGCCACGCCGAGGTCGAGGCCGGGCACCTCGCACGGACGGCCGGACAGCAGGCCGCGCCGCAGCACCCGGCTCGTCTCGGCCTGCCGCTGATGGAGCCGCGCCGCGTCCAGCGCGACCGCGACCCGGCGGGAGAGGTCCTCCGCCAGCTTCAGCAGCTCGGCGGTGAACGGGCCCTCCTCGCGGCCGATCACCAGCGTGCCCACCGGGCGCCCGCCGGCGACCAGCGGAAAGGTGTGGGACCAGCCGTCCGGTAGGGCGTCCCAGGCTGCCGGCCGGTGCGTGCGCTCCGGCGGGCCGGCCTCGGCGAGGTGCTTGCGCAGCTCGGGGACGCGCTGCTCGTCGCGGTGCCGTGCGTCGGCGAGCGTGGACGGGCCGGCGGGTTCGTGGACGTACGTCGCGCACCAGGTGCCCAGCCGGGCCACCACCAGCTGGCCGGCCAGCGCGGTGATGAGGCGCGCGTCGTTGGTGCCCGCCAGCAGGTCGCCGGCCTCGGCGAGGAAGGACAGCCAGCCGCGCTGGTCCCGCTCGCGCTCGGCGAGCCGGACCCGCTCCAGCGGCTCCGCCAGCCGGCGCGCGAGCCGGCCCAGCCGATCCGCGGCGGCGGGCCCGAACCGCCCGGTCCGGGTGTCGGAGGCGATGAGCACGCCGCTCAGCCGCCCGTCCGCGGACAGCGGCGCGGTCAGCAGGGAACGGGTGGCGCCATCGCGCAGCGGGGGGAGCGTGCTCCACGGCGCGGGCAACCCGTTGTGCACCGTGGGGCGCCCGCAGACGCGGGGCGCGTCCGGCAGCCGCACAGTGGCCTCGGCGACCGGCTCGCCCCCGGTGGCCGGCTCGCCCCCGGTGACCGCCGCCCCGGTGACCGCCGCCCCGGTGGCCACCCCGGCCAGCCGCCAAGACTCAGGCGCGACGAGCGTCTCCTCGGCGACCAGCACATACGCCGCCTCCGCCCCGGTCACGTCACGAACCGCAGCCGCGGCACGATGGCGCAAGTCCGGCACCGCGCCGCCGGACCGCAACACCTCCGCGGCAAGCGACTCCGGACTGAGGTCGGCCTGTGCGGGCACGGCCTGTGCGGGCACGGCCGCCAGCGTGGGGGCGGCCTGGGCGGAGGCGGCCAGAGCAGGGGCGGGCTGGGCTGAGGCGGCCAGGGCAGTGGGCTGGGCAGGCGTGGACTCGGCGCGCATAGCCAGGGCGGGCGCTGCCAGGGCCGGCGCGGCCAAGGCTGGCGCGGCCAGGGCGGGGGCTGCC
>WHSL01000403.1 GCA_009380095.1 Streptosporangiales bacterium | reverse complement strand
GAAGTCGCGGAGCAGCCCGCGCTGCTCGTCGCTCTGCCCGCCCGGCTGGGCCGAGTAGATCACCGGCATGCCCAGCTCGCGGGCGGTGGCGGTGAGCTTGGCGATGTTGCGGACCAGGTCCCGCATCGGGGCGGTGTCCGGCTGGTACGCGGCCACGAAGTAGTTCTGCATGTCGTGGACCAGCAGCGCCGCGCGGTCGGGGCAGGGACGCCAGGTCACCCGGTTCTCCGGCAGGTCGGCCTCGGCGGGCAGCGGGTACGGGGGGCGATGGCGGGGAGCGCCACGTCAGTTTCCTCTCGTCTCGGTGGTCTGCTCGGCCGACCGCTGGACGGCCAGCTCCCGCAGCGCCCGGCGCAGGTCGCGGCGGCTGACCTTGCCGACGCCGGTGCTCGGGAAGGCGCCGACGAACTCCACCCGGTCGGGCACCTTGTACGCGGCGAGCCCGCGCCCGTGCAGGAACTCCTTGAGCTCCGGCCCGCCGGGCGCGGCGTCCGTACGGGGGATGACGAACGCGCAGGTCCGCTCCCCCAGGTACGGGTCCGGTACGGACACCACGGCCGCGTCGTGGACGGCGGGATGGGCGAGCAGTTGGTTCTCCACCTCCTCGGAGGCGATCTTCTCGCCGCCCCGGTTGATCTGGTCCTTGGCGCGGCCCTCGACGACGATGTGGCCGGTGGGGGTGAGCCTGACGAGGTCGCCGGTGCGGTAGAAGCCGTCGGCGGTGAAGGCTGTCGCGTTGTGCTCGGGCGCGCGGTAGTAGCCGCGGATCGTGTACGGGCCGCGGGTCAGCAGGTGGCCGGTCTCCCCCGGGGGCAGGTCGCGGTCCTCCTCGTCCACGACGCGTAGCTCGTCGTCCGGGGAGATCGGCCGGCCCTGGGTGGTGACGATCAGCTCCTCGGGATCGTCCAGCCGCGTGTAGTTGACCAGTCCCTCGGCCATGCCGAAGACCTGCTGCAGCGTGCAGCCGAAGGTGGGCCGGATCTTGCGTGCCGGTTCCTCGGCGAGTCGTGCGCCGCCGACCTGGAGCACCTCCAGGCTGGACAGGTCCCGCTCGGTGCGGGTGGCCGCGCTCAGCCAGATCAGCGCCAGGGGTGGGACCAGCGCGGTGATCGTCACGCGTTCGGCCTCGATCAGCGGGAACGTCACGTCCGGCGAGGGAGCCGGGCCATCACCACGCGGCCGCCGGCGTACAGGGTGCCGAAGATCCCCGGTGAGCTCATCGGGAAGTTGTGGGCTGCCGGGAGTGCCGCGAGGTACACCGTGCGGGCGTCCAGGCCGCAGATCTCGGCGCTGGCACGGAAGCTGTAGATGTAGTCGTCGTGGGTGCGCGGGATCAGCTTGGGGAGCCCGGTGGTGCCGCCGGAGAGTTGCAGGAACGCCAGGTCCTGCGGACGCGGGCCGGGGACCGGCGGCGGGCCGTCCGCGCGCAGCCCGGCCAGTGCGGTGTACGGGCCCGGGTCGCCGGCCGCGAACACCTGCGCGGGTCCGGCGGCGGCGGCCAGCCGTCAGCGCAACGCCGCGCCGCCGTCGACGTACAGCTCCTGCAGGGTGATATGCCGGGAATGCGGCGAGACGAGGAAGGCCACGGCCGCGGCGACGTCCTCGGGTGTGGCGATCCGGCGCAGCGGGATGCCGACCCGGTACGCGGACGGGTCGCCGTCGATCGTGCCCGCCGCGCCCGCCGGGTCCTCCGGGTCGGGCCAGAGCGAGCGCAGCATGGGGGTGTCCGTGGAGCCGGGGGCGACGATGTTGCAGCGGATGCCGTACGCGCCCACCTCAAGGCCGAGGCACCGGGTGAACTGGGCGGCGGCGGCCTTGGAGGCGGCGTACGCGGCCATCCCCGAGCGCGGCACGCCGCCGGCGTTGGACGCCACG
>WHSL01000019.1 GCA_009380095.1 Streptosporangiales bacterium | reverse complement strand
CGGACAACCCGACCACACCGTTGAACAGGGACTTTACTGGTCCCAGCACCGCCGAGCCCACCAAGCCACAGCGCGCAGACACCACTTCAAGCGACGCCTGCGACTCCAGATCATCCAGATCTAGCTATGTAGTACTAGGTCAACACCATCGGCTTCGACTTCCCCGGCGGTGAGTTCGCGCCGGGCCTGGTCGTACGCGTCACGCCGGACGGCACAGTCCGGGAAGTGGCCGGCAGGTATGGGCCAAGACGCCCGGGGACCATCCGGACGGGATCTGCGTCGACGCGGAGGGCGCGGTCTGGTACGCGGACGTGGGCAATCGGCACTGTGTGCGGGTGCGTGAGGGGGGTGAGGTGGTGGCCACGGTCGACCTGGACCGGAGCGCCTTCGCCTGCGCGCTCAGCCGGGGAGAGGACCCGCTGCTGTACGTCGTCGCCCAGAACTACGGCGGACCCGAGCAGACCGAACCCAGCGGGCAGATCGTGGCGTTCCCGGCTCCCGCGCCGGGCGTTTGAGGACGCGGCTCGGCCGGTCCCGCCGGCTGGTTGAGCCGATCCGTACTGCCCGGAGCGGTTTGTCCGGGGTGGGTTGTGTCTCAGCAGTTGATATGGGTGAACGGGCTGTCAGTGGGTTCGACTAGCCTCGTTTGACGTGACCCCTGCCGCGCTGACCGGCGCCGTTGCGGAGGCCGTGGCCGCGGCCCCCGCGGACGGCGGGCTTGGGCTGCCCGTGCCGTCCGACCTGGCGCTGCGGCCGGTGGCGGTGGGGGCCGGGGACTACACGTGTGCGTTGCCGCTGCAGCTGGCCGGGGCCGCCGCGCGGCCTGCCCAGGAGGTGGCGGAGGTGCTGGCGGCCCGGCTCGGCGCGACGCCGGGCATCAGCCGGGCCGCGGTCGGGGAGCGGGGTGTGCTGGCGCTCACCCTCGTCGACACGGTCGCGCTGGCCGCCGCGGTCGTCGCGGCGGGCGCGGCGTACGGCCGGAGCCGCGCGCTGGACGGCGCTCACATGACCGCGTCGATCGCAGGCGATCTGGCCACCGCGCCCGACGTGCCCACCGCCGCCCGCCGCGTCAAGGACGAGGCCCTCGCCCGGATCGCCGAAGCCGCCGGCGCCCACGTCACCTGGACCGGCCAACCGGATCCGGGGGAAGTCCTTCGGGACGGGGCCGCCCGGGTCGAGGAATCCGCCGCTTCCGAGGCCGCCAGCACTGCTTTGAGTTCCTTTGTGGCGCGTGGGGAGGAACCCGCGCTGCGGTACGTGCTGACGCGCGCGCCGGAATCGACCGCCACCGCCCGGCGTGGGCCGGTCGCGCAGCCACCCCGCGCGCCGGGCGAGCTCGCTGAGCGGCACCCGGGCGCGCCGAACGAGCTCGAGGAGCGGTGCCGGCGGGTCCGGGGGGAGGCGGCGTTCGAGGTCAGGTACGCCTGCGCCCACGCCCACCTCACCCTCCGTCACGCGCACGACCTCGGCGTCGACCCCGATACGACAGAACCGGGCCGCTTCACCGACGCCCACGAGCGCGCCGTGCTGGCCGCCGTCGCCGAGCTGCCGGACCGGGTCGCCCTGGCGGCCCGCCGCCGCGACGTCACCGTTCTCACCCGGCACCTCGAGACGACGGCCGCCGCCTACCACCGGCTGGCCGACACCGGCCGGGTGCTGCCCCGCGGGCCCGAGCCCGTGACCGATATGCACCGTTCGCGCGTCCTGCTCACCGCGGCCGTACGAACGACGTTGGCCGCCGGGCTCGCCATGCTCGGCGTGGCGGTGCCGGACCGCATGTGAGCCCGCCGAACCGATTCCGCCGACCCGCTACCTGAGGAAAGACCGTGAGCCGCTACGCGCATCCTGCCGGTTCCCGCCACGCCGACGTGCTGCCCGAGGAGAATCCGCCCCGGCCGCCCGCCGATCTGAACACGCTCGACCCGATGGTCTGGCCGCGTACGGCGCAACGCGAGGACGGCGTGCTCACGATCGGCGGCGTGGACGTCCGCGAGCTCACCGAGCGCTACGGCACCGCGCTGATCGTGCTCGACGAGGAGGACTTCCGGTCCCGCTGCCGCGACTACAAGACGGCCTTCGGCGACGCGGACGTGTTCTACGCGGCGAAGGCGTTCTGCTCCAAGGCGGTGCTCCGCTGGGTCCAGGAAGAAGGCCTGAACCTCGACGTGTGCACGGGGGGTGAGCTGGCGGTGGCGCTGGCCGCGGAGTTCCCCGCCGAGCGGATCACGATGCACGGCAACAACAAGTCGGTCCCCGAGCTGCGCCGGGCGCTGGAGGCGGGCGTCGGCCGCATCGTGCTGGACTCGTACGAGGAGATCGCCCGCGTCGGGTTCCTCGCCCAGGAGCTCGGCGTACGGGCCAAGGTGCAGATCCGCGTCACGGCCGGCGTGGAGGCGCACACGCACGAGTACGTGGCGACCGCGCACGACGACCAGAAGTTCGGCTTCTCCCTGGCCATGGGCGACGCGGCCGAGGCCGTCCGCCGCGTGCTCGCGCTCCCGCAGCTGGAACTGGTCGGCCTGCACTCCCACATCGGCTCGCAGATCTTCGACACCGCGGGCTTCGAGGTCGCGGCCCGCCGGGTGGCCGGCCTGCTCGCGGAGATCAAGACCGAGCACGGCGTCGCGCTGCCCGAGATGGACCTGGGCGGCGGCCTGGGCATCGCGTACACATCGGCGGACGATCCGCTGGACATCAAGATCATCGCGGAGAACCTCCGCGGCATCGTGGCGCGGGAGTGCGCGGCGGCAGGGCTCGACCTGCCGCGGCTGACCATCGAGCCGGGCCGGGGCATCGTCGGCCCGGGCGGGGTCACGCTGTACGAGGTCGGCACGGTCAAGAACGTCGAGGGCCTGCGCACGTACGTGAGCGTGGACGGCGGCATGAGCGACAACATCCGCACCGCGCTGTACGGGGCCGACTACACCTGCCGGGTCGCCTCGCGCGTGTCGGAGGCCGAGCCGATGCTCTCCCGGCTCGTCGGCAAGCACTGCGAGTCCGGCGACGTGGTGGTACGGGACCTGTACCTCCCCGAGGACCTGGCACCGGGGGACCTCGTCGCGGTGGCCGCCACGGGGGCCTACTGCCGGTCGATGGCCAACAACTACAACCACGTCCCGCGCCCGGCGGTGGTGGCCGTGCGCGACGGGGCGGCCCGGGAGATCGTCCGCCGGGAGACCGAGGATGATCTGCTGCGTCTGGACGTCGGGTGATCGGAGTGGAATTGAAACCTCTGCGCGTGGCCGTACTCGGCTGTGGCAACGTCGGATCCCAGGTCGTACGGCTGCTCCAGGAGCAGCGCGACGACATGGCGGCGCGGGTGGGCACGCCGCTCGAGGTCGCGGGCATCGCGGTGCGCCGCGCGGGCCGCGACAGGCCGGGCATCGACCCGGCCCTGCTCACCACGGACGCGATGTCCCTGGTGACGAGCGACGACGTGGACATCGTGGTGGAGGTCGTGGGCGGCCTCGAACCGGCCCGCCCGCTGCTGCTCGCCGCGATGAAGGCCGGCAAGTCGGTGATCACCGCCAACAAGGCGCTGCTCGCCGAGGACGGCGCGACCCTGCACGGCGCGGCCACCGAGTACGGCGTGGACCTCTACTACGAGGCGAGCGTGGCCGGCGCGATCCCGCTGCTGCGGCCGCTGCGCGAGTCGCTGGCCGGGGACCGGGTGCGCCGCGTGCTGGGCATCGTGAACGGCACCACGAACTACATCCTGGACCGGATGGACTCCTCCGGCGCCGGCTTCAGCGAGGCCCTGGAGGAGGCGCAGACCCTGGGCTACGCCGAGGCCGACCCGACGGCCGACATCGAGGGCTTCGACGCCGCCGCCAAGGCCGCGATCCTCGCCGGGATCGCCTTCCACACCCGGGTGGGCGCCGCCGAGGTGCATCGCGAGGGCATCGTCGACGTCAGCGCCGCGGACATCGCGAGCGCCCAGGCGATGGGCTGCGTGGTCAAGATGCTGGCCATCTGTCAGCTCGGCGAGGACGGCACCGGCATCGGTGTGCGCGTGCACCCGGCGATGATCCCGCGCGACCACCCGCTGGCGGGCGTGCGCGAGGCGTACAACGCGGTGTTCGTGGAGGCGGAGTCGGCGGGCCGGTTGATGTTCTACGGCGCCGGCGCGGGTGGCGCGCCGACCGCGAGCGCGGTGCTCGGCGACCTCGTGGCCGTCGCGCGCAACCGGGTGAACGGCGGCTCCGGCCCCGGCGAGTCGGTGTACAGCGGGCTCCGGGTGCATCCGATGGGCGACACCGTGACCCGCTACCACGTGGCGCTGGACGTCGCCGACCGGCCGGGCGTGCTGGCCCGGGTGGCAGAGGTGTTCGCCTCCAATGAGGTGTCCATCAAGAACGTCCGCCAGGAGGGGCACGGGGACGACGCGCAGCTGGTCATCGTCACCCACCGGGCGCGGGACGCGGCGCTGGCCGCGACCGTGGAGGCGCTGCGCGGGCTGGACAGCGTACGGGCCGTGGCGAGCGTGATGCGGGTGGAGGCCGAGGCGGAGCCCGCGCACTGACGGCCGATAGACTTTCACCCCAGGTCAAGAACCATTTCCGGAGGCATCCCGTGGGCGGTAGAGCGTGGCGTGGCGTGATCGAGGAGTACCGCGAGCGGCTCCCGGTCACGGACACGACGCCCGTGGTGACCCTGCTGGAGGGCGGCACTCCGCTGCTGCCCGCGCCGCGTGTCTCCGCGCTGACCGGCTGCATCGTGCACCTCAAGGTGGAGGGCCTGAACCCCACCGGGTCCTTCAAGGACCGGGGCATGACGATGGCCATCAGCCGGGCCGCGGAGGAGGGCGCCAAGGCCGTCATCTGCGCCTCCACCGGCAACACCAGTGCGAGCGCGGCCGCGTACGCGGTCCGCGCCGGCATGACCTGCGCGGTGCTGGTGCCGCGCGGCAAGATCGCGATGGGCAAGCTGGCCCAGGCCCTGGTCCACGGGGCGCGGCTGCTCCAGGTCGACGGCAACTTCGACGACTGTCTCGAGCTCGCCCGCAAGCTCGCCGTCGACTACCCGGTGGCGCTGGTCAACTCGGTGAACCCGTACCGGCTGCAGGGCCAGAAGACCGCGGCCTTCGAGGTGGTCGACGCGCTCGGGGACGCACCCGAGGTGCACTGCCTGCCGGTCGGCAACGCGGGCAACATCTCCGCCTACTGGATGGGCTACCAGGAGTACGCCGCGGACGGCGTGAGCACGAAGCGGCCGCGGATGTTCGGCTTCCAGGCCGCGGGCGCCGCGCCGCTGGTGAGCGGTGAGCCGGTGCCGCACCCGCAGACCATCGCCACCGCGATCCGGATCGGCAACCCCGCCTCGTGGACGCTCGCGGAGCGGGCCAGGGAGGAGTCGGGCGGCCGCATCGACGCGGTCACCGATCGGCGGATCCTCGCCGCGTACCGGCTGCTCGCCCGCGAGGAGGGGGTCTTCGTGGAGCTCGCCTCCGCGGCGAGCGTCGCCGGCCTGCTGCAGGCCCGCGAGGAGGGCCGCATCGAGCCGGGCACCACCGTGGTCTGCACGGTGACCGGCAACGGCCTCAAGGACCCGGACTGGGCGCTGTCCGGCGCGCCCGCGCCGGTGGTGGTCCCGGTCGACGCCCACACCGCCGCGTCCGCGCTCGAGCTGGTGTAGCCGATGGACTGGATCGACGGGCCGGTGCGCGTCCGCGTGCCGGCCACCAGCGCGAACCTGGGCCCGGGCTTCGACACGCTCGGCCTCGCCCTCGCCCGGTACGACGAGGTCGAGGCGCGCGTGGCCGATGGTGGCCTCGATGTCGAGGTGGCCGGTGAGGGCTCCGCAGATGTACGCCGCGACGAGAGCCACCTCGTCGTCCGAGCCATGCACGCGACCTTCGACGCGATGGGCGCGCGTCCGGCGGGGCTGCGGCTGACCTGCGTGAACCGAATCCCGCACAGCCGCGGGCTGGGCTCCTCGGCGGCCGCCATCACGGCCGGTGTGGCCGCGGCGCGCGCGCTCGCCGGGCTCCCCGAGGACCGGGACGCCGTGTTCCGTACGGCGGCCACGATCGAGGGGCACCCCGACAACGTCGCCCCGTGCGCGTACGGCGGGGCGACCATCGCCTGGTCGCAGGACGGGGAGTGGCGGGCCACCCGGCTCACGCCGTCCCCCGAGCTGCGCCCGGTGATCTGCGTGCCGGACTGGTGGGTCTCCACGGAGAGGGCACGCGCCCTGCTGCCGGACACGGTGCCGTACGGCGACGCCGCGCTCAACGCGGGCCGGGCCGCGCTGCTCGTGGTGGCGCTCACCCGGAGCCCCGCGTTGCTCATGGACGCCACCGTGGACCGGCTGCACCAGGAGTACCGGCGGCCCGCCATGCCGGCCGCGCTGGAGCTGACCGAGGCGCTGCGGGACGTGGGTGTCCCGGCGGTGATCTCCGGCGCGGGCCCGTCCGTACTGGCCCTCGGCCAGGCGGGAAACCCGGCGACCACGGCTGATTCAATCGGTCGTATCACGGGTACTGGTTGGCACATACACCCGCTGGACGCCGACCTCGACGGCCTGCAGGTCCAGGCGCCCGTTCAGCTCCCCGGTTCGTGATCGCTCGACTTGCGACACACGCTCTGTCAGAGGAATAGCCGTGGCCCTTGGTGGTGTTAGGCTGGTTGCCGCACCAGATGCCCCTCCCCGGGGCACGTGCTCGTCAGCCGCCTTGCTTCACGCGCGGGCTATGCAACCCGGCCGAGCGCCCGGCCCCGTCCACGAGGCAGGGGTGGCATTTCAACTCCGCTCCGACCATCTGGCTGCGCAGAGATCTCGGCTCCCCCGCCGGATCGCACCACCGGGTCGCACGGTCGCACGTGACGACCGACGCCCGCTCCCTGGGAAGGACCCTTAGTGAGCGATAGCACCGAACTCCTCTCGGACGCACCGCATCAGGCGCGAGAGACCACCCCCGCCGCGTCCGGCGGAGCCACCGATGGGGCTGCCCCGGAGGCCGCCACCACTCGGTCGCGGAGCCGCTCGGGTACCGGCCTTTCCGCCATGAAGCTCGCGGAGCTTCAGGCCATGGCCTCGGGCCTTGGCATCAAGGGCACCGGCCGTATGCGCAAGAGCCAGCTCGTCGACGCCATCCGGGAGAAGCAGGGCGGCGGCCCGTCCAGTGGCGGCGACGCCAGGGCGACGACCACGCGGACGGGGCCAGGGCGCACCGGCCAGTCCGGCAAGGAGACCACCGCGGACGGGGCGGGTTCCGCGGGGGGCACCGCCAAGGAGGGCGCCGTGAGCGACGGCACCGAGCAGAACACGACCACGACCACCGCCGATCCGCCGGCCCGGGGCGACCGCCGGTCGCGCCGGAGCAACGGCGAGGACCAGGCCGACCGGGCCGCCTCCGGCGACGGCGGCGAGCGGAGCGAGCGCACGGACCGCGGCGAGCGCGGTGACCGGGGCGAGCGCGGCGAGCAGCGCGAGCGCTCCGAGGGCGGCCGCGACCGGCAGGGTGACCGCGGGCGCAACCGTCGTGGCCGCGACCGGGACCGCGACGACCGCGGCGACGGCGACGCCCGCCAGGGTGGCCGCGGCGGCGACCAGCGGCAGGGCGGCGACGACGACGGCGACGGTTCGGGCGGCGGCCGCAGGCGCCGTGGCCGGTTCCGCAACCGCGACCGCCGCGGGCGCGAGCGCATGGGCGAGTCGGAGCCCGTGGTCAGCGAGGACGACGTGCTGATCCCGGTCGCCGGGATCCTCGACATCCTGGACAACTACGCCTTCGTGCGGACCACCGGCTACCTGCCGGGCCCCAACGACGTGTACGTCTCGCTCGCCCAGGTGCGCCGCAACGGGCTCCGCAAGGGCGATGTCATCACCGGCGCCGTACGGCAGCCGCGCGAGGGCGAGCGGCGCGAGAAGTTCAACGCGCTGGTCCGCCTCGACACGGTCAACGGCATGGAGCCGGACCGGGCCAAGGGCCGTCAGGACTTCTCGAAGCTCGTCCCGCTGTACCCGCAGGAGCGGCTGCGGCTGGAGACCGAGCCGAACATCCTGACCACGCGGATCATCGACCTCGTCGCGCCGATCGGCAAGGGCCAGCGCGGCCTGATCGTGTCGCCGCCCAAGGCCGGCAAGACCATGGTGATGCAGGCGATCGCCAACGCCATCACCAAGAACAACCCCGAGTGCCACCTCATGGTCGTGCTCGTAGACGAGCGTCCCGAAGAGGTCACCGACATGCAGCGGTCGGTGAAGGGCGAGGTCATCCACTCGACCTTCGACCGCCCCGCGGAGGACCACACCACCGTCGCGGAGCTGGCCATCGAGCGGGCCAAGCGGCTGGTCGAGATGGGCCACGACGTGGTCGTGTTGCTCGACTCGATCACCCGGCTCGGCCGCGCGTACAACCTGGCCGCCCCGGCGAGCGGGCGCATCATGTCCGGTGGTGTCGACTCGACCGCGCTCTACCCGCCGAAGCGGTTCTTCGGCGCGGCGCGCAACATCGAGAACGGCGGCTCGCTGACGATCCTCGCCACCGCGCTGGTGGAGACCGGCTCCCGCGCCGACGAGGTGATCTTCGAGGAGTTCAAGGGCACCGGCAACATGGAGCTGCGGCTGAACCGTCAGCTCGCCGACAAGCGGGTGTTCCCCGCCATCGACGTCGACCCCTCGGGCACCCGCAAGGAAGAGATCCTCATGTCCTCCGAGGAGCTCCAGGTCATCTGGAAGCTCCGGCGGGTGCTGCACGCGCTCGACGCTCAGCAGGCGCTCGAGCTCCTCATCGAGAAGATGAAGGAGACCGGGAGCAATGCCGAGTTCCTGCTGCAGGTGCAGAAGACCACGGTCGGTCCCGAAGAGCGCTGAGCCGTACGGTCTCCGGGCGTCGCGCCGCTGAGCCGGGCGCCCGGAGACCGGATAAGCCGGCTGTGATTACACCCTTCCGTTACGTTGCCACTATCGTCGCCCCGATCCGTGGAACGTCGGAGGAAGGGTGCCGATGCGGACGTTCGGTTGGCCTGGCCTGGCGGTCTTGGCGTTGATCATCAGCGCGGCCACGTACGGCATCGTCGCCCTCAGGCCGGAGTCCGGTCTGCCGCTGCCGCTGCGCGGCGGGAAGGCGCCGGCGCACGAGCGTGAGCGCGCCGATCCCGTCGATCTGCATCGGGCGCTGAACGCCGTGGTGGCCGCGGGCAGCCACGGGGTCATCGCCGAGGTACGCGACCGCGGCGACGGCTCGGGCGACGGCGACGTCTGGCAGGGCACCGCCGGCCTCGCAGACGAGACGACCGGCCGCCCGCCCACCGCGAACATGCACTTCCGGGTGGGCAGCCTGTCCAAGACCTTCGTGGCCGCGACGGCGCTGCAGCTGGTGGCCGAGGGCCGGCTGGGGCTCGACGACCCGGTGGAGAAGTACCTGCCGCGGCAGGTCGCCGGCGGCCGGCGGATCACCGTACGGATGCTGATGAACCACACCAGCGGCGTGTACAACTTCCCGCTGGCGATGCCGAGCGTGCTGCGCAAGGGCGAGCGGACCCGCGCGTACCGCCCGTCCACGCTGGTCAAGGTCGCCCGGCTCAAGGGCAGGCCGACGTTCGCGCCGGGCTCGGACGCGGAGTACTCCAACACGAACTTCGTGCTCGTCTCGATGATCATCGAACGGGTCACCGGGAACCGGTACGACCACGAGGTGCGGCGGCGGATCATCGAACCGCTCGGACTCACCGAGACCTCCATCCCGATGACCCCGGCCATGCCCAGGCCGGTGATGCACGCCTACCTGGCGGGCGGGCCCGGCAGGCCGATCATGGACGTCACCGAGTTCAACCCCACCCGCTGGTACGGCACCGCGCAGGTCGTCTCCACGGTCTCCGACATCAACACCTTCTACGACGCGCTGCTGTCCGGGAAGGTGCTGAAGCCCGCGCAGCTGGAGGAGATGCGGCGCGTGGTGCCGGACCGCGACCTCGGCACCGACAAGGGCTGGGGGCTCGGGATCTTCCGCACCCGGCTGAGCTGCGGCAAGGTCATCTGGTGGCACTCCGGGAACATCCCCGGCTACCGCACTTGGGCCATGCGGGACGAGGACGGACAGCGCAGCGTGGCGCTGTTCCAGGCGGTCAGTGCCGCCGACGCCACGATTCCCGCGCAGGCGTTCGCGTTCCGGGTCTTCTGCGGCGTGCCGAGCGGCACCGCGAACGGCTGACGCGGGCCCCTCAGGCGGCCCTCAGGCGGCCCTCAGATGGCCCGCTGATGGCCCTCCGAAGGGGCGACGCGCAGCGGGAATGCCATACGTACGGATCGTGTTCCAACGTCTGGCAAACTGGTTAGTCGACCGCGGCGGACCGGTTCACGCTCTCCTCGGAGAGCGACCCGGCGCCGCCCAACGCGAGGAGCGACTTTGAAGCCCGAGATCCACCCTGACTATGTCGTCACGACCGTGACCTGCACCTGTGGCGCGACCTTCACCACCCGCAGCACGGCCAGCAACGGCAACATCCACGCCGACGTCTGCTCGAACTGCCACCCGTTCTACACGGGCAAGCAGAAGATCCTCGACACCGGTGGCCGCGTGGCCCGGTTCGAGAAGCGGTTCGGCAAGAAGGCCGGCAACAGCTGATATTCGACTCCGGCGTCGGCCACCGGCGCGCCCGCGCCGGATCCCGGCCGGCGTCATGGCGTCCGGCCCCGGATTCGCCTCCGCGTCGGACGAGGAACGTGACGTGAGGCTCGACGACCTGATCGAGGAGTACGCCGACATCGAGCGGCGGCTCGCCGACCCCGAAGTGCACGCCGACCAGGCGCGCGCCCGCAGGCTGGGCAAGCGCTATGCCGAGCTGACCCCGATCGTGAACGTGTACCGCGAGTACGAGGGGGTGCGCAGCGACCTGGAGGCGGCGCGCGAGCTGGCGGGGGAGGACCCGTCCTTCGCCGTCGAGGCGGACGAGCTCGCCGGGCGTGCCTCGACTCTCGAGGAGCAGATCGAGCGGCTGCTCATCCCGCGCGACCCGGACGACGACAAGGACGTCCTGCTCGAGGTCAAGGCGGGCGAGGGCGGCGAGGAGTCCGCGCTGTTCGCGGGCGACCTGCTCCGCATGTACCTGCGGTACGCGGAGCGCCAGGGCTGGAAGACCGAGGTCCTCGACGCCACGCAGTCGGAGCTGGGTGGTTACAAGGACGTCACCGTCGCCGTCAAGACGCGCGGCAACGCGGCGCCCGGCGAGGGCGTCTGGGCCCGGCTGAAGTACGAGGGCGGCGTGCACCGGGTGCAGCGCGTGCCGGTCACCGAGTCCCAGGGCCGCATCCACACCTCCGCGGTCGGGGTGCTGGTGCTCCCCGAGGCCGAGGACGTCGACGTGCGGATCGACCCGAACGACCTCCGCATCGACGTCTACCGCTCATCGGGGCCCGGTGGACAGAGCGTGAACACCACCGACTCCGCCGTACGCATCACGCACCTGCCGACGGGCACCGTGGTCTCCTGCCAGAACGAGAAGAGCCAGCTGCAGAACAAGGAGCAGGCGCTGCGCATCCTGCGCGCCCGGCTGCTGGCCATCGCCCAGGAGGAGGCGGACGCGGCGCTGGCCGCCGAGCGGCGCAGCCAGGTCCGTACGGTGGACCGGTCCGAGCGGGTCCGCACGTACAACTTCCCCGAGAATCGCATCTCCGACCACCGGGTCGGTTACAAGGCGTATAACCTCGATCACGTGCTGGATGGTGACCTGAGCGGTGTGCTGCAGGCGTTGATCGACGCCGACACCGCGGAACGCCTCGCGGCGGCCCAGGACCGCCCCCACGCCTCTCGCGAAGCCGACCGGCGATGAACTTTCTCCTCGACGAGGTGGCCAGGGCGACGCTGCGGCTGGCCGAGGCGGGCGTGCCCTCACCGCGCAACGACGCGGAGGATCTCGCCGCGCACGTGCACGGGGTGCGCCGCGGCGAGCTGCACGACGTGCCCGACGGCGAGTTCGACGCGCGGTACTGGGAGGCGGTCGCGCGGCGCGCCGCCCGCGAGCCGCTGCAGCACATCACCGGCCGGGCGTACTTCCGGTATCTGGAGCTCGAGGTCGGGCCGGGCGTGTTCGTGCCTCGCCCGGAGACCGAGATCGTGGCGGGCTGGGCCATCGACACGCTGCGCGCGATGGACGTCGCGGACCCGCTGGTCGTCGACCTCGGTACGGGCTCCGGCGCGATCGCCATCTCCATCGCGCAGGAGGTGCCGCGCTCGCGGGTGCACGCGGTCGAGCTGGACGCCGACGCCCGCGCCTGGGCGGAGCGCAACATCAAGGCCAGCGGGCACGCCGAGCGGGTCACGCTGCACGCCGTCGACATGGCCGACGCGCTGCCCGAGCTGAACGGCGGGGTCGACCTGGTCGTGAGCAACCCGCCGTACGTGCCCAGGCACGACCACGCGGTGATGGCGCCGGAGGCCCGCGACTACGACCCCGCGCCCGCGCTGTGGGCCGGGGAGGACGGCCTGGAGGCCATCCGCGTGGTGGAGCGGGTGGCGACCCGCCTGTTGCGCGAGGGCGGATGGGTCGCCGTGGAACACGGCGACGGGCAGGGACTGGACGTACCCTGGCTGTTCCCGGAGGAGCGCGGGTGGCGCGATCAGCGGAACCGCAAGGACCTGACGCGGCGGGACCGGTTCGTCACCGCGCGCCGCGAAGAGCAGTAGCACGAGCGCGCGCCCCTGTTACGCGCGCGGAAGGAAGGCAGCGGTGAGTCGTCGATACGACTGTGCGGATCCCGAGCAGCGGCGGGACGGGCTGGCCGACGCGGCCTCCACGGTGCGCCGCGGCGAGCTCGTGGTGCTGCCCACGGACACCGTGTACGGCATCGGCTGTGACGCGTTCAACCCGACCGCGGTGCACGCCCTGCTGACCGCCAAGGGCCGCGGCCGGGACATGCCGCCGCCGGTGCTGGTCGGGTCCGTACGGGCCGCCGCCGCGCTGATCGAGGACCTGGGGCCGTACGGGCAGGATCTCGTGGACGAGTTCTGGCCCGGGCCGCTCACCCTGGTCTGCCGTGCCAACCGCAGCCTGGCCTGGGACCTCGGCGACACCAAGGGCACGGTGGCGCTGCGCATGCCGCTGCAGGAGATCGCCCTGGAGCTGCTCAAGGAGACCGGGCCGATGGCGGTGAGCAGCGCCAACGTCAGCGGTGTGGCGGCCGCCGTGAACGTCAGCGAGGCGGACGGCCAGCTCGGCGAGAAGGTCGCGGTCTACCTGGACGGCGGGCCGTGCTCGGACGACGTGCCGTCCACGATCCTGGACCTCACGTACCCGGTGCCCCGGGTGCTGCGGGCCGGCGCGCTGTCGGAGGACCGGCTGCGCGAGGTGTGCGGGTCGCTGATCGGCCTCGACGACGAGACCGACGGCGAGCGGCGCGCCGAGGAGAGCCCCGCCGACTCCTGACCTGGCCGCTGACCTCGGCGTTCGCTACGCATCAGCGAAGCTTTTTGGGTCTGGGGGCCGCCGGTCACGCCGGATAGCGTCATCGGATATGTCCCCCCTGTTCCCCGCCATGCTTCTGGCCGCCGAGCGCGGTGCGCCCACGACCGTCGCGCTGCTGCTCGGCGCCATCGCCGCGCTCGGCGGGCTGGTCCCGGCCGGGCTCACGCTCGCGCGGCTGCTCCGCCGGCTGAGACGGGTGCAGCCGCAGCCGGACCCGCCGCCACGGCTGCGTCCGGGAGTGGCCGGCGCGGTCTACGCGGGGACCGTACGGCCCGAGCACGTCGCGGCCACGCTCATCGACCTCGCCGCCCGCGCCCACCTGCGGATCGAGCCCTCCCCCGAGGGCGACACCTGGCTGCTCACCCGTACCGGCGGCGCCGTCCGGGAGCTGCGGCTGTTCGAGGGTGACCTGCTGCGCAGCGTGTTCGCGACCGGGAACACGACCACGGTGCGCGCGCTCGCGGCCCGGGCCGGGTTCGGCTCCGCCGTGCACCGGGTCATGCGGGGCATCTGGCGGGACGCGTACGCGCGCGGGCTCGTCCCGGAGTCTCGCCGGATGCCGGGCGCGTACTGCCTGCTGGCGGCCGGGTTCCTGATCTGCGGCACGGCCGCCTTCCTGATCCGGCTGGACGGTACGGGCTGGATCGCCGGGGGCTTCCTCGTCGCCGCCCTCGCCGTCGCCGGCACCGCGCGGCTCCGGTCGCAGCACACCACCGCGGGCGTCGAGGCGTACGCGCGGCTGCGCGGCCACCGGGCGTATCTGGCGGGGCTGCCGCGTGCGGAGTGGCGGCCGGGGCTGCCCGCGTACGCGGTCGCGCTGAACGTCCACAGGGACGCGTTCCTGGAGTTCGACGGCACCGACGGCACCGACGGCGCCGAGGAGGCCGTGGGGGGCGCCTCGCTGAGCACTGACGAGCGGTTCGCCCGCGACCTGGCGTTCGTCGCGCCCGACGTGTCCTTCGGCGACGGGGCGAGCAGCGGCCCCGACGTGGGTCATGACGGCGGGAGCCACAGCGGCGTGCACGACGGCGGTCACGGCGGTGGCCGCGACGGCGGTCACGGCGGAGGCGGGAGCGGACCACCTTCCGCTGAAACCTCGTCGGCACCGAGTGGGACGTGCCGGTCGACTCGGTACGGGCGGAGGTGATCGCCCCCTCGGTGAGCGGCGCGCGGTGTTTCGCCGGGCCCCAGGACGGCACCACACCGTGCACCGGGACCGAGCGGAACGGGGCAGGCGCGGTGACCTTCCGCCAGACCGGGCTGGACCCGGAGGAGGGGGCCGGATCGGCACGCCTCCGTCGCCGGCGGCGCTGCCGCCCGGCCTGCCGCCTGGCCTGCCGCCTCGCCTGCTGCCCGGGCAGGCCGGCGCGGTGTACGCGGTGCGGGCGAAGCCGGAGCACGTGGCGGCCACCGTGTTCGACCTCGCCGAGCGGGGGATGCTGCGGCTCGAATGGGTGCCGGCCGAGGCGACCTGGCGGCTGATCCGTACCGGAGGGCCGGCCGCGGGGCTGCGCGCGTACGAGTTCCGGCTGCTGAGCGTGCTGTTCGGCGGGGCGTGACGAGGTCGGCCTGCGGGAGCTGGGGAGGGGGTCGGCGGCCGCGCTCGCCCAGGTGGGACGCGACATCTGGCTGGACATCGCCGCGCAGGGCTGGGTGAAGCGGAACCGGCCGCTGCGCCGGGTGCCGATCCTCTTCGCGGTGCCGCTCGTACCGGCCGCGCAGGTCGTCTCCGGGGGTCACGTTCGCCGGGTCGGGCTGGGTCTCCGACGCGCTCGAGGCCGCGGCGGTCGCGCGACCGGCCGGGGCCGGCGCGTTCGCCCACGGCTCCGGTGGGCTCTTCGCCTCGCACTGGAGCAACGAGACGACGCCGGTCGGGGGCGCGGCCGGATTCGGAGGCGGTGGCGGCTTCGGCGGTTCACCGGCGGCGGTTTCAGCGGCGGAGGCTTCTCGGGCGGCGACTCCTCCGGCGGGGGGGGGGCGGCCGTGCAGCCCCCGGATGTGCTGGGCATGGCGTCGCCGCGGGCCGGCCGAGGCGGCTTAGAGACAGTCGGTCTGGCCGCGCACTTCGAGGTACGGGCGCCGGCCCCCGTGCAGCCGTAGGTCCAGGTGGGCCGCGGGACGGTCCCGGGCCAGCACGATGCGGCGGAGCCGTACGCCGTCCGAGCCGGACGGCGGCCGGTCCAGCCGGTAGCCACGCTCGGAGGCGAGCGCGATGAAGTAGTCGACCCCGCGATCCAGTGTGGCGTCGAGGTATGGCCCGGGCGGGAAGGCCGCGCGGCCGTACACGGAACGGCGCCGCCCGCCGTCGTCACAGTCGCTGATCGTGTCGCCGGTGAGCCGCGGGGCCTGGCCGGTGGCGCCGAGCTCGCGGGCGCCCCGTTCGAGGGCGGCCCGGGCGTCGGACGCGACGGCGTTGCCCGCCTCCGCGACCGAGGCGTCGGAGGAGCGCATGCAGCCCGAGACGGCAAGCGGGAGCAGCCCGCCGCCGAGCGCGAGGAACAAACCGATCCGTCGCACGTCAGCAGAGTACGGAGCTCCGCCCGAGTACGCAGGAGAACACGCACAGTGATCTTGGTGGATCGTGCGCCCGCGTGACTGATTCATGGTGGTTTGGGGCACTAGGTCATCATGGACGCGTCCGGCCTCAAGGGGTCCGGGCTCCCGGGTGCCGAAGTCATGCCCGCCCAGGCGCCGTGGTCCGGCGAGGGCGAGGTGCCGTTCTGGGGGCCCGACTTCGCCGCGCTCCGCACGGCCGACCCCGAGATCGCCGCCGTGGTCGTCGACGAGCTCGACCGCGTCCGTACCGGCCTGCAGCTGATCGCCAGTGAGAACTTCACCTCCCCCGCGGTGCTCGCCGCGCTGGGCTCGACGCTGACCAACAAGTACGCGGAGGGCTATCCGGGGCGTCGCTACTACGGCGGCTGCCAGGTGGTCGACCGCGCCGAGGAGATCGCGCTGGACCGGGCGCGCGAGCTGTTCGGCGCGGACCACGCGAACGTGCAGCCGCACTCCGGCACCTCGGCGAACCTGGCGGCGTACGCGGCCCTGCTGCAGCCGGGCGACACCGCGCTGGCCATGGCGCTCCCGCACGGCGGCCACCTCACCCACGGCAGCCGGGTGAACTTCTCCGGCCGCTGGTTCGACGTGGTCTCCTACGGCGTCCGGCGGGACACCGAGCGGATCGACTACGACGAGGTACGCGACCTCGCGCGCACCCACGAGCCCAAGCTGATCATCTGTGGCGCCACCTCCTACCCCCGGCACATCGACTTCGCGGCCTTCCGGGAGATCGCGGACGAGGCCGGGGCGCGGCTGATGGTGGACGCCGCGCACTTCATCGGGCTGGTCGCGGGCGGGACCTACCCGTCCCCGGTGCCGTACGCGGACATCGTCACGCTCACCACGCACAAGGTGCTGCGCGGCCCGCGCGGCGGGATGATCCTCTGCACCGAGGAGCTGGCCCGGCGGGTCGACAAGGCGGTCTTCCCGTTCTCCCAGGGCGGGCCGCTGATGCACGCCGTCGCGGCGAAGGCGGTCGCGCTCGGCGAGGCGCTGCGCCCGGAGTTCGCCGGATACGCCAGGCGCGTGGTGGACAACGCGGTTGCGCTGGCCGGCGCGCTCGCCGGGCACGGCATGCGGCTCGTCTCCGACGGCACCGACAGCCACCTCCTCCTGGCCGACCTGCGCGGCCTCGGCATCACCGGGGCGGAGGCGGAGGCGCGCTGCGACGCCGCGGGCATCACGCTGAACAAGAACGTGATCCCATACGACCCGGAACCGCCGATGACCGCCTCCGGCATCCGGATCGGCACGCCCGCGGTCACCACGCAGGGCATGGACACGGCCGAGATGGCGGAGGTCGGCGAGCTGATCGCCGCCGCCGTACGGGGCACCGGCGGGCCGCCGGAGGAGCTCGCGGAGCGGGTCACCGCGCTGGCCCGCGCGCACCCGCCGTACGGGACCTGACCCGCCGCGCCCGCGGTGAACGGCGGCGGTCCGGAAGATGATCGTGACCGAAAAGCATTGCCGTGATTACTGAGCGGCCGACATCGGCGGTAGCGTCATGGCAACATCTCCGGGGTTCCCCGGGGCACCCGGGTCCGGCACGAGCGGGGAAGTAGTTCATCAGTGCGGGAGTACGCGCTCACCCTCCTGGTCGCGGCGGCGGTCACCTACCTGGTGACCCCGCTGGTACGTAACCTCGCGGTCAAATTCGGGGCGATCACCGCGGTGCGTGCGCGCGACGTGCACAGCGTCCCCACGCCGCGGATCGGCGGGCTGGCGATGTTCGCCGGCATGGCGGCGGGCCTGCTCGTCGCCAGCGAGCTGCGCTACCTGCGGGACGTCTTCCAGGGCCCCACGTGGCAGGGGCTGCTGATGGCCGGGGCGCTGATCACCGTCGTCGGGGTGATCGACGACCGGTGGGGGATGGACGCGTTCACCAAGTTCGCCGGCCAGGTCGCCGCGAGCGGGATCCTGGTGTGGAAGGGCGTGCAGCTGGTCTGGCTGCCGCTGCCCGGCGGCACCTGGGCGCTGCCCCGCGAGGTGCTGGTGTTCCTCACGATCCTGCTGATCGTGGTGACCATCAACGCGGTCAACTTCGTGGACGGGCTGGACGGGCTGGCGGCCGGCATCGTGGGCATCGCGGCGGCCGCCTTCTTCACGTACTACTACGTCTTCGCCGTGGCCAAGGGCTATGACCGGCAGGTCGACGCGGCGATGATCGCGGCCCTGCTGGTGGGCATGTGCGCGGGCTTCCTGCCGCACAACTTCAACCCGGCGCGGATCTTCATGGGCGACACCGGGTCGATGCTCATCGGGCTGCTGCTGGCCTCGGCCACGATCTCCATCACCGGCCAGTTCGACATCCGTACGGCGCGCGAGTTCAACGGCATCATCGTGCTGCTGCCGCTGCTGCTCCCGCTGCTGGTGCTGGCGCTGCCGTTCCTCGACCTGCTGTTGGCGGTGGTACGGCGGACGGCGGCCGGGCGCTCGCCGTTCGCGCCGGACAAGAAGCACCTGCACCACCGGCTGCTGGAGATCGGTCACACGCACCGCCGCGCGGTCCTGCTGATGTACCTGTGGGCGGCGATCATCGCGTTCGCCACCGTCACGTTGTCGATCTTCAACCAGCCGTTCGTGGTGCTCGGCGTCGCGGTCCTCGTGGCCGGGGGAGCGGTGCTGCTGATGACGCTGCCCCGGATCAAGGCCCGGCGGGCCGCGGGCGCCCAGGGGACCGCCGACCAGATGGGATCGGTCTAAGTCGGTGCAGGTCAGCATTAGTATGTGGGTGCGTCCATCTCCGATCTGACCCCGCAGGTAAAGGCGTGGTCAAAGAGCTTGTGATACCTTTCACGAGCAGCACCACCCTGACAACGACGTCCCTTCCGGAGCGCTGATGCAGGCCAACGACGCCCGGCTCATCCGCGGCGCCGCACTCCCCACGGCCGTGGCCGGTGTGATCGCCGTGATCGTCTCCGCCGTGGTCTCCGGACTCGAAGGGGCCATCGGGGCCGTCCTCGCCCCCGTCGTCGTAGTGATCTTCTTCTCCATCAGCCAGCTCGTGGTGAGCTGGGCCTCGCGCATCTCGCCGCAGACGATGATGCTCGCCGCGCTGGTGAGCTACGTGCTCAAGGTGCTCGCGGTGCTCGGCTTCGTGATCGCGCTCGGCAACGCGACGTTCCTCGACACCCGGGCCTTCGCCTGGGCGGTCGTGGCCTGCACGCTGGTCTGGATCACCGCCGAGGTCAGGCTGATGAAGCGCATGCGGATCTTCTACGTCGAGCCGGGCACGACGCCGCCGGGGGTGCCGGAGAGGACCGGGTCCACGAAGAGCGCGGCGCGCCGGCCGGACGGTGCGCCATGAGGCCCGCGGCCGCCCCGGAGATGCTGGCCGTCGTCACCGCCTGCTATCGTCCGGATCGCCACGACCAACGGCGGACACCGGCCCCGAGGACCGCGGATCGCTGCACTCCCGCGCCGCAGCGGCGCACATCCCACGCAGCGATCGATCGCGTCTCGGCCGGGCGCTCCGCCCCACCACTGACCACCCCGGACGGTTCCGGCTCCGCGAAGCCGGCCCGCCCGGGTCCGCATGACCCCGTACATGTTCGTGCCGCCGCGCGGCCGGCCCGCGCCGACACATCGAGGTTGCTTGACATGCGTCACCGTGAAGGAGCCCGCCTGTGAGCTCGCTGTCTGGAAACGCAGGCACGCTTCTCGCCGCCGAGGAGTGGCACGCACCGGGCCTCTGGCTGTTCCAGTGGAAGCCGCTGGTCGAGATCGGGCCCTTCGGCATCACGAAGCCGATGATCCTCGCGTTCATCGTGGTGCTCGTGGTCATCGGCTTCTTCTGGGCGGCCTTCTCCAAGCCCCAGCCGGTGCCCAAGGGCGCGCAGATGTGGGGGGAGTACGCGTACACCTTCGTACGTGACCAGATCGCGCGGCCGATGATCGGCAAGGACGGCGACAAGTACCTGCCGCTGCTGTTCACGCTGTTCGTGTTCGTGTGGATCATGAACCTGATGTCGGTGATCCCGCTGGCACAGTTCCCGGTGACCTCGCGGATCGCCTACCCGGCGGCGCTGGCGATCATGGTCTACCTCTACATGCTCTACCTCGGCTTCAAGCACCAGGGCTTCCTCGGCTTCTTCAAGAACAAGCTGTTCCCGCCCGGGATGCCGAAGTGGATCTACATCATCCTGGCGCCGCTGGAGTTCCTCACGAACTTCATCGTGAACCCGTTCACGCACGCGGTCCGGCTATTCGGCAACATGTTCGCCGGTCACATCCTGATCGCCATGTTCGCCATCACCGGCTACCACTTCCTGGTGGTCGCGGTGAGCCCGCTGGGCCTCCCCTTGGGCATCGTCGGCGCCGTCATGACCGTGGTCATGGTGGCCTTCGAGCTCCTGATCCAGGCCTTGCAGGCGTACGTGTTCGCCATGCTGGCCGCCAACTACATCGGCGGTGCGGTGCACGCCGAGCACTGAGGTCCCGGGGGTTCGAACCCCGGGCCCCGTACCCGACACAACCGCAACACCGACGTCCGGTGAGGGTTCACCGGCTGAGAGAACAGGAAATTCGGAAATGGGTCTTCTCGCTGAGGTCAGCGGCAACATCGGCTCGATCGGCTACGGCCTCGCCGCCATCGGCCCCGGCATCGGCATCGGCATCATCTTCGGTCAGGGTGTGCAGGCCATCGCGCGTCAGCCCGAGGCCTACAACCTGCTGCGCCAGAACATGATCCTCGGCTTCGTGTTCGCCGAGGCGCTGGCGCTGATCGGCCTGGTCATGCCGTTCGTCTACAACGCCACCGGCTGACGGAACGGCACTGACGGAAGGCGGTGTATGACATGAACATCACGGCAAGCCTGCAGTCGGCTGCCGGCGCCGTCCTGGCCGCACCGGCCGAGCCCACGGAGAACTCGAATCCGATCATCCCGGACATCGCCGAGCTGGTCGTCGGTTCGATCGCGTTCTTCATCGTGCTCTTCGCGCTGGCGAAGGTACTGCTGCCCCGGGTCGCCAAGACGCTCGAGGAGCGCTCGGACGCGATCGAGGGCGGCATCGAGCGGGCCAAGCAGCTGCAGGCCGAGGCTCAGGAGACGCTGGAGCAGTACCGTGCCCAGCTCGCCGAGGCCCGGCACGAGGCCGCGCGGCTGCGCGAGGAGGCCCGTGAGCAGGGCGCCTCGATCATCGCGGAGATGCGCGAGCAGGCGCAGGCCGACGCGCGCCGCATCACCGAGCAGGCGCAGGCCAGCATCGAGGCCGAGCGTCAGCAGGCGCTGGCCCAGCTCCGGTCCGAGGTCGGCACCCTGTCGACCCGGCTGGCCGGCCGCATCGTGGGCGAGTCGCTGGAGGACGACGCACGGCAGCGCCGGGTCGTCGACCGGTTCCTCGAAGAGCTCGAGTCCGGCGCGGACGCCGCTGAGCGGGTGCGCTGATGGTCGCGGGCATGCAGGGCGTCAGCCGTACCTCCATGGCGGAGGTGCGGGAGCGGTTCGACTCGGTGTCCGCCGGTGACCCGGCGCTGCTGGCGGGCGAGCTGTTCGACGTGGTGGATCTCTTCGACCGTGAGCACCTGCTGCGGCGGGCGCTCGCCGACCCGGCCCGTCCCGGGGAGGCCAAGTCGGCCGCCGTGCACGCGGTGCTCGACGGCAAGGTCTCCACGCCCACGGCCGAGGTGGCCGCGGCGGTCGTGCAGGCCCGCTGGGCGCGTTCCGGCGACCTCACCGACGCTCTGGAGAGCCTGGCGGTCTACGCCGAGGCACTCGCCGCGGAGCAGGCCGGGGAGCTGGACGAGCTCGAGGACGAGCTGTTCCGGTTCTCCCGGATCGTCGAGTCCGAGCCCCGGCTGCGGACCGCGCTCACCGACGTCGGCGCTCCGGTGGAGCGGCGCGTCGAGCTCGTCGAGCGGCTGCTCGACGGCAAGACCAGCGCGTTCACCCGCCGGCTCATCGGGGCGGTGGTCGCACGGCCGCGGGGACGTAGCCTGGAAGCGGGTCTCGCCACGTACGGCAGGCTCGTCGCCGAGCGGCGGCAGCGGCTGGTGGCGTTGGCCCGGGTGGCCGGGCCGCTCACCGAAGAACAGCGTGAGCGGCTGGTCCGGGTGCTGACCACGGCGTACGGGCACGAGGTTCACCTCAACGTAGAGATCGACCCCACGGTCGTCGGAGGCCTGTCGATTCAGGTGGGCGACGAGGTCATCGACGGGACGATCGCGGGGCGGCTGGAAGAAGTCCGCCGGCGCCTGCAGTAAGCACTGTGGGCTGGCAACCAGAGACGGAGATCGAAGAAATGGCGGAGCTGACGATCCGGCCGGACGAGATCCGGGAGGCGCTGGAGCGCTTCGTCGAGTCGTACGAGCCGGCGACCGCGGCACGCGAGGAGGTCGGGACCGTCGTCTACTGCGGCGACGGCATCGCCCGCGTGGAGGGCCTGCCCTCGGCGATGGCCAACGAGCTGCTCGAGTTCGAAGACGGCACCCGGGGCATCGCGCTCAACCTCGAACCCCGTGAGATCGGTGTCGTCGTCCTGGGCGAGTTCGCCGGCATCGAGGAGGGCCAGCAGGTCCGCCGTACCGGCGAGGTGCTGTCCGCGCCGGTCGGCGACGAGTACCTCGGCCGCGTGGTCGACCCCCTGGGCAACCCGATCGACGGCAAGGGCCCGGTGGAGACCACCGAGCGCCGCGAGCTGGAGCTGCAGGCCCCCACGGTCGTCCAGCGGCAGAGCGTCAAGGAGCCGCTGCAGACCGGCCTGAAGGCCGTCGACGCGATGACGCCGATCGGCCGAGGCCAGCGGCAGCTGATCATCGGTGACCGGCAGACCGGCAAGACGGCGCTGGCGATCGACACGATCCTGAACCAGAAGGAGAACTGGGACAGCGGCGACCCGCAGAAGCAGGTCCGCTGCGTCTACGTGGCCATCGGCCAGAAGGGCTCCACGATCGCCAACGTTCGCGGTGTGCTCGAGGAGCGCGGCGCGATGGAGTACACGACGATCGTCGCGGCCCCGGCGTCCGACCCGGCCGGCTTCAAGTACATCGCCCCCTACACCGGCTCGGCCATCGGCCAGCACTGGATGTACCAGGGCAAGCACGTCCTGATCATCTTCGACGACCTGTCCAAGCAGGCCGAGGCCTACCGCGCGGTCTCGCTGCTGCTGCGCCGCCCGCCGGGCCGCGAGGCGTACCCCGGTGACGTCTTCTACCTGCACTCGCGGCTGCTGGAGCGGTGCGCGAAGCTCTCCGACGACCTGGGTGGCGGGTCGATGACCGGCCTGCCGATCGTGGAGACCAAGGGCAACGACGTCTCGGCGTACATTCCGACCAACGTCATCTCCATCACCGACGGCCAGTGCTTCCTGGAGACCGACCTGTTCAACCAGGGCGTGCGGCCGGCCATCAACGTCGGCATCTCCGTCTCCCGGGTCGGTGGCGACGCGCAGATCAAGGCGATGAAGACCGTCGCCGGCACGCTGAAGCTCTCCCTGTCGCAGTACCGGGACCTGGAGGCATTCGCGGCCTTCGCCAGTGACCTGGACGCCGCGTCCAAGGCGCAGCTGGAGCGGGGTGCCCGGCTGATCGAGCTGCTGATCCAGCGGCAGTACGAACCGTTCCCGGTCGAGCGCCAGGTCGTGTCGGTGTGGAGCGGCACCGCCGGTGAGCTCGACGAGGTCCCGGTGGAGGACGTGCGGCGCTTCGAGATCGAGTTCCTCGACTACGTGGCCCGCAAGCACAACGGCATCTACGACACGATCCGCGAGACGGGCAAGCTCTCCGACGACACCCTGGCCACCCTCAAGGACGCCATCACGGAGTTCAAGAAGGGCTTCGAGACCGCCTCCGGCGAACTGCTCGTCAAGGACGAGCCCGTCGAGGCGCTCGAGGACGAGGATGTCAAGCAGGAGAAGATCACCCGTCGCGTGAAGAAGTAGGCGGGCGAGCATGGGAGCACAGCTTCGGGCCATCCGGGGGCGCATCCGCTCCACCAAGTCGATCGCCAAGATCACGAAGGCCCAAGAGCTCATCGCCTCGTCCCGGATCATCAAGGCGCAGCAGCGCATGCAGGCGGCGGGGCCGTACGCGCGTGAGATCACGCGCGCGGTCTCGGCGCTGATCAGTCACCACCCCACGGTGAACCACCCGCTGCTCACCGAGAAGGCGGACGGGAACCGCGCCGCCATCCTGCTGCTGACCAGCGACAGCGGCTTCTGCGGCGGCTTCAACGCCAACGTGCTCCGGGAGAGTGAGGCGCTGGTCGCCAAGCTCCGCGAGGAGGGCAAGGAGCCGGTCGCGTACATCGCCGGGCGGAAGGGTGCCGACTGGTATCGGTTCCGCGACCGCCCGACCGAAGAGCTCTGGTCGGGCTTCTCGGCCCAGCCGGCCTACGTCAACGCCGAGGAGGTCGGCCACACCCTGGTGGAGGCGTTCCGTACGCCCGCCGAGGAGGGCGGGGTCGACGAGATCCACGTGGTCTTCACCGAGTTCGTCTCGATGATGACCCAGCGGCCCCAGGTCATCCGGCTGCTGCCGCTGGAGATCGAGGAGGAGACCGAGGAGGCCGCCGAGGAGGCCGCCGCGGCTTCCGGGGCGTCCGACGACAGTGGTCCGCTGCCCGAGTACGAGTTCGAGCCCTCCCCGGAGGCGGTGCTCGACGCGCTGCTCCCGGGCTACGTCCAGAGCCGGCTGTGGAACCTGATGCTGCAGTCGGCCGCCTCGGAGCTCGCGGCGCGGCGGCGGGCCATGAAGTCCGCCACCGACAACGCCAACGACCTGATCGAGGTCCTGACCCGCCAGGCCAACCAGGCGCGGCAGGCCGAGATCACCCAGGAAATCAGTGAAATCGTGGGCGGCGCCGACGCGCTCGCCGAGTCCAACGCGGGGAGTGAGTGAGTCAGATGACGACGCCCGTCGACACCGAGTCGACCACCACCGGCGCCGCGACGGGCCGCGTCGCGCGGGTCAATGGACCCGTGGTCGACGTGGAGTTCCCCGCCGAGGCGATGCCGGAGATCTACGGCGCCCTCCACGTCGACGTCGAGCTCGGCGGTGAGAAGAAGACGCTGACCCTCGAGGTCGCCCAGCACATCGGCGGCAACATGGTCCGCGCCATCTCCATGCAGCCGTCCGACGGCCTCGTACGGAACGCCGCCGTCACCGACACCGGCGAGCCGATCAGCGTGCCCGTCGGCGACGTGACCAAGGGCCACGTGTGGAACGCCCTGGGCCAGTCCCTGGACGTGCCGACCAGCTCGCTCAAGATCGAGGAGCGGTGGCCGATCCACCGCAGGGCGCCGAGTTTCGACACGCTCGAGTCCAAGACCGAGATGCTGGTCACCGGCATCAAGGTCATCGACCTGCTGACGCCGTACGTGCAGGGCGGCAAGATCGGCCTGTTCGGCGGCGCGGGTGTGGGCAAGACCGTGCTCATCCAGGAGATGATCCGCCGGGTCGCCCGCAACTTCGGTGGCACCTCGGTGTTCGCCGGCGTCGGCGAGCGTACCCGTGAGGGCAACGACCTCTGGGTGGAGATGGCCGAGGCGGACGTGCTGAAGGACACCGCCCTGGTGTTCGGCCAGATGGACGAGCCGCCGGGCACCCGGCTGCGCGTCGCGCTGTCCGGCCTGACGATGGCGGAGTACTTCCGCGACGTGCAGAAGCAGGACGTGCTGCTGTTCATCGACAACATCTTCCGGTTCACCCAGGCCGGCTCCGAGGTGTCCACGCTGCTCGGGCGCATGCCGTCCGCGGTGGGCTACCAGCCGACGCTGGCGGACGAGATGGGTGTGCTGCAGGAGCGGATCACCTCCACCCGCGGTCACTCGATCACCTCGATGCAGGCGATCTACGTGCCCGCGGACGACATCACCGACCCCGCGCCGCACACCACGTTCGCGCACCTCGACGCCACCACCGTGCTCTCCCGGGCCATCACCGAGAAGGGCATCTACCCGGCGGTGGACCCGCTCGACTCGACCTCGCGGATCATCGACCCGCAGATCATCGGGCAGGAGCACTACGACGTCACGCAGCGCGTCATCGCGATCCTGGCGAAGTACAAGGAGCTCCAGGACATCATCGCGCTGCTGGGCATGGACGAGCTGTCCGAAGAGGACCAGGTCACTGTGAAGCGGGCGCGGCGCATCGAGCGCTTCCTGTCCCAGCCGATGTTCGTGGCCGAGGCCTTCACCGGCCAGGAGGGCGTGTTCACCCCGCTGGAGGAGACCATCTCCTCATTCAAGGGGCTGTGCGACGGCGAGTTCGACCACCTGCCGGAGCAGGCGTTCTTCATGTGCGGCGGCATCGAGGACGTGGAGAAGAAGGCCAAGGAGCTGCAGGGCTGATGGCTGCGAAGCTGCAGGTCGAGCTGGTCTCGCCGGAGCGCCGGCTGTGGGCGGGCGAGGCCGAGATGGTGATCGCCAAGACGCCCGAGGGCGAGGTCGGCGTCATGGCCCGGCACGCCCCGGTGTTCGGCACGCTCGTCGACGGCAGCGTCGTACGGCTGAAGGGCGTCGAGGATGGCGACCTGTACGCCGCCGTCTACGGCGGGTTCTTCTCCGTCGCCGAGAACCGGGTGTCCATCCTCGCCGAGGCGGCCGAGCTCGGCGGGGAGATCGACATCGAGGAGGCGAAGACCGCGCTGGAGCGGGCGCTCGCCTCCAACGACGAGGACGAGGTCGCGAAGATCGAGGCCCAGCGCGCCAAGGCGCGGTTGCGGGCCGCGGGGCACGAGGCCTGATCAGGGTCACGAGGCCGAGGAGTGAGCGCTGACCTGATCATCACGATCGGGGAGACGCTCGCCCTCGGCCTCGTACTCTGTGCGATCGGCGCGTTGCTCATCATCGCCGTACGCCGCTACCTGCTCGAGCGGGGTGGCGGCACCGTGGAGTGTCATCTGCGGCGCGGGGACGGCGACGACTGGCGGATCGGGCTCGGCCGGTACGCCGGCGACGAGCTCCGCTGGTATCGCATCTTCGACCTGAGGCCGCGGCCGAACATGGCAGTTTCGCGCCGCGGCCTCGTCGTATCCGGCCGCAGGCCGCCGGACGAGAGCGAGCGGTCCGACCTGCCCTCCGACGTGCTCGTGGTGGACTGCCGGTGGCCGGCCACCGGACGCTCCGTCGAGCTCGCCATGGGCGACCTCGAGCTCACCGGCTTCCTCGCCTGGGCCGAGTCCTCCCCGCCCGGCACCCCCACCTTCTAGCCCCGCCGTGAGTCCAGTCGCCAGTGCCGGCCGTCCTCGGCGTGGGCGGCCACGGTGCGGATGTAGCGCAGCGGTGGTTCGCCGGCCGGCCCGAGCAGCTGGAGCTGAGTGGAGGCGTGTCCCGCCTTTGTCATGGGCCGGTGGGCCGCGATGACACCGTGGACGTCCAGCCGATCGCTGAGGAAGCCGACGGCGGGGAACGGAGCCGGTGCAGACAGCCGGGGTAGGAACCGGCGGCGCCGTCCACGCGGCACCACCGGCCGAGGCCCCTGCGCCACCGGAGGAGCTCGCCGGTCACCACGCCGAGCGGCGCCTCGATGAACCCGACGTTCCAGCCGATGGGCGACAGCGGCCCGCCGAGCAGCCAGGTCGAGGAGTCCTCGGTGCGCCCCGTCGTCGCGTCATCGGTCATGGGCGATCGTGGGGCGCGCCGCCTCAGGAGAGGTGGCGTTCCACCGCTTCGACCTTGGTGGTGAGGCCGTCCTCGACGCCTTCGCGGACGTCGGCCTTGAGCACCAGGCTGACCCGCGGCGCGCTCGCGGCGACCGCCTCGACGGCGCGCTTCACCACGTCCATGACCTCGTCCCACTCGCCTTCCAGGCTGGTGAACATGGCGTCCGTACGGTTCGGCAGCCCGCTCTCCCGCACGACCTTCACGGCCGCGGCGACCGGCTCCGAGACCGACTCACCCACGCCGAGCGGGGTGACCGAGAACGCGACGATCACAGTTTCCTCCTTGGGTCAGGCTTGGGTCAGACGTCCCACTCGGCGCCGGGGCGCCAGAGCACGTCGTCGGAGTCGTTGGCCACGCGGCCGAGGATGAACAGCAGGTCGGACAGGCGGTTGAGGTACTTGGCGGCGACCACGTTGACGCCGTCGCCGTACGCCTCGATGGCCACCCAGGCGCTGCGCTCGGCGCGCCGGGTGACCGTACGCGCCACGTGCAGCAGCGCCGCGCCCGGTGTGCCCCCGGGCAGGATGAAGCTGCGCAGGGTGCGCAGCGTGGCATTCCACTCGTCGCAGGCCGCCTCCAGCCGCTCCACGTACGACACGTCGACCCGGAGGCCCTTGGGCGCCTCGCCGGGCGGGATCGGGTGGCTGAGGTCCGCGCCCACGTCGAACAAGTCGTTCTGCACGCGGCGCAGCAGGCTCACGATCTCCGGCGGCAGCGAGCCCAGGGCCAGCGCCACGCCGATGGCGGCGTTGGCCTCCTCGACGTCGGCGTACGCCGCGATCCGCGGGTCGGTCTTGGAGGTGCGGCTCATGTCCCCGAGCGCGGTCGTGCCGTCGTCGCCCACCCGGGTGTAGATCTGCGAGAGCACCACCGGTTTGTCATCGTCACGCGCCATGCCGATCACCCTAGACGGTGCCTCCGACAGCGGGCTCGTCAGCCGACGTTACGCGAGCGGCCTTCCCAGTACGGGCGGCGGAGCTCCTTCTTGAGGATCTTGCCGCTGGGGTTACGGGGCAGCTCGGGAACGAAGTCGACGGAGCGGGGGCGCTTGAAGCCGGCCAGCCGCGGCCGGGACCAGGCGATCAGCTCCTCCTCGGTGGTGGTGTCGCCCTCGGCGCGGACCACCACGGCCTTGACGGTCTCGCCCCACTTCTCGTCCGGCACCCCGATGACCGCCACGTCGGCGACGCCGGGATGCTCGGCGAGCACGTTCTCCACCTCGATCGGGTACACGTTCTCCGCGCCGCTGACGATCATGTCCTTGATCCGGTCGGTGATGAACAGGTAGCCGTCGTCGTCGAGGTAGCCGGCGTCCCCGGACCGTACCCAGCCGTCCCCGGCCAGCAGCCGTTCGGTCTCGGTCGGCCGGTTGTAGTACCCGGGCGTGTTCTGCGGCGTACGGGCCCACACCTCACCGACCTCGCCGGCCGGCAGCACCTCCCCGGTCGCCGCGTCCACGATCTTGAGCTCCACCCACGGGAACGGCTTCCCGGCCGACCGCAGCAGGTACTCGCGCGGCCCGCCGGGGTCGTGGTCCTCCGGCCGCAGCTGGGTGATCGAGCCGGTGGTCTCGGTGAGCCCGTACACCTGAGCCAGCGGGACGCCGAACGTGGTCAGCGAGCGCTTCAGCACCTCGGTGGTGATCGGCGAGGCGCCGTAGGAGATGGCCCGCAGCGAGGAGTAGTCCCGCTCGGCGGCGCCCGGCACGTCGCACATGAACTGGAGCATGGCCGGCACCAGGAACGCGTTGGTGACCCGCTCGCGCTCCAGCGTGTCGATCATCTCCGCGGGCACCGCGTCGCGCAGCAGGACCACGCGGGCGCCCGCGCGGAAGGCGATCACCAGCAGCCCGGTGCCGCCGATGTGGAACACCGGCGCGGCCACCATGACCGAGGAGTCCTCGTCGATCGTCCAGGGCTCCTTGGGTGCCTCGTAGCCGCCGCCGAGGTTGACGTTGGTGAGCTGGACGCCCTTGGGCACCCCGGTGGTCCCGGAGGTGTAGAGCTGGACCACCACGTCGTCGGGGTCGCCGGTGTAGCCCGGGTCCTCGGCGGGGTGCCCGGCGAGCCAGCCCTCGTACGGCTCGCCGGTCACGATCACCGTGCCGGGCAGCTCCGCGGCCAGCTCGGCGAACTCCGCGTCCACCACGGTGACCAGCGCCTTGGCGTCGGTGATGATCGCCGCGATCTCCGCGGGGGTGAGCCGCCAGTTGACCGGCGTGCAGACCGCGCCGACGCGCGGCGCGCCGCACAGCACGTCCGCGTACTCGGGGATGGGCTTGCCGACGTAGCAGACCCGGCCGCCGGGCTGGACGCCGGCGGCGCGCAGGGCCTGGGCGAAGCGGCTGGCGCGCGCGGAGAGCTCCGCGTACGTCACCGTAGGGCCGCCGGCGGTGATCGCCGCGCTCGAGCCGCGCTCCCGCGCATGCTCCCGGACACTTGACACGACGCGGTAGTCATCCATGACGAAGCCGGCTCCCGGGTCCGAAAGTGAACCGAATTTAGTTCGGGAACTACCGGCGAGCGGGGGCGTGGCGGAAGGGGGTGCGCCCTTGCGGGCGCACCCCCTTCCTCGTGGTGGAGATACCGTCAACGCACCCAGTGCTCGCCGACGCGCTCGCGCGCCGGTGCCTTGAACGCCGCCTGGGTCCGTGCCACGCCGTTGACCTCGAGCGTGCTCCTGGCGAACCGCTCCACCCCGAACGCCACACCGTCGGTGAGCTCGTCCAGGATCGTCAGGTCCGTGTTGTCGATGTCGTCGCAGGCCTGGTGGTAACACGGGTCGAGGATCTGGCCCGCGGTGCCGCCGTAGATCTGCGCCTGACGCTCGGTCTTGACCGCGTCCGCGCCGCTGAACAGGCCACCGGCCGGGATGCCGACCGCGATGAACGGCCCGTAGTCGGAGCGGCCGCTGAACTCGGTCGGGTCGGTGGGCAGGTCACGCCCGGCGTAGTAATCGTTGAAGATCTTCTCGATGGCGCCGGAGCCGGCCGGGCCCGCCGGGCCGCCGTCCGAACCGTCACCGTCGTAGACCAGCCGGACGTAGTTCGGCGAGCCCAGCATGTCGAAGTTGAGGTTCAGCGCGATCCTGTCGCGCTCCGCCTCCGACAGGTTCGCGACGTAGTGCTCGGAGCCGAGCAGGCCGGACTCCTCGGCGCCCCAGAACGCGAACCGCACCTTGTTCTTGATCTTGCCGCCGAGCTTGTTCACCTGCTGGGCGGTGGACAGGATCGCGGCGGTGCCGCTGCCGTTGTCGTTGATGCCCGCACCCTCCTGGACGCTGTCCAGGTGGGCGCCGACGACGACCACGTTGTCGGCCCGGCCGGCCTTGGTCTCGGCGATCACGTTCCACGTCGTACGCGGCTCGCTGAACGTGTCGCTCCGCACGTGCAGCCGGAGCGTGCCCGCGTCGGCGAGCGGTACGAGCTCGTTGCCGGCCGCGTGGCTCGCGCCGATCACCGGGATGTCGATCGGCCCGCCGAGGGTGCCGGCGATCGGGCCGGTCCGCTCCGGCGACGCGCCGTCGTTGAATATCACCACCGCCGGGGCGCCGGCGTCCCGCGCGTTCTGCGCCTTGACGATGAAGTCGCAGGTGCCGCGGCGGACGATGGCGATGTTCCCGGACGGGAAGCCGGCGAAGTCCGCGGCCTGGCAGCCGCTGTCCGCGGCCCCGGGCCGTACCGCGGTGGCCGCGGCGGTCACGTCGCCGGGCCCGGAGTACTCCATGTTCAGGAAGTCGCCGTCCGTGGCGTTGGTGTAGGTCTTGGCGCCGGGAGCGGTCTGCTCCATCACCGCGGGGGAGTTCTCCCGGAAGAACGGGAACTCGAACTCCTGGACCTGCGGCTTGTAGCCGGCCCGCTTGAGCTGGTCGGCCACGTATTTGACCGAGATCTCATATCCGGGGAGTCCCGATGCCCGGTTGCCGCCGTTGAAATCGCTGATCCGCTGCAGAGCCTGCTGATGCTGGCGCACGCTCTTGAGCGTGACCAGCCCCGGCAGCTTCGCCTTGGGCTCAGCTGCCTGCGCGGCCGGAGCCGCGACGAGGCCGGCCGCCAGAACGACGGCCGAACCGATGACGAGCCTGCGCACTACCTGCCTCCTTGAAAGCGTGCCCCCGACTCACGGGCATGCGGCGTCGGACCTCGAGGCCGCATGCTCGCGGAGCCTTACAGCAGGAGGGCCTGGAGACAAGTCGCCATACGGGGCCACCACTGGACAGTAACTTCGCCGGTCACCTGCGCAAACCGAACGGTCACGGAGCGCGTCAGCGGCCCCGGCCGTGCAGCAGCCGCACCATGCCGACGACCCGCTTCACGTCCCCGGCGCCGCGGTTGAACGACGTCAGGTTCGTCCCCGGCAGCGTGAACCGGAGCGCGCTGATGGCCTTGGGGCGGGTGAACTCGCGCAGCCCGTCCGCGCCGTGGATGCGGCCGAAGCCCGACTCGCCGACGCCGCCGAACGGCAGCGCCGGGATGGAGGCGAACGAGATGACCGAGTTGATCGCGGTCATGCCGCTGCGCATGCGGCGCGCGATCTCCCGGGCGCGGCGGGCCTGACCGGCGAAGACCGTGCCCGCGAGGCCGTAGGAGCCCGCGTTCGCGCGGCGCACCGCCTCGTCGGCGTCCCGGACCTTCGCGACCGTGATGGTGGGCCCGAACGTCTCCTCGGTGACGGCCGCGGAGTCCTCGGGGACGTCGGCGAGGACCACCGGGTCCACGTACGGGGCCCGTACCGAGCCCTTCCCGCCGACCAGCGCCGTGGCGCCCCGGGCGAGCGCGTCGTCGATGTGCCGCTCGATGATGGTGAGCTGGGACGGCATGGTGATCGGGCCGTAGCTGGCCCGCTCGCCGTCGCCGGGGGAGAGGTGCTCGGCCTGCGCGGTGAGCTTCGCGACGAACGCGTCGTACACGCCCTCCACCACGTAGATCCGCTCCACGCCCACGCAGGTCTGGCCCGCGTTGGACATCGCGCCCCAGACCGCCGCGTCGGCGGCGGCGTCGAGGTCGGCGTCGGCGTCCACGATGAACGCGTCCTTGCCGCCGCACTCGGCGACGATGGGGGTGAGGCGCTCCGCGCAGGCCGCCATGACCTTCTTGGCGGTGGCGGCGGAGCCGGTGAAGGCGATCTTGCCGACGTCCGCGCCGGCCAGCGCCGCGCCGGTCGCGCCCTTGCCGGTGACGAGCTGCAGGACCGGGTGGCCGCCGGTGGCGTCGGCGAAGGAGTCGACGATCCACTTCCCGACCGCCGGGGTGTACTCGCTCGGCTTGAACACCACCGCGTTGCCGGCCGCGAGCGCGTACGCGATCGAGCCCATCGGGGTGAAGACCGGGTAGTTCCACGGCCCGATCACGCCGACCACGCCGAGGGGCTGGTACTCCACCGTCGCCTTCATGTTCATGGCGATAATGCCGCCGGGGACGCGGCGCGACCGCAGCACCCGGTGCGCGTTCTTGGCCGCCCAGTCGAGGTGCACGACGGCCAGGATGATCTCCAGCAGCGCGTCCTCGGCGGGCTTCCCGGTCTCCCGGTGGACGAGCCCGGCGAGCTCCTCCATGCCCTGGACGAGCCGGGCCTTCCACGCCATCAGCCGGGAGCGCCGCTGCTTGGGGGTGAGCCCGGACCACCAGGTGGCCGCCTCGTGCGCGCGGTCCACGGCGGCGTGCACCGCGCTCGCGTCCATCGCCGGGAACTCCCCGACGACCTCCCCGTTCGCGGGGTTGAGCGACGTGAACGTGCTGGTCTCGTCGGGCTGCACAGCGGTCGCCATGGCCGTCTCCTCGGTTACCGGAACGTAGGCTCTGGGCGCAGAGTAACCCATCGGTTACCCCAGCGCTCGACCCTCCCGTTGATCTTGGGGTTAGAAGAGGGTGGGGACGTCTGATTCGATGCCGCGCAGGCCGTTGTAGTCGAGCGTCACGCAGCCGATGCCGCGGTCCAGCGCGAGCACCTTGGCCTGGGGCTTGATCTCCTGTGCGGCGAAGATGCCGCGGACCGGCCGGAGCATCGGATCCCGGTTCAGCAGCTCCAGATACCGCGTGAGCTGCTCCACCCCGTCGATCTCGCCGCGCCGCTTGATCTCCACGGCGACCGTGCCGCCCGCACCGTCCCGGCAGAGGATGTCCACCGGCCCGATCGCCGTCGGGAACTCCCGGCGGATCAGCGTGTACCCGTCGCCGAGCGTGGTGATGTGCCCGGCGAGCAGCTCCTGCAGGTGCGCCTCGACGCCGTCCTTGACCAGGCCGGGATCCACGCCGAGCTCATGGGAGCTGTCGTGCAGGATCTCCTCGATGGTGAGGATCAGCTTCTCGCCGGACTTGTCGTGCGTGACCGTCCAGACGTCCTCCTCCTCGCGCGCCGTGCAGGGGGGGTTCATCCAGTTCAGCGGCTTGTACGCGCGGTCGTCCGCGTGGATCGAGACGGAACCGTCCGACTTCATGAGCACGAGGCGGGGGGCCATGGGCAGGTGGGCGGTGAGCCGGCCGACGTAGTCCACGCTGCACCGGGCGATGACGAGACGCACGGGACGAGCGTAGCGGCCCCGTACCGGCGACGGGGCGCCCGCCGATCCTCCGGCGGACGCCCCGTGCCGCGTGGCTGTGGTGGCTGTGTGGCTGTGACGTATGGCTGCTTACCTAAGCGCGCCGAGCGCCTTGTTGAGGGTGGCCGAGGGCCGCATGACCGCCTCCGCCTTGGCCGGGTCGGGGTGGAAGTACCCGCCGAGGTCGACCGGCGGCCCCTGCACGGCGAGGAGCTCGTCCACGATGCCCTGCTCGTTGTCGGTGAGCTCCCGGGCCACCGGCCCGAACAGGCCCGCGAGCTCGGCGTCGTCGCCCTGCGCGGCCAGCTCCTGCGCCCAGTACATGGCCAGGTAGAAGTGGCTGCCCCGGTTGTCGATGCCGCCCAGCCGGCGGGTGGGGGACTTGTTCTCTTCGAGGAACCTGGCGTTCGCCCGGCCCAGCGTGTCGGCCAGCACCTGCGCCCGCGCGTTGCCGGTGCTGTGGGCGAGGTGCTCGAAGCTCTCCGCGAGCGCGAGGAACTCGCCGAGGCTGTCCCAGCGCAGGTAGTTCTCCCGGAGGAGCTGCTGCACGTGCTTGGGCGCGGAGCCGCCGGCGCCGGTCTCGAACAGGCCGCCACCGTTGATCAGCGGCACGATCGAGAGCATCTTGGCGCTGGTGCCCAGCTCCAGGATCGGGAACATGTCGGTCAGGTAGTCGCGCAGCACGTTGCCGGTGACCGAGATGGTGTTCTCGCCGCGGCGGATCCGCTCCACCGAGAGCCTCGCGGCCTCCACCGGCGCCATGATCTCGATCCGCAGGCCCTCGGTGTCGAGCTCCTGCAGGTACGCCCGGACCTTCTCGATCAGGTTGGCGTCGTGCGCGCGGCTCTCGTCGAGCCAGAACACCGCCGGGTCGCCGGTGGCGCGGGCGCGGGTGACGGCCAGCTTGACCCAGTCCCTGATCGCCAGGTCCTTGGTCTGGCAGGCGCGGAAGATGTCGCCGGGGCTCACCCGCTGCTCCAGCAGCACGTCGCCGCCGGCGGAGACGACGCGCACGGTGCCGGCCTTCGCGATCTCGAAGGTCTTGTCGTGAGAGCCGTACTCCTCGGCCTTCTGCGCCATCAGGCCGACGTTCGGCACCGAGCCCATGGTGGCCGGGTCGTACGCGCCGTTGGCCCGGCAGTCGTCGATGATGACCTGGTAGATGCCGGCGTAGCCGCTGTCCGGGATGACGGCGAGCGCGTCGGCCGGGTCGCCGTCCGGCCCCCACATGTGGCCCGAGGTACGGATCATCGCCGGCATGGAGGCGTCGACGATGGTGTCGCTCGGCACGTGCAGGTTGGAGATGCCGCGGTCGGAGTCCACCATCGCCAGCGGGGGCCCCTCGGCGAGCTCCGCGTCGAAGGACGCCTTGATCTCGGCGCCGCTGGGCAGCGCCTCCAGGCCCGTGAAGATGGTGCCGAGACCGTCGTCGGCGGACAGCCCGGCCTCGGCGAGGGCGGAGCCGTACTTCTCGAAGGTCTTGGGGAAGAAGGCGCGCACGCCGTGGCCGAAGATGATCGGGTCGGAGACCTTCATCATCGTGGCCTTGAGGTGCAGGGAGAACAGCACGCCGTCGGCCTTGGCCCGGGCGACCTGCGCGGACAGGAACGCGCTCAGCGCGCCCGCCCGCATCACGGCCGCGTCCACGACCTCGCCGGCGAGCACCGGTACGGACTCCCGTAGCACGGTCACGGACCCGTCCTCCGCCACCAGCTCGATGCGGAGCGTGCCGTCGGCGCCCATCACCACGGACTTCTCGGTGGACCGGAAGTCGTCGGCGGTCATGGTGGCGACGTTCGTCTTGGAGTCCGCCGGCCACGCGCCCATCGAGTGCGGATGGGCCTTGGCGTAGTTCTTCACCGCGGCCGAGGCCCGGCGGTCGGAGTTCCCCTCGCGCAGCACGGGGTTGACCGCGCTGCCCTTGACCTTGTCGTACCGGGCGCCGATGTCCTTCTCGGCGTCGGTCTTCGGGTCGTCCGGGTAGTCGGGCAGGGCGTAGCCCTGCGCCTGCAGCTCGGCGATGGCCGCCTTGAGCTGCGGGATCGAGGCCGAGATGTTCGGCAGTTTGATGATGTTGGCGGCGGGCGACTGGGTGAGCGCGCCGAGCTCGGCGAGGTCGTCGCCGATACGCTGATCCTCCGTCAGGTACTCGGGGAAGCTCGCGATGATCCGCCCTGCCAGCGAGATGTCGCGCGTCTCGACCGTGACGCCGGCGGACCGGGCGTACGCCTGGATGACAGGCAGGAACGAGTACGTCGCCAGCGCCGGGGCCTCATCGGTGTGGGTGTAGATGATCGTGGCTGTGCTTTCCGAACCGGTCACCGATTACTCCGCTTCACGTCTGCATTAATGCTCGATGTCAAGATATCCCTTCGCGGCCGCCCGCGGTTCGGCCCGGGCGTGCGCGCCGGCCTGGACATAGCTGAAAATGAAAACTATTTTCAACGGTGGAATTCGAGGGCTGGACGACCCTCGAAACCGGACATAGCGTCACACACGTCGTGCAAAACGCGGTCGTAGGGCGGGCCGCGTCCTGGACCCGCGCGATCGCTCCACCGAAGGGACTTTCATGTCGCTCACGGTCTCCACCGACCTCCTGGAGAAGGCCCAGCGGGACGACGTCGACGATCAGGCCTTCGTCGACTGCATCCGCGAATCCCTGCCGTACGCCTGGTCGCTGATCAGCGGCCTCGCGGCGCGGCTCCGCGAGTCGGACGCGGAGTTCGAGGACAACCTCGTGCCCCCGCCGGACGAGCAGGCCCGCGGCCAGCTGCTGCGCGCGATGGCCAGCGACGCCATGCGCGCCACCCTGGAGCGTCACTTCGGGATCCGGCTGGCCTTCCAGAACTGCCACCGCGTCGCGGTCTTCCGGCCCGGCGCCGACGCGGCGTACGCGGACTTCGTCACCCCGCGCGCCCAGCTGCTCAACCAGTCACCGGAGCTCGTCGACTGCTGACCGTACGGCCGGCAGCGTCTCGTCACCGGGGCGGCCGTCACGTGCCGAGTGCGCGGCGGCCGCCCGTGGCGCGTCCCGGTCACGGCGTCGCGAGCAGGGCCATCGTCTTCTCGGCCATCAGGTCGTAGAGGTCGTTCAGGTCGCCGCCGTCCTCGATGGTGGTCGCGATGAGCTCGCGGAGGCCGCCGAGCAGCATGATCACGACGGGGCGCCCCGGCGACTCCAGTCCCGCCGCCTTGAGCACCGGGTTGTCCGCGAGGCTCCGGATCAGCGCGACGTAGCGCTCCATCACCTCGCGTTCCACCCGCCGGGCCTCCGCCCCGAGCGCCGGAGTGTCCCGGATCCAGCACACCGTGAGGGCGGGCTCCTCCTGCAGCGCGACGAAGCACTCCTGCTTGCCTTCGAAGTGCTGATAGAAGGTCCGCTTCGAGGTGCCCGCGTGCCGTACGACGTCCGCGATGGAGGTGTCGCGGTAGCCGCGCTCGCGGATGGCGCCGGCCATGCCCTGGATGAGCCGGTGCCGGAAGCTCCGGGGCGCCCGCCCTGCCCGCACGACCTCCACACTCGTCACGCCGCCAGCCAAACGGCCTCGTACGGCCCCTTGAAGGCAGGAGGCATTCCTGGCCGACTCCGCGCTGATCGAGTTCGAGGGACGGCTCGGCCACGTGCTCGGCCCGGGCTCGATGTTCTCGCTCACCGGGTCCGCGCACCGGCGGGTGCGGAGGCTGCTCACGACCGTACGCTGGCCGCGGACGACCTGGACCGGCGCGACGACGCGCTGGCGGAGACCTTCACCGTGGGCCGGTGGACCATCCCGTGCGGCATGGCGGTGGCGGCGCTGCATCGGCGCCGCGTTCGCCACGATGGAGATGCACGTCGTGCTCCGGACGCTGCTCCGCGACTTCGCGCTCGAACCGACGGACCGTCCCGGCGAGCGGGGACACTTCCGAGGGGTGGCCGTCGCGCCCGCGAAGGGCGGGCGGGCCGTCGTACGGCGGCGTCCCGGGGTAGGACGGCCCCAGACGGCCAAGGTAGGGAGCGAGCGTGTCGCCTGACATCGAGCACTTCGACGTCCTCATCGTCGGGGCGGGCATATCCGGCATCGGCGCCGCCCGCTACCTGAAGACCGAGCACCCGGCGAAGACGTTCACGATCCTGGAGGCGCGCGGGGCCACCGGCGGCACCTGGGACCTGTTCCGCTACCCAGGGATCCGCTCCGACTCCGACCTCTACACCTTCGGGTACGCGTTCAAGCCGTGGACGGACGAGGACTCCATCGCCTCCGCCGAGAAGATCCTCGCCTACGTGCGCGAGGTCTCCGCGGAGAACGGCATCGACGAGCACATCCGCTTTCACCACCGGGTGCGTGCGGCGTCCTGGTCCAGCGAGGACGCGCGGTGGCTGATCGAGGCGGAGGACGCGCGGACCGGGGAGCGGCGGGAGTTCACCGCCGGGTGGTTCTTCTGCGCCACCGGCTACTACTCCTACGACCAGGGCTTCAGCCCGCGTTTCGAGGGCCGGGAGCGGTTCACCGGCCCGGTCGTCCATCCCCAGCACTGGCCCGACGACCTGGACCACGCGGGCAAGCGCGTGGTGGTGATCGGCAGCGGGGCCACCGCGGTCACGATCATCCCCGCCATGGCCGAGACGGCCGCGCACGTCACGATGGTGCAGCGCACGCCGACGTACATCCTGCCGCTGCCCACCCAGGACCCGCTGGCGGGCGTGTTGCGGCGGCTGCTCGGCGAGGAGCGCTCGTACGGGATCGTCCGCCGCAAGAACGTCGCCATGCAGCGCTGGAGCTGGCTGTTCTGTCGGCGTTTCCCCAAGGCGGCACGGCGGATGATCCGCTCGATCAACGCCCGGCGGCTGCCCGAGGGCTTTCCGGTCGACGAGCACTTCAACCCGCCGTACGACCCCTGGGACCAGCGGCTCTGCATCGCCCCGGACGGCGACCTGTTCCAGGCGATCCGGCACGGGCGCGCCTCGGTCGTCACCGGCCACATCGAGGCCTTCACGCCGGAGGGCGTCCGGATGGAGTCCGGCGAGCACCTGGACGCCGACGTCATCGTCACCGCGACCGGCCTCGACCTGAAGCTGTTCGGCGGGGTCGGGCTCGCGGTGGACGGGGAGCCGGTCGACCCGGGGGAGCGGTTCGCGTACAAGGGCATGATGCTCAGCGGCGTGCCCAACTTCGTGCTGGCCATCGGGTACACGAACGCCTCGTGGACGCTCAAGGTGGGGCTCGTCTGCGAGTACTTCTGCAAGCTGCTCGCGCACATGGACGCGCACGGGTACGACACCGCCCGCCCGGTCGCCGACCCGGGCCTGCCGAAGCGCCCGCTCCTCGACTTCCAGGCCGGGTACGTGCTGCGCTCCCTGGACAAGCTGCCCAAGCAGGGCCCGGTCGCTCCGTGGGCGGCGTCCACCCACTACCGGTCCGACCGCAGGCTGGTACGGCGCGGCGGCGTCGCCGACGGCCACCTGCGGTTCAGCTCGGCAGAGTCCTCCGCCGCCGGGCGAGTCCCGTCAGAGCGACCTTGACCAGGCCCTTGCCGCCGGACGCCAGGACCGTCGCCCAGTCGAAGTAGTCCCGCCAGAGGGTGATCTTGTCGTCGTGCACCTCGAAGGTGCCGCAGACCCAGAACTCGGCGCGCCAGGCGCCGATCTCCAGGACGTCGGTGCGCTCGGTCAGCACGACCGGCCCGTTCTCCGCGATGCGGTGGATCCGGGCCTCGAAGCCGGTGCCGTACTGCGCCATCGTGCGCATCTGCCGCTCGAAGGCCTTGATGCCGCGGGCCGGCGGGAGCGGCACGTTCTGATAGACGATCCCCGGCGCCGCGTGCCGGAGGGCGTCATCGATGTCCAGGCTCTCCAGGGCGGTGAGGAACGCCCGGACGGTGTCGGTGTTGGACATGTGGCCACGCTAGCGCTTCTCACCGGCCGCCGACCGTACCTCCGGGAGCACATCCTCACCGAGGCGGCGGACCGTGTCCACCGCCCGTTCCGGGTCGCCGATGCCCTCCACCATCAGGATGAAGTGCCGGACGCCGGTGGCCCGGACCGTGGCGATCATGCGGTCCGCGCACTCGGCCGGGGTGCCGACCGGGTGCGTGTCGCACAGGTGCGCCGCGTACGCGGCCGGGTCGCGCGGCGCGCGCGGCCGGTCGTCCACGGCCACGTAGCCCGCCAGGCCGGGGCCGAGCCAGCGGGGCAGGGCCTCCAGCAGCTCGGCACGGGCCCGGCCGGGCTCGTCGGCCACGTGCGCCACGGCGGCCGCCACGTGCCCGGGGTGCGGCGGCCGTCCGTGCCGCGCCGCCTCGGCGGCGTAGTGCGCCACGGCCGCCGCCCGCTGCGCGTCGGTCTCGTGCATGCCGAGCAGCATCGGCAGGCCGCGCTCGGCGGCCACCGTGCGGGTCGCCTCCGAGGTGCAGGCCACCACCACCGGCGGGCGCGGGCGGGTGGCCGGCCGCGGCACCATCGGCACCTCGCGGAACCGGAACGCCGGGCCGTCGCCGCGCACCCGGTCCCGTTCCAGCGCGGCGAGCAGCAGGTCCAGCGATTCGGTGAAACCGGTCTCGTACCGTTCCAGCCCTGTGCCGAACACCTCCAGCTCCAGCCACGGGCCGCCGCGGCCCACGCCGAGCCGCAGCCGCCCGCCGGACAGCCGGTCCAGCAGCGCGGTCTGCTCCGCCACGTCCACCGGGTGACGGCCGGACAGCACGGTGACGGCCGTGCCCACCCCGATCCGTGCGGTGTTGCCCAGCAGGTAGGAGGCGAACGTGAGGGCGGAGGGGCAGATCCCGTACGCCATGAAGTGGTGTTCCGCCAGCCACACGTCGTCGAAGCCGTACCGCTCGGCGGCCCGCGCGACCGCCACCGCCCCGTCCAGCACCTCCCCCTCGTCCTGGCCGGGGAACCGAGGCGCCAGCAGAAAGATCCCGAACCGCATCCCCCGATCCTGGCGTGGGCCCGCGCTCGGCCCGTACCGCGACAGGCATTAGGTTGGCCGTTATGAGCAGTGCGGACATCCAGATCGTCGGCGTCGTGGGGCTGGGCACGATGGGGGCCGGCATCGCCGAGGTCTTCGCCAAGGCCGGGCTCACGGTGATCGGCATCGAGATCGACGACGCGGCGCTGGAGCGCGGCCGCGGCCACCTGGAGTCGTCCGTGGGGCGGGCCGTCAAGCGCGGGCGGATGACCGAGGAGGAGCGCGACGCGCTGCTCGCCCGGGTGACGCTGGGCACCGACCGGGGCGCGCTCGCCGAGGCCGACCTGGTCGTCGAGGCCGTGCCCGAGCGGCTGGACCTGAAGCGCGACGTCTTCACCGACCTGGACCGCGTCAGCCGGCCCGGGGTGGTGCTCGCGACCAACACCTCCTCGCTCTCGGTCACCGAGATCGCCGCGCTCACCTCCCGCCCGGAACGGGTCGTGGGCATGCACTTCTTCAACCCGGCGCCGGTCATGCGGCTCGTCGAGGTGGTGGGCACCGTGCTCACCGAGCCCGAGGTCACCGCAGCCGTGGCCGCACTGGCGGAACGGATCGGCAAGACCCCGGTGACCGTGGGGGACCGCGCCGGGTTCGTGGCCAACGCCCTGCTGGTGCCGTACCTCAACCACGCCGTACGGCTGTACGAGACCGGCATCGCCACCCGGGACGACATCGACACCACCATGACCGCCGGCGCCGGGCTGCCGATGGGGCCGCTCACCCTGCTCGACCTCGTCGGGCTCGACGTGGCCCTGGCCATCATGGACGTGCTCTGGGAGGAGTTCCGCGACCCCCGGTACGCCGCCGCGCCGCTGCTGCGCCGGATGGTCACGGCGGGCCTGCTCGGCCGCAAGACCGGCCGCGGCTTCTACACGTACCCGGCGCAGCCGGCCGCCGCCGGCGAGGTGCCCGCCGCGCGGGCCGCCCTGCCGGGCCGGGTCGCGGTGATCGGCGACGACACCGCGGTGCTCAGCACCGCCTGCCGCGCCACCGGGGTGGACGTGTACGTGCCCGCCGAGGTCGAGTCCGCCGAGGTGGACCCCGAGCGGGTGGACGCCGAGCTGCTGGCCTGCGACCTGGTGATCACCGAGTGGCCGCCCGGGCTGGAGCCCGTCGCCGGCGACGCCCGGAAGGTCGTCGGCATGCGGGTCTCGGAGGACCGGCTGGTGGAGGTCGTGACGTCCGCGGTGACCGCGCCGGGGGTGCTGGCGCACGCCCGGGCGCTCGCCGCCCGGGTGGGCCCGCCGGTGGTCGTGGGCCGTACCGACTTCCTGCTGGAGACGCTGCTCTCGGTGCACCTGGCGGACGCCGTACGGATGGTGCAGGACGGCTACGCCACCCCCGCCGACATCGACACCGCCATGCGGCTCGGCTGCGGCTACCCGAGCGGCCCGGTGCAGCTGCTCGACGAGATCGGCCTGGAGGACGTGTGCGGCGCGCTGTCGCTGCTGCACACGCGGCACGCGGAGTCCTGCTACGCGCCGCCCGCGCTGCTCACCGAGCTCGTCGCCGTCGGCGCCGACGGTCTGAGTGACGTCGTCCCGGGCCGCTGAATACGATCGTGACGTGAGCCCGCGCCGCAACCGCAGCAGCCGCCGGTCCCGCCCCGGGTCCGGTGACGCTGAAGGCTCCGCGGGCGTCTTCCACGCCACCGAGCAGGCAGAAGACGGCGAGTGGATCGTTCGCCAAGTCACTGGCGCCGCCGCTACGAAGCTCTATCGTTGCCCGGGGTGCGACCAGGAGATCCGGCCCGGCACGCCGCACGTGGTGGCCTGGCGGTCCGACGCCGCCGCCGGCCTCGGCGGCGCGGACGACCGCAGGCACTGGCACTCGCCCTGCTGGGCACGCCGGTCGAGGCGCGGCCCGCGCGTCCAGCGGGGGCGCTCCGCGCCGCGGTACTGAGCGGGCCGTCGCGGGGGGCGCGTCGCCGTCCCGATCCGGTGGGTGGGGGAGCCGTACGTGCGCATCGCGCTGGACGAGATCGTGCGGCGGGTGGCCCCGGCGAGCTGTCCGCTGCCGCCGACTGAATCATAAAATCCGGGCATCGATCGGGTGTCGATGTGGCAACGGCATAGGGGCGTTGACCGGCCCGGCCATCATTTGGCCGAGTTATGGCAAACCTTTCCTCATTCCCCAGCGGAGCGCTCTACTAACCCGTTGGCCTATTCCGGACAGACGCTTCGCGTGCGGTCTTGCCAAGGGCCAGCATGTCGGGCTGATCCCTACCTGAAACCGGTCACCCGAGAGGGGAACTCGTGGCCTCCGATCCTCCTGCCACACCCGTCGAAATAGACGGAGATGGGCGTTATGTAGCGATGAGCGAGGACCCTCGCTTCGTCGGCCTGCGTCGCGCCTTCCGTGGTTTCGTGTTCCCGATGACCGTGGCGTTCCTTGTCTGGTACCTGCTGTACGTCCTGTTGTCCGCCTACGCGCGCGAGTTCATGGCGACACCGGTGGCCGGGAACCTCAACGTCGCGTTCGTCTTCGGAATCCTCCAGTTCGTGTCCACCTTCCTGATCGCCTGGTGGTACTCGCGCTTCGCTGCCCGCAAGCTCGACCCGGTCGCCGACGAGATCCGCGCCGAGCTCGAAGCTCCGGAGGACGCCCGATGAACCTCGCATCGCACCAGTTCCTGCTCGCCGCCCCGGCGGCCGCGGGCAACCGCGCGCTCACGTTCTCGCTGTTCGTCGTGCTGGTGATCGCCACGCTGGGGATCACGGTGTGGGCGGGACGGCACACCAAGACCGCCACCGACTACTACGCGGGCGGCCGCAGCTTCTCCGGCATCCAGAACGGCCTGGCCATCGGCGGCGACTACATGTCCGCGGCGTCGTTCCTCGGCATCGCCGGCATCATCGCGCTCTTCGGCTACGACGGCTTCCTGTACTCGATCGGCTTCCTCGTGGCCTGGCTCATCGCCCTGCTGCTGGTGGCCGAGCTGCTGCGGAACTCCGGCCGGTACACGATGGCCGACGTGCTGTCGTACCGGATGCGGCAGCGCCCGGTGCGCACCGCGGCCGCGGCGTCGACGGTCACCGTCTCGATCTTCTACCTGCTCGCGCAGATGGTCGGCGCCGGCGCGCTCGTCGCGCTGTTGCTCGGCATCTCCGAGGGCCAGTCGTTCCTCGGCATGTCTGCGGACGGCGCCAAGATCGCGACGATCGTGCTGGTCGGCATTCTGATGATCGTCTACGTGACTCTCGGCGGGATGAAGGGCACCACCTGGGTGCAGATCGTCAAGGCCGTGCTGCTGATGGGCGGCGCCTTCATCATGACGGCGCTGGTGCTGTTCAAGTTCGGCTTCAACATCTCCGAGATGCTCGGCTCCGCCGCCGAGGCGAGCGGGAAGGGCCAGGAGTTCCTGGAGCCGGGCCTGCGGTACGGCAAGGACATCCCCGGCGACGCGGCCGCGACACTGATCAGCAAGCTCGACCTGGTCAGCCTGGGCCTGGCGCTCGTGCTCGGCACCGCGGGTCTGCCGCACATCCTGATCCGCTTCTACACGGTGCCCACCGCGCGTGCCGCGCGTACCTCGGTCAACTGGGCGATCGCCCTGATCGGCACGTTCTACCTGATGACCCTGGCGCTCGGCTTCGGGGCCGCCGCGCTCGTCGGCAGTGCCGCCATCACGGCGCAGGACAAGGCCGGCAATACGGCGGCTCCACAGCTGGCGGAGGCGCTCGGCGGACCGGTGCTGCTGGCGTTGATCGCCGCGGTCGCCTTCGCCACCATCCTCGCGGTGGTGGCGGGCCTGACCTTGGCCTCCTCGTCGTCGCTGGCGCACGACTTCTACGCGAGCGTCATCAAGCGCGGTAAGGCCAGCGAGAAGGAGGAGGTGCGGGTCGCCCGGATCTCCGCCTTCGTGATCGGCGGCATCTCGATCGTGCTGGCCATCTTCGCCCAGGGGCTGAACGTGGCGTTCCTGGTCGCGCTGGCGTTCGCGATCGCTGCCTCGGCGAACCTGCCGACGATCCTGCTGTCGCTGTTCTGGAAGCGGTTCAACACGGCGGGAGCGGTCGCCGGCATCTACGGCGGCCTGATCTCGTCGGTGGTGCTGGTGTTCTTCTCGCCGGTGGTGTCCGGCAAGGTGGACCCGGTGACCGGCGCCTCGGCGTCGCTGTTCCCACTGGGTGTGGACTTCGCCTGGTTCCCGCTGGAGAACCCGGGCCTGGTGTCGGTCCCGTTCAGCTTCCTCTGCGCGATCCTGGGCGCCCTGCTGTCCAAGGAGCGCAACGACAGGAAGTTCGCGGAGCTGGAGGTGCGGTCGCTCACCGGAGCCGGAGCGCACTGAGGTCCCGTACGGACCCGTACGGACCCACCGGAGGCGGGCCGCCCCACGCGGGTGGCCCGCCTCCGGCCTGTCCGGGGTTGTGCGTCCGGATGACGCGTGCGCCCGAGGCTCGTCACGCCGGACGAATACGGGTACGCGCGGCCGCTCTACGGTCGGTTCATGGCGAAGCTCGATGAGATCGATGGGTGGTTGCGGGATTGGTTCGCGGGCCTGCTCGAAGAGCACGGTGTGCCCGGCGCCGCGATCGCGGTGGCGTCCGGCGGGGAGGTCGTCGACCACGCCGCGGGCGTGCTCAGCATGGCCACCGGGGTCGAGGCCACGACCGACTCCGTCTTCCAGGTCGGGTCGATCACCAAGGGGTGGACGACGACGCTGGTCATG
>WHSL01000340.1 GCA_009380095.1 Streptosporangiales bacterium | reverse complement strand
TAGTGCGCCAGAGTTTATACTTGCTGGGTGTGGTTGCAGCGGCTTGCGGATGCCGGGCTCCGTGTCGAGCTCGCGGACGGCGGGCGCACGCTGGTGGTGGACGGCGCGGCCTTCGCCGTCAGGCGGCGAGCCCGAATCCGGCCCAGCGAGATCCCGGATCTGGAGCCGCACGCCGTGCTCGTGGTGCCGTCGGCCGGTTCCCGTACGACGGAGGCGTTGAACCGGACCGGGTGGTCATGGATCACCACGGACGGCAGAGGCCGGCTCCGGCTCCCCGGACGCACGATCACCCTCGATCGCCCCGACGGGGACGCCGCCGAGCCACAGGCGCGTGACGCGATCCGTCCACCGGCCGAACGTGCCGTGCTCGGCCATCTGCTCGGCCACCCTGGTCCGCACCGGCAGGTGGCGATCGCCGAAGCCGTGGGAGTGACCCAGGCACGGGTCTCCCAGGTGCTCAGCCGGGCCGTCTCCAACGGCGACGCCCGGAGGGGGGCGGCAGGCTGGGAGGCCGTGAATGCGGCGCGCATCCTTGACGTACTCGCGGGCACGGGGTTCACGCCGACCCTGGAGCAGCGCTGGTATCACCTGGATCCGCCGCGTCAGCAGATCGACCTGGCCATGGAGGCCGTGCGGTCCGCCGGGGCCCGGTGGCGACTCTCCGGCGACTGGGCCGCCGATGTACTGGCCCCGTGGCGGCTACCGGGGCTCGTGGTCATCCACGCCGATCGCACCGTGGATCTGGAGGCCGCGGGGTTCGTCCCGGTCGTCTCCGACGAGGCGACCCTCGTGACCGCTGTCCATGACATCCGGGACGCCTGGCGGATCGCTCCGCCGGTTCAGGCGCGTCTCGTCGCGGAGCGACCAGAATGGCCGTTCGCCCCGATCGAGGAGATCGCCCACGACATGCTGATGACCGGGGAAGCGGATGCTCCTGAGGCGCTGACCCACCTCAAGGCCAGGTTTCTGGCCGCCCGCGCGGAGGCGGAGGCTTCGTGAACGTTCTCAAGGTGACCAGCGCGTCACGGGCCGAGGATGCCTCGTATCGTGCGCTCGCCGACGCGGCTTCCGTCGCGGCGAACGTGTCGCACTGGCGCAGGCAGAACGCCAGCCCGGCCGACCGTGCCGTGGCGAACAGCGGCTCCACCGAGGGATTCGGCATCTCCACGTCGAAGAACTGGTCGAAGTCGTCGCGGATCCGCTTGGGAAAGTACGTCGTCAGCGCCAGCTCGGGGAAGACGACGAGCTCCGCACGCGCGTCGGCGGCCTGCGTGGCGAGCGCCACCAGGCGGTTCACGACGCTCGCCCGGCCCTCGTCCTCGGGGATCGGCCCCAGCTGGGCGGCGGCGACACGGATGGTGCGTGGTTCGGTCACCCGGCCACCGTATCCACCCGGCTGTGGACGGAACGCCCCAGGTCCGCTAGGCCGGCCCGATGCGGAGCGGGAGCGTACGGGGTCCGCGTACCTGACCCGCGGCCCAGGTCACCGCGCCCGGATCGGCGAGGCTGAACTCCGGGATCCGCTCCAGCCACACCTCGAGGGCGACCCGCAGCTCCATCCGCGCGAGGTGGGAGCCCACGCACCGGTGGATGCCCAGCCCGAACGCGGCGTGCCGGTTGACCTCGCGGTCGATGACGACCTCGCCGGCGCGGTCGAACTGCGCGGGGTCGCGGTTGGCGGCGGGGAAGGACAGCAGGATCCAGTCGTCGGCCCGCATGTCCACGCCCTGCCAGTGCATGTCGTCCTTGACCAGGCGGGCCATGGTGACGGGGGCGTACGCGCGGAGGAACTCCTCCATCGCGGTGGGCAGCAGCGCCGGCTCGGCGACGAGGCGCTCCCGGTCCGCGGGGGTCTTGGCGAGGTGCCACAGGGAGGCCCCGATGGCGCTCCAGGTGGTGTCGATGCCGGCGATCAGCAGCAGCGCCATCGTGCCCGACACGTGCGAGGGCTGGAGCTTGTTGCCGTACAGCTCCGCATTGATCAGGTACGTCGTCAGGTCGTCGCGCGGGTTGTCCACATGGTCGCGGATCTGCGCCAGCAGGTAGTCGAAGAGCCGGTCCATCCGCGCCATGCGCTCTTCCGGCGGCAGGTTGACGCCCTCCAGCGTGTTCTCCACGAACTCGCGGAACTGCGGCCCGTCCTCGGGCGGGAAGCCCAGCATGTCCGCGATCACGCGCATCGGGATGTACTGCGCGTAGTCCCGCGCCGCGTCCACGGTCGGCTGGCCCGCGAGCCCGTCGATGAGCGCGTGGCAGTACGCCCGCGTCGAGGCCTCCATCCTGCCGACCGCGGTCTTGGTGAACGCCGGGAGCAGCAGCTTCCGAGCGTCGTGGTGGAACGGCGGGTCCGAGGAGATGGGCGGCGAACCACCGATCGGGGCCAGGTCGCGGGGCGGCCGGAAGTTGCTCATCACGATCGCGCGGGAGGAGAAGCGCTCGGTGTCGTACGCGATCGCGGCCACGTCCTCGTAGCGGGTGGGCAGCCAGCCGCCGCCGAACCGCTCGGTGCGCGCGATCGGGCAGCGCTCCCGCAGGTCGTCCTGGATGGGGTACGGGTCACCGGCCCACTCGTCCTCCACGTGCGAGAAGTCGGTGGTCCAGTCGGAGACCGGGCCGGTGACGACCTCGCTGCGGGTGCCGGGCGGCCGGTCCTCTCTGCCCTTGCGGAAGTCCTCGGCGAAGCGGTCGTCCACGCTCATGTCACGCCTCCTGGCGGAAGTCGATCGCCTGCTCGGGGCAGTTGGCGACGGCGAGGCGCGCCGCGTGCTCCCGGCCGGGCGGGACGCTGCCGTCCCCGGCCACCTGCCCGTAGCCCTCGTCGTCCTCGGTGAACAGCTCGGGTGCGATGTCGTAGCAGCGGCCGTGCCCCTGGCATCGCGTGGAATCGATCTGCAGCTTCACTGCGGTGCGCTCCTTTGCGCCGGGTTGTCGGTCGGGGCGAACGCGGTCACGACCCGGGTGAGCAGCGCGTTCCACTCCTCGTCCGCGACCGCGTGCAGGTCCGGCGTGACGAGCGCGCTGCCCATCGCGAGCAGCAGGCAGAAGTGCGCCAGCGCGTTCGAGGAGAGGGCCGGGTCGAAGTCGCCGTCGCGCTGCGCGATCCGTACCAGCCCGGCGAGCCAGTCGGCGCGCTCGCCCACGTAGTCGCGCATCGGGTGGGCGACCTCCTCGTCGCGGCGGGCCGCGGCCAGGGCCTCGACGATGAGATAGCCGCCGGCCTCGCGGCGTCGCGGCAGCAGCCGGCCCATGGCCAGCAGCACGTCGGCGATCGGCCGGTCGGGCTCGGCGGCGAGCAGGCCGGCCAGCATCCGCGGGCCGTGCGCGCGCAGCGCCGCCACCATCAGCTCGGCCTTCGAGCCGAAGTGCGAGTACAGGGCGCCGTTGCTCACCCCGGCGGCCGCCGCGATGTCGGCGACGCGGGTGCCGTCGTACCCACGCTGGGCGAAGACGTCGGCGGCCGCCTGCAGCAGCCGCTCCCGCGTCTCGGCGGCCGTCACGCCCGCGATGCGTCCCATGAAGGAATTAAAAGAGCGTTCATTTGGTAGGTCAAGAGCCGCGCGCCCACAGCGACGACCCCGCGTGGCCGGATGCGGACGCGGCCCACGCGGCGAGCCGCGACCACGCATCGGGTCTACTTGGCGACGCCGGCTCCTCGCCCCGCTCCGCCGGTGACCGGCATGAACCGCATCGGCCCGACGAGGGAGAACGGCATGAACGCCAGCAGCGCTTTCGACTACTCCATCACCCGCACCGTGGACGCCCCCGTGGACAAGGTCTGGCGCGCCTGGACGGACGCGGAGGACTACGGCACCTGGGCGAGCGCGGAGGACGTCACGCTCGACGTACGGCCGGGTGGCGCGTGGAGCGCAGTCATGGTCATCCCCGGCGGCGGCAAGTTCACGATGTCCGGCACGTACGTCGAGGTCGTCCAGGACAATCGGATCGTCATGTCCATGGACGGCCCCGGCGGCGCGCCGACGCTGATGAACCTGGACCTCGCCGCCGACAGCGGCGGCACCCGGGTGACCGTGTCCCAGACGTTCGACAACTCCGAGGAGCG
>WHSL01000223.1 GCA_009380095.1 Streptosporangiales bacterium | reverse complement strand
CAGGAACGTAGCCGTTCTCGTCGGCGGAGTCCTGGACCAGCAGCACGATGTCGATGATGGGCTTGGCGACGAGACCGGGGACCGACGTCGACCCGATGTGCTCGATGCGGAACACCCGGTCGCCGAGGGCGGCACGGATGCGCCGCTCCTCCCGGGCGTACAGCTCCGGCCAGCGGGGGTCGTACTCGGCCAGCGTCACCCGGTCGTCGAGGACCGGAGCCTCCCCGACGGCCGCGCGCTGGATCCCGTCATCACTCAGCCCTGTGAAGGGTTCGTCGGCCATGACAGCAATCCTGCCAGCCGTGTCTGTTGCGGACCGGGATTGTCCGCATCCGTGGATAGCCTGCGGCCATGAGGCTCGATCGGCGCGCGCTGAACCGCGCCCTGCTGGACCGGCAGCTGCTGCTGCGCCGCGCGGACATGCCCGTGGCCGAGGCGTTGCGCCACCTCGCGGGGGTGCAGGCTCAGACCCCGCACAGCTGGTACGTGGGCCTGTGGACGCGGCTGGCCGGCTTCGACCCGGCCGAGGTCGTACGGCTCATGGAGGCGCGCGAAGTCGTCCGGATCGTGCTCATGCGGTCCACGATTCACCTGGTCGGTGCCGGTGACGCGCGGTGGATGCGGCCGTTGGTGCAGGTGGCGACCGAGCGCGCGACGGGGGACGGCCCGGTCCGCCTCGTCGTCCGCCCGTACATCCCGCTCCGGCCCGCCGACACCGACGCCCTCACCGAGGAGGGCGAGCGTCTCCTCACCCTCCTCGCCCCGGGCGCCGCGCACGACGTGGTCTTCGCACCCGGGTGAGCGGTCACCCCGCGAGGTCGGCGAGGTCCTCCTCGGTGAGCCGGAGGCCCGCGGCCGCCACGTTCTCCTCCAGGTGGGCGAGTGTCCCGGTCCCGGGGATGGCCAGCGCCGCCGGCGAGAGCGCGAGCAGCGCCGCGAGCGCGACCTGCGCCGCCGTGGCGCCGTGCCGGGCCGCCACCTTCTCCACCTGCTCGGCCGCGACCGGCACGTGCCCACCGCCGATGGGGAAGAACGGCACGAAGGCGATGCCGGCCTCCGCGCACTCCCGGAGCAGGCCGGCGTCGTCCCGGTGCGTCACGTGGAAGTGGTTCTGCACGGCCGCCACCGGTGCGACGCCGCGCGCCTCCGCCAGCTGCGCGGGCGACACGTTGCTGACCCCCAGGTGCCGGATCAGGCCCTCTTCACGGAGCGCGGCGAGCGCGGCGAACCGCTCCCCCAGGGGCTCCTCGTCCGGCGGGCTCATCCCGCCCACGCGCAGGTAGACCAGGTCGAACCGGTCCAGTCCGAGCTGCTCGAGCTCCGCCTCCACCAGGCCACGCAGCTGCCCGGCCGTGGCCTGCAGCGCGGGGAGACCGCTCGCGTCCCGCAGCGGGCCGACCTTGGTGGCGATCACCAGATCCGCCGGGTACGGCGCCAGCGCCTCCCGGATGAGGTCGTTGGCGCTCACGTCGCCGCGCGCGTAGAAGGCCGCCGTGTCGATGTGGTTCACCCCGAGCTCGACCGCCCGGCGCAGCACCGCCCGGCCCGTCTCCGGATCCCGTACGGGCCCGGCGAACGTGCCCGTGGGCAGCCGCATCGCACCGAAGCCGAGCCGGTTGACCCGCAGGTCACCACCGATCATGTAGGAGCCGCCCGCGGCGGCTCCGATCTCCGTCGTCATGGCTCAAGCCTGCGTGCGGCCGGTCCCGGACGCGAACCGCTGGCAGCTTGCTGCCACTGCCACGGGCCCGTACGGCTATGATCCGGACCATGAGACACCGCTTCCGACATTGATCGTCATCACCTGAGTCCGGCCTCGCGGCCCGGCTCTACGCCTACACGTTCCTCGAGGACCTCGTCCTTCTGTATCCGGTCTACGCGCTACTCTTCGCCGAGACCGGGCTCTCGCCCGCCGAGATCTCCTCGCTGTTCGTCATCTGGTCGGTGACGGCCTTCACGCTGGAGATCCCGTCCGGCGCCTGGGCGGACCGCTTCTCCCGCCGTCTCCTCGTCACGGCCTCCCCCGCCTGCGCGGGCACGGGCTTCGCGCTGTGGACGTTCTTTCCCTCGTATCCGGCGTTCACCGCGGGCTTCGTGCTGTGGGGTGCGGGCGGCGCGCTGCGCTCCGGTGCGCTGCAGGCGCTGGTGTACGAGGAGCTGCGACGGCTCGGCCGCGCGGGCTCGTACGCGCGGCTCATCGGCAGGTCCGAGGCGCTGGGCACCACCGCGGTCATGCTCTCCACCGCGCTCACCTCGCCCGTACTGGCGTTCGGTGGCTACCAGGCCGTCGGCATCGCCAGCGTCGCCGCGACCGCGGCCGCCACACTCGCCGCCCTGTCGCTGCCGGAGTCGCGCGGCCGCCCCGAGCCTGGCACCAGCTACCTGCGCGTCCTGCGCGCGGGCATCACCGAGGTGCGCGGGACCAAGGGCGTCCCGCGGCTGCTCGGGCTCGTCGCCGTGCTGAGCGGCGTGGACGCGATGGACGAGTACCTGCCGCTGCTCGCGCAGGCGACGGGCGTCCCCACGCCGGCGGTGCCGCTGCTCCTGCTGGTGGTCTCCGCCGGCTCGGCCGTGGGCGGCTGGCTGGCCGGGCGCGGCACCCGGTTCCTGGTGCCGGTGATCTTCACCGGAGGGGTGAGCCTCGCTGCCGGCGCGCTGATCGCCGACGCCCTGCATCCGTCCGGCATGGTGCTGGTGGCGGTCACGTTCGGGATCTTCTCCTGGGCCAACGCGGCGGCCGACGCGGCCCTGCAGGACAGCGTCGGCGACGACGCCCGGGCCACCGTCACCTCGGTCGCCGGCTTCGGCATCGAGGTCGTGGCGGTACTGATCTTCGCCGGGTACGCCTTCGGCTCCACCTGGCTCAGCCCCGGCCCCCTGTTCGCGATCGCCGCGATCCCGTACGTCCTCATCGCCACGGGCTTCCGCCACGTCGCCCGCGCGCAGCCGGCCACGGACGAGGACGAAGGCGAGGACGATGAGCCCGATGCCGCCGCGTAAGGAGGGCGGCGGGCGGATGGGCTCAGCGGCGGTGGCGGGTGGCGGTGAGCACGTCGCGGAGGGCGTCGGCGGCAACGCGCGCCGTGTCCACGGGCACCGAGCCGAGCACCTCGTCGTGCGCGCGGACCGACGCCCTCATGGCCGATCCGGTGACCTTGAGCCCTTCCGGGGTGAGCCGCACCCACCGGCTACGCCCGTCGCCGGGATCGGTCTCGCGCTCCACGTAGCCGGCGCGCAGCAACCGCTGCAGCACATTGCTGGTCCCGCCGGAGGTCAGGAACAGGGCCCGGGACAGCTCGCTGGGGCGCAGCCGGTACGGCTCGCCGCCCCGGCGCAGCGCGACGAGCACATCGAAGGCCGCGTACGTGAGCCCGAGCTCCGCCAGCTCGCCGCGGAGCGCATGCTCGATCAGGCCCTCGAGCCGTGAGATCCGCTTGCTGAGCTCGAGCACGGCGATCTGCTCGGCCGGTACGCCGTCGCGCTCCCACCCGTGGACCAGCGCGTCGACCTCATCACCCACCTCTGGGCCCCGTCGTTCCTGCACACCCCGAGGATACAGCTCCCCAGATTGCTTTTCGAAAAGCTTTCCTCTAACCTTTCGCACATGACTTCTCGCATCCTCGTCCGCGGCGGCCGGGTCATCGACCCGAGGCCCATGACCGTCATCGACGCCGACGTGCTCATCGACGGCGACACCATCGCCGAGGTCGGGCCCGCCCTGCCGGCCGCCTTCGGCACCGAGGTCATCGACGCGGCCGGCCGCATCGTGCTGCCCGGCTTCGTCCGACACCCACCGCCACACCTGGCAGACCGGGCTGCGCGCGCTCGCGCCCGACATCACCTTCGCCGGTTACCTGCGGCACGTCTTCGGCCGACTCGTCCCACGGTTCACTCCGGAAGACGTCCACGTGGGCACCCTGGCGGGCGTGCTCGACGCGCTCGACGCCGGTGTCACCACGCTTGTGGACTGGTCGCACATCCAACGCTCACCCGCGCACACCGACGCCGCGCTCGCCGCGCTGCGTGAGGCCGGCGCGCGCACCGTCTTCGGCTACTGTCACAGCGGCGATGGCGGGCCGGCCCGGCTGGCCGCCGAGGGCCGCCGGGTCCATCGCCAACTGATCCGGAACGTACGGGAGAGATGGCATGCGGGTTGTGATCGCGGGCGGGCACGGGCAGATCGCGCTGCGGCTGGAGCGGCTGCTGGCCGCGCGGGGTGATCAGCCGGTCGGGCTGATCCGCAAACCGGCGCAGATCGCCGACGTACAGGCGGCCGGTGCGCTCGTGCACGTCTGCGATCTGGAGGACACCGGTGTGCAGGAGGTGTCCGAGGCGCTGCTCGGAGCGGACGCCGTGGTGTTCGCCGCCGGCGCCGGCCCGGGCAGCGGCGCGGAGCGCAAGAAGACCGTCGACCAGGACGCGTCCGCCCTGCTGGCCGACGCCGCCGAGCGCATGGGCGTACGGCGGTTCGTACAGATCTCCTCGATGGGCGCGGGCACGGCCCCCGATCCGGGCCGCGGCGAGGTCTGGGCCGCCTACATCGAGGCCAAGACCCGCGCCGAGGAGGACCTGCGCCGCCGCGACCTCGACTGGACGATCGTCCGGCCGGGGCGGCTCACCGGCGACCCGGGCGCCGGCCTGGTGCGGCTCGCGGAGCCACCGGTGGAGCGCGGGGCCGTACCGCGCGACGACGTGGCCGCCGTGATCGCCGCACTGCTGCCGGGGACCGCCGGGATCAAGCTGACCCTGGAACTGGTGAGCGGCGACACCCCGGTCGAGGAGGCCGTACGTGCCCTCGCCGGAATGTCGCCGCCCCGTGACCGGCGCTAGCCGCCTCCGACGAGCGTCAGAGTGATCACCGGGAAGTAGGTGACGAGGGCGAGCGCGACCAGCAGCATTCCCGCGCTGGGCAACGCCGCCCGGGCCACCTGCACCACGCTCATCTTCGACATCCCGCTGGCGACGAAGAGGTTCAGCCCCAGGGGCGGGGTGATCATGCCGATCTCCAGGTTCATCACCATGATGATGCCGAGGTGGATCGGGTTGACCCCCAGCTCGAGGCCGATCGGCAGGATGATCGGCGCCAGGATCAGGATCGCGCTGGAGGTCTCCATGAAGCAGCCGACGATCAGCAGCAACAGGTTGATCATCAGCAGGAACGTGTACTTGTTGAGGTCCATGGCGAGCAGGCCCTCGGTGATCTGACCCGGAATCCGCTCCGAGGTCAGCACGAAGGCGAAGAGGATCCCGTTGGCGATGATGAACATGATCATCGCGGAGGTGCGGGCGGAGTTCAGCAGGATCTGGCCGAGGTCCTTGATCTTCAGCTCGCGGTAGAAGAGCAGCGAGATGAGCAGCGCGTAGAACACCGCCATCGCCGCGGCCTCGGTGGGCGTGAACAGCCCGCCGTAGATGCCGCCGAGCACGAGGATCGGCAGCAGCAGGCTGAGCACCGCGTCGCGGATCGCCTTGAGCCGCTCGCCCGTGGTCATGTTGACGACGTTCTCGCCGGCCCCATAGCCACGGCGGTAGGAGATCACCACGACGAGCATCAGCAGCATGAGCCCGGCGACGATGCCGGGCAGGATGCCGGCGAGGAACAGGTCGCCGATGGACTGTTCGGTGGCGATGCCGTACACGATCAGCGGGATCGACGGCGGGATCAGGATGCCGAGCGAGCCGGAGGTGGCGATCAGGCCGGTGGAGAACCGGCGGCCGTACCCGCTGGCAACCATCGCCGGGATCATCAGCGTGCCCACCGCGACCACGGTGGCCGGGCTGGACCCGGAGATCGCCGCGAAGAACATGCAGGACAGTACGGCCGTCATGGCCAGGCCGCCGCGCAGGTGCCCCACTACGGCGTTGCCCGCGTCGGTGAGCCGCTTGCTGATGCCGCCGCGGCTCATGATGTTCGCGGCGAGCACGAAGAACGGCACCGCCATCAGCGGGAACGTGTTGAGCGCGTTGAACAGGCGCTCGGGGATCTGGGTGAGCGGGATCGTCGTGAAGTAGTAGAAGTACACGAACGAGGTCAGGCCGAGCGCGATCGCGATGGGTGCCGACGAGAGCAGCAACGCGAACAGCACGACCACGAGAAGGATCACCGCCTCGGTCATCGGCCGCCCTCCTTCTCACCGTTGTCGCGGCTCTCGCCGTCCGGGCCCCGTTCCAGGTCCACGCCCGCCTGCTCCGCCTCGTGCTGCAGCGCGGACTTCTCTCCCTCGGAGAAGGCCACCTGGCCGCGCGCGACCCGGTAGAGGATCTCCACGCCGCGGATGAACATCAGGGTCAGCCCGATCGGTACGGACAGCTCCAGCACCCACAGCGGCAGCTTCAGCGACGGCGTCACCGTCGCTGTGGAGAACGGCTCGAGCAGCAGCAGCCAGGAGAAGTACCCGATCGCCCCGAGGTAGACCACGGTGACGAAGGCGCCGATCGTGTGCACGATGCGCCGCCCCCGGCGTCCCGCGAGCAGCGCCATCAGGTCGACGTTGACGTGCTCGTTGTGGCGCAGCGTGATGACCGCGCCGATGAACGTGGAGTAGATGATCAAGTAGACGATCGCCTCTTCGGTCCATGACAGGAACACTCCGAAGACGGCACGCAACAGGACGCTGACAATGGCGATGAGTACGGCCAGGGCGAGTGCTCCGGCAGCGACGACGTTCTCCACCACGGTCAGGGCCCGATCCAAACGGGACACCGGACCTCCCGGATCAACGAGCCGGGGCGACCCCGCGAGGGGCCGCCCCGGACTCGGTCGTGATTACTGGCCCTGCTCCTTGAGAAGCTCGCCGATGATCTCCTTGCCGATCACGTCCTCGTACTCCCGCCACACGGAGGGGACGACCGCGTCCTTGAAGGCCTGGCGCTCCGCGTCGGACAGCTTGGTGATCTTGGTCTTGCCCGACTTCAGAATGGTCTGCTTCGCCTCCTCGTTGATCTGCGCGGCGACCTGGCGGTTGAAGGTGCTGGCCTCGTCGGCCGCCTTCACCACGGTGTCCTGCAGATCCTTCGGGAGCTTGTTGAAGAAGTCGGTGTTGATCACCAGGACGTACCCCACGTAGCCGTGGTTCGACTCGGTGATGTGCTTCTGCACCGTGTGCATGTTCTGCGACTCGATGTTGGAGTACGGGTTCTCCTGCCCGTCCACGACGCCCTGCTGGAGCGCGTTGTAGACCTCGGAGAACGCCATCGGCGTCGCGCTGGCGCCCCACTTCTTGAACTGGCTGTCCAGCACGTCGGACGGCTGGATCCGGAAGCTGTGGCCGGCCACGTCGGCGGGCTTGCGCATCTCGCTGTTGGAGGACAGCTGCTTCAGGCCGTTGTCCCACAGGCCGAGCGGCTTGATCTTTTTACCGGCCAGCGCCTTGTTCGCGTAGATGGCCTTGCCGGCCTGGGTTTCCGGCGAAGCCACCTTTGGGATGTCCTCCACCGAGTCGAACAGGAACGGCAGGTCCAGCACCTGCAGCTCCGGCGCGATCGTCGTGAACTTGGCGCTGGCCGGAGCCAGCATCTGGACGCTGTTGGACTGCAGGGCCTGCAGCTCGTCCTTGTCCCCGTACAGCTCGGAGTTCGGGTAGATCTGCACCTTGATCCGGCCGCCGCTGTTCTTCTCGACGACCTCCTTGAACTTCTCGGCCGCCTTGCCCTTGGGCGTCTCGGGCGTCACGACGTGCGAGAACTTGATCGTGAAGGTCCCGTCGTCGCCACCGGAGACGCCCGCGCCACGTGCGCCGCAGGCCGTCAGTGACAGGGACACAGCCACGGCCGCACACAGGGCGAGCCCGCGGACCTGGGTCTTTCGCATGGCAGTCGATTCCTTTACAGATGGGTGAGAACCAGTTGTTCTGTCGGTACGCGGTACTCCCCGACGATCACCGCGGTACGACGGCCGGCCGCCGCCCAGGCCCCGGGTACCCCGGACGGGCCGGCCGTGTCTAGGGCGGGTCCGCCATGGCGTCCAGCGAGGCCAGCGCCGCGCGTGCCCCCTTAGCGATGTGATCACGCATCTCCTCGGCGGCGCGATCCGCGTCCTGCACGAGCAGGGCGTCCACGATCGCGACGTGCTCGGCGGCCGACTCGTGGAACCGGCCGGTCAGGCTGAAGGCCTGGAACGGGACCCCGTTCCACAGCCGGTCGATGAACTCCTGCAGCAGCGGCGAACCCGCCGTGGCGTAGATGCGCTTGTGCAGCCGGGCGTTGAGCGCGGGTACGTCCCGCATCCGCCCCGCCTCCAGCGCCGCGTTCAGCTCCGCCAGCCGGGCCTCGATCTCACTGAGGTCCTCGGCCGACGCGCGCTCGGCCGCGAGCGAGCTGGCCAGCGGTTCGAGTACGCCGCGCAGGAGGTAGACGTCCTCGGCGCGGTCCCGGCTGTAGTCGGCGACCACCGTCCCGTGGTGGGGGCGGTACTCGACGAGTCCCTCCGCCTGGAGCTGGCGCAGCGCCTCCCGTACCGGCGTGTAGCTCATGTCCAGATCGGCGGCGAGCTCCTGGAGCGTCAACCGGGTCCCGGGACGCAGCCGGCCCTCGCGGATCTCCCCGCGGATCGTCTGCGCGGCGGCCTCCGCCTTCGTCACCGAGCGGACGCGGCGTAGCGTCACGACGTGCTCCCTCGGTTTCCGATGACCCGTCTCCTCAGCTCCCGCGCGGTCCGCGGCCCCGGCGCCGACCGGTGGGCGAGGGCTCGGGGTGTGCGGGTGAGGCGGGCACGGGCGAGAGGCAAGAGGGCTCCTGGTTCTGCCGTCGATGGCCCCCCGACCATCGTGTTTGCGATTTGCGATCGTATAAAACGTGCGTGAAATTCTGCGCCGCCACGCCCACACTGTCAAGATCCCGTTTCCGGATCGTGTCCACGGCATCCCCCGGCCCGCTCCAACACGAGGCCCGTGAGCGCGGACCTCGGCGAGGGACAGTGCCGACGCATCGCCACGCACGACAAGCCGTGGAGCCGTGGAGCCGTG
>WHSL01000266.1 GCA_009380095.1 Streptosporangiales bacterium | reverse complement strand
GGTTGGTGTCCGAGGCCGGATATGAACCATTTGCCCATGTTGCCGCTGGGTGTGATGCCGCTGGACGGCGCCACGGGTTGAGGACATGGCGTCCCATCTGTTTGGCGCCTCCGGCGGGTGCCAGAGCCGCTGGCCCGCCGACTCCTGAAGGCGCTGTCGCGGGAGCCGCCCGGAGGTGTGACTCCGCCGCCTGGCGCTTCTGAGTGATGGCTGGCGTGCTCAACAGCAGGCCCTCGTCCATGATGCCCGTTCTGAGCAACCCACGCGCCCAGTGGCCGTGTGCCCGGGCAGGGGTTGTCTTAGTTCGTCGGGTTGCTTTCCTTGTCGTGTCCGGTGGTGTCGTGGCCGTGTTCGGTGATCCAGCGGGCGGCGAGTAGTCCGGAGCCTGCGGTGAGTGCTGCGGCGGCGATGATGGTGGCGTTAAGACCAAGGGCGTCGGCGAGGATGCCGGCGACGAGTGCGCCCGTCGCGTAGCCGATGTCGCGCCAGAATCGGTACGTGCCAAGCGCGTTGGCCCGCCAGGCGGGATGGGCGTGGTCGGAGACGGCGGCGATGAGTGCGGGATAGACCATCGCCGTGCCGATGCCGAGCGCCACCGCGGACAGGACGCCCGCGAGCAGCGGGCGGTCGAGGAGGGCCAGGGCGAGTACGAACCCGGCGGCTTGGATGAGCATGCCGTAGACGATGAGTGGTTTGCGACCGATGCGGTCGGCGAGGTGGCCGGTGGGGATTTGGCCGATGCCCCATAGCAGTGGGTAGAGGCCTTTGATGAGGCCGACCGCGGCCAGGCCGAGGCCGTGGTCGGTGAAGAGCAGTGGGAAGACGCCCCAGGTGAGGCCGTCGTTGAGGTTGTTGACGAGGCCGGCCTGGCTGGTCCCGCGAAGTGATCGGTTGCCCCAGGAGGTGCGGGCGAAGGTCTGTGCGAGACCGCTGTGCGAACCCTCGGGTGCGGGGCGTGGGTGTTGGGCGAGTTCGAGGGCGACGTGTGCGGCGGTGTCGCGTACGGTCAGCGAGAGCGCGAGGCCGGCGACGGCGAACACGACGCCGATCAGTTCCGGTACGGGCCGGAGGCCGTAGGAACTGGCCAGGTAGCCGGTGAACAGGGCGGTGGCCCCGACGGCGACGTATCCGGCGGCCTCGTTCAGCCCGGTGGCGAGCCCGCGGCGGGCTGGCCCGACGAGGTCGATCTTCATGTTCACGGTCATCGACCAGGTGAGGCCCTGGTTGAGGCCGAGCAGCACGTTGGCGGCGACGATCCAGCCCCAGGACGGGGCCCAGGCCAGCGCGAACGGCACCGGGAGCCCGATGAGCCAGCCGGCGATGAGCAACTGGCGGCGGCGGAAGCGGGCGGTCAGCGCGCCCGCGGCGAGGTTGGTCACCGCCTTGGTGACCCCGAACGCGATGATGAAGGAGAACACGGCCAGATCGCTGGTCAGGCCGAAGACGTCAGTGCCGATCAGCGGGACCGTGGTGCGCTCGAGGCCGACGAGCGCGCCTACGCAGACGTTGACGACGACGAGCAGGGTGAACTGAAGCCAGTTCTCCCGCAGTCCGAGCCGGACGGGCCGCTGTGCCCGGCTCGCCGGGGCGGGATTCACCCGGCCTCCTCGAGTCGCTTGCCGTGCGCCGCCGCGTATTCGGCGGGGGTGCCGCGGAGGACGGTCACGTCGGTGCGGCCGGCGCGTTCCAGGAGGCTCGCCGCGGTCATCGCGCGTTCGCCGTGCCCGCAGGCCACGAGCACGCCGGCCGGGGCGTCTGCGGCGTGCTCGGTGAGCCGCCCGAGTTCCAAGTTGAGCGCGCCGGGCACATGGCCGCCGGCGTACTCGGCCTCCTGGCGGACGTCCAGGTACGGTCCGTCGTGGGCCGCCTCGGGCGTGACGAGCCGGGTGGTGGCCGTAGCGTTGCCTGCGGCGGCCCAGGCTGGCATGCCGCTCGACAGATGTCCGGCCAGCCGCTCGTAGCCGATCGTGTAGGCCTGCCAGACGATCTCGTCCAGATCCTGGTTCTCCCCGGTCACGAAGGCCAGTGGAGTGGTGTCGGGCAGCAGCCAGCCGAGCCAGACCGCGAACCGGCCGCTCATCGGGATGGACAGCGCACCGGGGATGTGCCCGGCGGCGAAGTCCGCCACGGGACGGACGTCCACCACCTGACCGCCCTCGGCGAGCAGCGCGCGGACCTGCCCGGTGTCGAGTCCGGGCAGCGGCGGTGTGCCGGTCAGCACCCCGGGGCCGCGGCGGTTACGTTCGGCGAGCCGGTCGAAGTAATGGGGGTAGGAGCCCAGGCTGCCCAGCAGGAGCCGGACGAAGGTGTCCTCGTCGCGGGCACCCAGTAGGGGGTTGGCCTGCTTCTGTTCGCCGATGGTGGTGGTGCGCCCGGCGCCAGCCGGGGCGGAGCAGAACGAGCCGGCGCCGTGCGTCGGCCACACTGCCGTGGCCTCCGGGAGCCGGGCAAGGCGGCGCAGCGAGTGGAACTGGGCGCGGGCCAGCTCCTCGGTGCGGTCCGCGCCGAGCAGGTCGGTGCGGGCGGCGGAGTTCACGATCAGAGATCCGCCGGTGAACACGCCGAGCTCCCGGCTCCCGTCCAGCAGCAGGAACGACAGGTGCTCGTCGGTGTGGCCGGGCGTGGCGAGCGCCCGCAGCCGCAGCCCGCCGAGGTCCACCTCGTCACCGTCGGCCAGCCCGCGATGTGGAAACGCGCGGCGCCCGGCGGCCGAGACCAGCACCGTGGCGTCCTCGTCGCGGCCGAGCTGGACCGCACCGGACAGGAAGTCCGCGTGCAGATGCGTGTCGGCCGCGTAGGCGATGGTCAGCCTGCGCCGCCGCGCCGCCGCGTACGCCGCCCGCAGGTCGCGGGGCACGTCCACGGCCAGCGCGCGGCCATCGCCCAGATCGACGAGGTAGGCGCTGTTACCCAGCCCTTCGTCGACGAGCGGCACGAGATGGTCCTCGGCGAAGCTCACGATGTCCTCCAAGATCCGTTCAGGGGCATGGCGTGACAGCGCCACCGTCATCTAGACTATTCCATGGATTAATGGAGGAAGCATGATGGAGATGGCCGGACCGGGTACGAAGGCCGAGCTGTACGAGGCGTTCGCCGCCAGTGGCAAGGCGCTGTCCAGTGGGAAACGGCTGGAGCTGCTCGACCTGCTCGCGCAGGGTGAGCGCACCGTAGAAGCGCTGGCGCGGGCGGCGGGGCTGAACCTGACGACGGCCTCGGCGCATCTGCAGACGCTCAAGCAGGCGGGGTTCGTCGCCACCCGGAAGGAGGGTGTACGCGTCCACTACCGGCTGGCAGGCGACGACGTGGCCAGGCTGTTCGCATTGCTGCGGAAGGTCGCCGAGCAGCATCAGGCCGTGGTTCCTCCGGCCCGGGACGCCTACCTCGGCGAGGACGGCGCCACCGAGGTCACCCGCGAGGAGCTGCGGGCCCGGGTGGCGGCAGGTGAGGTGGTCCTGCTGGACGTGCGCCCGGCGGAGGAATACCGGGCCGGGCACATCCCCGGTGCGCTCAGCGTCCCGGTGGAGGAGCTCGCCGGCCGGATCGCCGGGCTGTCCGCGGACACCGACATCGTCGTGTACTGCCGCGGCGAGTACTGCGCTCTGGCCTACGACGCGGTCCGCCTGCTCGGCGATCACGGCCGCCGAGCCATCCGGCTCAACGACGGCATGCTCGAATGGCGGCTGGCGGGCCTGCCCGTCGCCGCCGGAAACAGACCACTGTCATGAGCAAGAGCAGGGCCGCACCGGACACCGGGCCGGGCGGGCGTCTGCAGCGTCGTGTCTTGACCGTCCTGGTCATCTCGCAGACGCTCAGCGGCTCCGGCCTCGCTGCGGGGTCACGGTCGGTGCCCTGCTCGCCCAGGACATGCTCGGCTCGACCGGCCTCGCCGGCGTGCCCAGCGCGCTGTTCACGGCAGGTTCCGCGCTGGCTGTCACTGCCGGTTCCGGCGTCACGCTGCTGGCCGCCGGGATCGTCGCGGCGAGTGCTCCCGGCGACTCCGTCGCGCGGCTGGCCCTGGCGCTGGACCTGCTCGGGCTGGGCTGGAACCTGGGCCTGGTCTCCGGCACAACGATCATCACCGGCGCGACCTCGCTCGCCACCCGTGCGAAGACCCAAGGGACGGTGGACGTCTCGATCGCCGTCGCTGGAGCCGGTGGCGGGCTGAGCTCCGGTGTCGTCGTGGCCGCCGGTTTCCCCGCGCTGGCCCTCGCCGGCGGCGTCATCGCCATCGCGATCCTGACATCAGTGAACAGAAAGAGAAAGCAGAAGCTCTACGCGAAGCCTATTCCATGCAGGCTGAAGCTGGCTTGAGGCTTGAGGAGCTGAAGGTTGAAGCACAAGGCTCATGGGGGCAGTCGGTGGACGCCTCCTCAATTGGCGAGAGCGCCGAACCCTCTGTCGTCCCGGCGAGGGCGCTCGATTGAACATGGGAGCGCACAGAAAGAAGTTTACGATAGAGGAGTGCCCCTTTTGTGGCAGCGGTCACGTAGTGAACGTAGAAGTTGTGCTATGTCCGGAGGACTCCATCCGCAATGAGGTTGTCAGCTGCATCTGCAAGGAGTCAGGGAGAATTCTGCGGTTCCAGGCAGAAATTTAGGTGCCCAGTGGATACGCCTTCGCTCGTGTGTGGCCCATTTCTACGGCGAACGGTGATTAGTCGCCTAGTGTCCCTGTCTCGGCGTCAGCCAAAATGCCTTACGAGGGAAGAAGGCCACGTCGCTGCGTCATGGGCCTGAGCGTCGGGCGTGAGTGATGGATTTCGGTTAATAGCTCGGGCCTGCTCGCCGGCAGGGCGATTTCAAAGTCGCCTGCTGTCGGGGGGCCGGTGACGTTGTGTGATGAGTGGGATGGCGCGTGTGGGGTTGCGGCCGATGGCTTGGATGGTCTGTTTGGTTTTGGTGGTGCCGTGGAGGGTGAGTAGGCCGAGGGCGAGGTTGCGGAGGGTGGCCATCGCTTGGGGGCCGTTGCCGGTGTGGGCTTGGTGCTGGTCTTCGTGCCGGATGGTGTCGCGGGCCCGGTGGGAGAGGTTTTCGATGCCCCAGTGGCCGCGGGTGTGGCGGGAGATGCCGGCGGCGTCCAGGCTGGGGCGGCTGGTGGCGATGAAGGCGAATTCCTTGGTTCGTGGCCGCCGGTTCAGGTCGGCGGTGTCGCGGCGGATCACGGCGAACCGGGTGGTGTGGGGGAGGCGGCGGGCGATTTCGCTGCCGGGGGGCAGGCCGGTGGTCCAGGTGGTCCAGCGGCTGATCCGGCCGTGGCCGCGTTCTTCGCATGTGTGGCCGGGCTCGGTGCCGGTGATCAGTTCCAGGCCGGTCTTCAGCGCCGCGGCGTAGAGGGCCGAACGCTGGGACTTGGTGGTCATCAGGTAGTCGGCTGCTGCGTCTTGGACCAGGTAGCGGGCGGTGGCGGCGCTGGTGTGCGCCGCGTCCACGGTGACCAGGGCACCGGCAAGGTCTTCGATCCGGCCCGCCAGGGCGGGCACCTGGGTGGTCTCCTTGGTGCCCACCGGCACCTGGACCTGGGCCACCGTCACCGCAGCACTACCCGGCCCGCGGTGGGTCATGGCCGAGAACAGCACCAGCCGGGGTGTCGCCGTCCCAAGAACCGTTGAGATCCTTGCCATCCAGCGCGATCGCCCACTCCTCGGTGTCACAGGCCGCGTGCGCACGCAGCCACGCACCGACCTTGGCATCCAGCTCATCGGCGCCAACGGCGATCAACACCCGCCGCAGCGTCCCCGCACTGGGTGCCACGAACCGGAGCTTCTTCACGCAGAAACGGGCACTCAGCAACCCCAACAGCTCACGCGGCAGATCGGCCGCCACCGACCCCAACTCCCGATAGTTGGCCGCCCCCGCCAAAGTCGCCACCACCGCGACCCCCAGCACCGCCACCAGCGGATGCCGGATCCCCCGCCGACGACGCGGATCAGCTACCCCCGCCAGCATCTCCAGCAACGACGAAACCGGCACCCCGGCATGCGAAACTGACACCGATGACCTTCTTGTCGTGATCTTTCTTGTTGTGGTGACTCCATGATCACGGACAGAAGGTCATCTCTATGACAGCGTTACACCACGTAACCAACCCGAACCGGACAACCCGCAACGATCACCCCAAACAGGCGACCTTGCAATCGCCCTGGCTCGCCGGTGACACCTGTGGCCGTTCAATGGCAATTGGGGGCCTGGCTCGTCAGGCGCCTCCGCCGATGGTTTTGGGGGCGCCGTAGGGGTGGAGGGCTTCGGGGATGGTGACGATGCCGTCGGCGTCTTGGAAGTTCTCGATGATGGAGAGCATGGCGCGGGCGGTGGCGCCTGTGCCGTTGAGGGTGTGGACGAACTCGTATTTGCCGTCGCGCTTGAAGCGGACGTTGAGGCGGCGTGCTTGGTAGTCGGTGGTGTTGGAGCAGCTGGTGATTTCGCGGTAGCGCTGCTGGGTGGGGAACCAGGCCTCGATGTCGTATTTCTTGGCGGCCGGGTCGCCGAGGTCACCGACGGAGATGTTCATGACCCGGTAGGGGAGGCCGAGGGCTTGGACGATCTCTTCTTCGTAGGAGAGGAGCCGTTCGTGGAAGTCCTGGGATTGTTCGGGGAGGCAGTAGACGAACATTTCTACCTTGTCGAACTGGTGGACGCGGAACATGCCGCGGGTGTCCTTGCCGGCGGCTCCGGCCTCGCGGCGGAAGTTGGTGGAGAACGCCGCGTAGCAGGCGGGAAGCTGGTCTTCCTCGAGTCGCTCGTCCATGTGGATGCCGGCAAGGCCGACTTCGGAGGTGCCGGTGAGGTAGAGGTTGTCGCGTTCGGCCTTGTACAGGTCGGCCTCCCCGGTGGGGAGGAATCCGGTCCCGTACATGGCCTGTTCGTTGACCAGGACCGGAGGGAGGACGGGCATGAAGCCTTTGCTGCCGAGCCGGTCCAGCACGAATCGGAACAGCGCCATCTCTGTGAGCGCGACATCGCCGAAGCGGTAGGCGAAGCGTGATCCCGATAGCCGGGCGCCGCGGGCCATGTCGACCCAGCCGGATGGTGAGGAGATCT
>WHSL01000100.1 GCA_009380095.1 Streptosporangiales bacterium | reverse complement strand
TCAGCCCACGTCCCCTTCCTGACCGGCGTCGGCGGGCTGGAAGTCGAACACCTTCCACACCCCGGCGTCCCGGGTCAGCGTTATCGCGTACGCGGTCGTCTTGCTGGAGTCCCCCGAGGTGGTCGTGGTCTTCTGCGCGACGTCGGCCTCGAACGTCACGGAGTCCTCGCCGAAGCCACGCAGCTTGGTAAGGCTCGTCGTGGCGGTCGCGACCATCTTGCGCTCGGTCAGCTGCTGCCGGCCCGCGGCCGCGCCGGAGTTGCGGGCGAGCTCGTCCCTGAGCTCGGTCGTGGCGAGGCCGGCCAGCCGGTCGGTGTAGGCGTTGGGCGCCTCGTCGTACCGGTACGTGCCGTACGCGTTGCCGAACCGCACCGCCGCGTCCGCCGCCTGGGTGAGCTCGGTCTTGTCGAACGGCAGCAGCGGGTAGACGTCGAACTCGCCCGAGGCGCCGGGCCGCGGTGTGCCCGGGGCGGTCGCCGGCGGGGTGGAGGGCGCGGTGGACGCCGAGGCGGCCGTGGGTGTGGTCGCGGCGCGCGGCTCGGCGCGCTCACGCCCGGCGGTCGAGGTGAGATACACCCCGACCGCGGCGAGCACGACGACGAGCCCGATGAAGACGAGTCGTCGCCTACCGGGGGGCGCGTTCATTACTCCTTGCCTCCGGGGCGCAGCCAGAACGGGAGCGGCGGGCCCTCCTCGGACCGGCGGCGCGGCGACAGCGGCGGCGCCTCGGAACGTGAGGGCGGGGCGCTCTCACCGCGTCGCAGCGGGGCCGCGGACGGGCGGTCCGATCCACGGGAACGGGAGGGCGCGTCGCCGGAGCGGGAGCCGCCGTCGCCGGAGCCCCGACCCCGGCCACCGCCACCAGCACCACCGCCACCAGCACCACCGCCACCGGAACCGGAACCGCCGCCACCGCTGCGACCGCCGCCACCGGAACCGGAACCGCCGCTGCGACCGCCGCCACCGCCGAACCAGCCGCCGCCGGACCGCCGGGTGCTCTGCGGCTCTCCGCCGCCACCGCCGCCACCGCCACCGCCGGCGCCACCACCGTCACGTTCGCGCCGGGAGCCGCCGAACAGGCCACCCCCACCGCTACGTCGCGGCGGCGAGGCGGTATCAGGGCGCCGCCCTCCAACGCCGAACAGGCCGCCGCCTCCGCCACTTCGCGGAGCCGCACCGCCGCTCCCGGGAGCCGCGCTGCCCGGGGCCGCACCGCCACTCTGCGGAGCACCGCCACTCCGTGGAGCAGGGCCACTCCGTGGAGCAGGGCCACTCCGCGAGGCCGGGCCACCGCTCCGCGGGCCGACCACCGCACCGCCGCCCGGCCGGGCCGGCGGGGGCACCGCGCCCCCACCCGAGACGGGCGAGGACGGCCGCGGCGCGCGGCTGCCAAGCCGCGACGGGTCGGGCGTACGCCCCGTACCGGTGCCGGCCGCGCGTCCGTTGGAAGATCGCCACGACGGCCCACCGGCCGCCGCCGGACGCTGGTCGCCGAGCTTGAGCGGCGGCGCCGCGCGCCCGGGCGCCACGGCCGTGACCGAGCTGTCCCGGCGCATGCCGCGCTCCTCTCCGACCGGCGCCACGCCGTCGGCGGGAGTGTCTCCCTGACCGGCCCGGACGCGCTCGGTCCAGCGCTGGTTGCCCGGCACCCCGGCGGGCACCGCGGGCAGCCCGCGATCGCCCACCCCCCGGGTACGGACCGGGCCGCGCGCGGCACGGTCGGCGTCCCCGGCCATGTCGGGCCGGCCGCGCAACCGGTCCCGTACGGCCCCGCCGACGGCTCTGCCCTCACCCATCACGGCGCTGGCGATGCTGGTCGTCCAGAACATGTGCCGGAACGCCCGCCAGAACACCAACATGGCCGCGGCGAGCAGACCGATCAGCATGATCTGCAGCCACCAGGAGAGCGGCGACCGCGGATCGATGATGATCGAGTAGCCGAGCATGAGGATCGCGAGCACCACCGCGACCATCACCTGTTTGGTGAGCGTGCCGAGCAAGGTCTCGAACCATCGCAGCGCGAGGATCCGCCCCTGCCCGGGATGGATGCCGACCAGCAGGAACAGCGGCCCGACCATGAGCAGCAGCAGGAACGCGATCTTGAAGATGACCAGCGCCAGCGCCACGATCGCGACCGCCACGAAGACGAAGATCGAGGCGAACACCGAGGAGAACGCGATGCCCAGCCGCGTCCACGGGTCCTTGCCCTGGAACAGCGGATAGACGTCGGGATGCTTCTCGACGAACTCCTTGACCTTGTACCACTCGCCGCCCTCGTTGTCGGAGCCGACCTTCTGCTCCTTGAGGTCGGCCAGCTTGGCCGGATCGCCGCCGGCCTTGGCGATCTCGTCGGCGCTGTACGCCTGCGCGGCGAGCAGCTTCTGCGCGGCGGGCACCCCGTCGATCTTCTGCTGGCCCACACCGCCGCGGTCGGTGCCGAACTCGCCCGCCACCCAGGGCCGGCAGACCAGCGTCGCCCACAGCGAGTTGGAGATCTGCGCGACGACCCGCTCGTCGGTGGCGCGGCTCTGCGCCTCCTGGCGCAGCTGCGGATCGCTCTTGGTGTCGCCCACGCAGGCACCGCCCACGTCGCTCACCGGGATCGCCGCGCCGACCGCGCTGATCGTCGCCGTACCCATCGCGTCGGCGGTCTCGCTGCCCGCGGTGAGGAACTGCTCCGGCCGGTTGAAGAACCACAGCGCCATCGCGATCGCCAGCACCATCCAGACCGTGCCCTCCACGGTCATGGAGGCGCGACGGCGCAGCAGCCCGTGCCAGGCCGCCCAGATCGCGCCGAGGATGATGAAGACGGTCAGGTACTGGAAGTAGAAGACGTCGCCGAGCTTGTGGATGACGCTGCTGACCGAGTCGCTCAGCCCGCTGAGCAGGTTGTCGGAGTACGCCGCGTCGAGCAGCGTGATCGTGCCGCTGCTGATCAGCTTGCTGACCTCGAAGACGGACTGCGCCGCGCTGTTGCCGGCCTGCCCGGTGATGTCCGTACAGCCGAGCTGGATCGTGTGCCAGCGGGTGCCGGCCATGCCGTACTGCTCCCAGTACGTGCTGCCGGCGGGCGCCGCGGCCGCCCCGGGCGTGCCGCCCTGGGCGAGGCTGTCCACACCCTGCCCGGAGACCTCCGGGTTGGGCGCCTTGTCGTGGTCACAGCCGAAGATGGGTTCGGCCGAGGCCACGCCCGGCACGAGGACGAAGAGCGCGCACAGCGCGAGCAGAAGGGCTATCCGTTTGGGCTTGCGACGGGCGGTCCTCCCGCCTCCGGATCGCATGCGGCGCATCCCCGGGACCCTCATCGCCCTACCTCCTGCGGCACGCTGTCGTCGCCGGCTCGTGAGGCCATGTCCTCCGCCGGCCGGTTCCGGGTCGGGTTGGTGTCCAGCCAGCGCAGCAGCTCCTCGGAGACGAGGTCGACGCCGATCCGCCCCGCCCGGCCGTCCAGGTCGCGGAAGACGCACTCGCCGTTGCCGAGATTGCGCAGTACGGCCTTGTGCTCCTCGCTCGCCTCGACGCCCAGCAGCGACATCACGTGCGCGACCTCGTGCCGTTCGGACGAACGGAACGCGAACACGCTGGACAGACAGTTCGTGACCTGCTCGTTGAGCAGGTCACCCGCGTTCTGGCTGACCAGGATCAACGCGGTGTTGCGCGACCGGCCCATTCGGGAGACCTCGGGCACGAGCTTCGCACCCTCGGGCGTGGAGGTGATCGCCCAGGCCTCGTCGAGGAAGATCGCCTTGGGGATGCGGCGGTCGATGCCGTTCATCAGCCGCCGCGCGAACTGACTCACGAGATAGAGCAGCGCCACGGACAGCCGCTGCTCGTAGCTGAAGTCGTCACGGTGGATGGCCGCGTCGGGGAGGGTGAGGCCGCCCAGCGTGAAGACCGTGGTCCAGCCCTCGGAGTCGATCTGCTCGCCGCCCGAGGGGTGGAAGCAGAGGCTGGCCAGCCGCATCTCGGACATCGAGCCGAGCACGGCCCCGAGGTTGCGCGAGGCCGGGTCCTCGGCGGCCTCGAGGTGCTGGACCACCTTGCCGAGGCTCGGCTCCGGGCTGTTGGCGACCGCGGCCACCGCCTGGATCATCGCCGACTCGCGCTCCTCCGACATGCGCGGCAGCAGCAGCCGCAGCGTCTCGGTGGCCATCGTCTTCTTGGCCGCCAGGTCGTCGCCGAAGGAGAACGGGTCGAGCAGGCCGGGCGCGGCCGTCCCGAGGGGAAGGATCCGCGCCTTGCGGCCGCGCCGTTGCAGCAGGTCCACCAGCGACTCGGCGTCGCCCTTGGGGTCGATCGCGGCCACCGTGACGCCGCGCAGCGCCAGCTGGTAGATCAGCAGCAGCGCCAGCGTGGTCTTGCCGCCGCCGGGCTCGCCGGTGATGGCGATCGCCGTCGGGCGGTTGCGCGCCGCCGCGACCAGCGGGTCGAAGTGCACGATCGCGCGGGCCCGGCCCAGCGTCTCGCCGATGTACGGTCCCACCCAGCCGGACTCGTCGTCCTCCCGGTCACCGAGGTCCACGGTGGCGGTGGGCATGCCGCCGGCGACGGTGCGCAGCGGCTGGCGCTGCGCGTACGCGTTCAGTCTGATGTGGTCGCCCGGCAGCGACTCGGAGAACAGCGAGAACTGGTCGCCGGTGGAGTTCACCACGTCGATGCCGATGTCGCGGTAGTGCTCCACCACGGCCTCGACGCGCTGGACCAGCAGCTCCTCGGTGGGCGCGGTGACGATGAGGCGGTTCCAGCCGTACACGAACGGCAGCCGCTCCTTGGTGATGCCGTGCTCGAGCATCCGGGCCGCGTCGATCTGCTCCGCGAGCGCGATCGGCGCCTCCGCGCCGGCCTCCCGGATGTGCGCGTCCATGTCGCGCGCGTGCGCGAGCTTGCGGCCCACGTCCTTGCTGGCCTTGGCGGGCGGGATCAGCTTCATCCGGGAGCTGATCTCCACCGGGAACGGCAGCGCGTCCGCGTAGTGCAGCCACGGCTCGCCGTCCGGGAACGGCATCAGGTCCGGGAACCGCGCGAAGGACAGGAAGGCCACGTACGACGGGCCGGTCGGCTGCTCCAGCCGCAGATGCGAGCGGCCGTTCACGATCTGGCCCTCGACCAGCGTCTCGATCTCCCCCGCGCCCCAGGTGCGGCGCGGGGTCGCGGACGGCGGCGGGTCGCCGGCGGCGCCGGCCACCGCGTGCCGGAACAGCCAGGCCAGCTCGTCGGAGGTGGCGTGCCGCGCGTACAGGGCGCTGGAGGCCAGGGCGCGGCCGAGCCGGTCGGACTGCTGGGTCCAGCGGGCGATCTCGCCGGAGTCGATCGCGTCGTCCTCCAGCCCGAGCGCCTCCTCGCCGCGCTGGTACGCGGCGAACAGCTGGGAGAAGACGCCGCCGCCGGCGAGCTGGGCCCGTACGCCCCGCTGGCCGAGGCGGACCCCGATGTAGACCTCCTTGGTCCAGAAGTCCTTGGCCCAGACGTGCCGGTACATCTCGTCCAGGTAGTCGTACCAGCCGGGGCCGCCGTCGGCGGTGGCGTCGAGCCTGGTCGCCCAGTCGGCCGCCGCGTACGAGCGGTGCGCGATGCGCAGGTGCACCTCGGCGTCCTGCATCCGGATCGCGGCCAGTGCGATGGTGATGTTGGTTGCCAGGGCCTCGCGTTCCTCGGCGGTGGTGAACTCGTACGAGACCGTGGGCAGGCGGTAGTAGGCCCACGCGGTCGTGTCGGTGAGCAGGATCCTGTCGTCGAAGTACCGCACGGCGAGCCGGCTCCTCGCCTTGGACGTGCGGCTCATCGCGAGACCTCCTGGTGCTCGTTCGGCTCCCCGGTCTCTATCCCGGCCGGGGCGTTCCCGGTGGTGAATCCCGACGTGACCATGCCGGCAAGCGCCATGTACGCACGGCGCGCCGGAACACGCAACGACCGGGGCTCGGACGGCGCGCCGCGGGAATGGCCGAGGTGGTCGTCCCACGGCACCCGGACGATCGCGCGGCACCGCCCGCGGGCCACCGACTCCGCCCGTTCCACGTCGCTCAGGCTGCGCTTGCTGACGCCGTTCACCACGACGACGGAGCGGGAGCGCAGCTCGCCGTACCCGTGTCCGTCCAGCCACTCGAACGTCATCGCCACGGCGCGGGGCGCGTCGGCGCTGGCCGGGGCCACCAGCACGACCTGGTCGGCGTGCGGCAGCACGCGCGCGACCCCGGACGCGGCCGGATCGAACAAGGTGATCTTGTAGAACCTGTCGATCACGCGCAACAGGCGTGCGTAGTCGGCGTCGTCGAGGGTCTGCACGTACGGGTCGTCGAGCGAGGCGAGGACCTCCAGCCGCGACCGGGACTGCGAGGTGTAGCCGCGCATGCCGAGGTAGCCGCCGATCTCGTCGGCGTTGGCCAGCAGGGAGGTCAGGGTCTCCGGCGTGTCCGCCCTGGTCCGGCGGGTCAGTGAGCCGCTGCCCGGGTTGACGTCCACGGCCAGCACGCGGTCGTCGCGGTAGGTGGCGACGGTGTGGCCGAGCATCAGCGCGGTGACGGTCTGGCCCGCGCCGCCGGTGCAGCCCAGCACCACCACGTGGCCGGGCTCGGCGAGCGGGACCGTGATGCGGGCGACCTGGCCCGGGTCCGCGGAGTGCTTGCCGCCGCCCGCGCCCGCGCCGCCCGAGGACACCGCCCTTGCCAGGCGGCGCCAGCCGCGGGTGACCGGTTCGCCGCCGCCGGTCGGAGGTGCGGGGGGCCGTACCGGCTCCGGGCGCCCATGGGCCGGTGCGCGGCTGCCCTTGGCCTTGGCTGCCCGCTGGTCGGCACGTTCGCCCCGCCCGGCCACCTGTTCGCCCCGCCCGGCCGCCTCCTCCCGCGCCGCCGGCACGTCCTCCCGCGCGATCTCCTCGACCCGCTCACGCTCATCCCGCGCCGCACTCCGCGCCTCATCCCGCGCCGCGCCCCACGTCTCATCGCGCGCGCCCCGCGCCTCATCCCGCGCCTCACGCGGTGAGGAGGCCTCGCCAGGTACGGCCGCCCCGGGGCGGGCGTCATCCCGGCCCCGGGCGCCGGTGTCGTCCACGCCCCGAACACGGTGCCGCTCGGGCGAGCCTGCCGTGCGCTCACCGGGCTGATCCACGGGCCGCGGAACCGCCCGAGGCCGACGATCACCCGGAATGGCCGTAGGGGACGCCCCGGTGGACTCGGTGGCGACGACCTCCAGCCGAGGCCGCGGCGGACGCCCCCCAGCCCCCGCCTGCTCCTCGGCCGGCGCGACATCCGGCTCGGCCCGGCCGGCCTCCGCGCCCTCACCGGCGGACGCATGGCGCTCGCGGTCCTCCGGCGGCGTCTGGTCCGATGGGGCCGATTCGGTGCGCCGTGCGGGATCGTCCTGGAACGGCGTCTCGTCCTGGAACGGCGTGCCGATGCGGGGGCCTGGGGTCCTGCGCTCCGCGGGGCCAGTGGACGGGCCGACGGGGGTGGTGGCCTCTCGGCCCTCCGGAGTCGATGCGCTCTCGGGCTCGGGGTTCTGCGAGGCCTCGGGTGGGGGTTCGGTTTCGCGGCCGGGGGGTCGCCCGTCGCCGCCGCGGTAGACGGCGCGGCGGAGGGAGCGGAGCTCGCTGGTGCCGTGGTCGAGTTCGAGGTTCGGGGCCGCGGCGATGCGGCGCTCGGCGAGTTCGCGGCGTGGCTGCCAGGACGCCGAGCTCGGCGCGACCGGCGTCGCAGGACCGGTGCCATGGCTGATGCCGCGGTCCGGCGCGTGCTCGCCGGTACGGGTCACCGGCGGCAGGCCCTTACGCGCGGCGTCATGCCCAGCACCCGCGGCGGCCGCGGGACGCCCGGCCGGGCTCCCCGTACGCCGGTCGGCACCCCGATCCGCGGGACGCTCGGCACTGCGCTCGACCCCGCGCTCGGGCGCGGGCCCGGCGGCCCGTTCGGGCGCTTGCTCGGCGGCGCGCTCGGCGGCGCGGTCGGGGCCCTGCTCGGGGGCGCGGTCGGCGCGGTCGGCGCGGCGTTCGGAGGGGCGGAGGCGCCGGGCTTCGCCAGGGGGGCCGCCGGTGGTCGCGCCGGGCTTGACGGGACGTACGACCGAGCCGGCCTGCTCGCGGACGCGCTCCTGCTCCTCCTTGCGGGCCCGGGCGGTCTTCGCGGCCTTCCTGGCCCGCGCCCTCTTGGCCCGCTCGGCCTGCTCGGCGGCCTTGGCCGCCTTCCGCGCGGCCTTGCCGGACTTCGCCGGACGCCCGGCGTCGCCCCGCCCGGCGCCCGCGGCCACCTCCGCGGGACGCGCGCCGTCATCCAGACCAGCCACGCCCGCCTCGGCGGCCGAAATGTTCGCGCCGGCCATCCCGGACGCCGGCGCCCCAGGAGCCACTCCCGGGGCCGGTACCCCGGCGACGGGCGCCCCTACGGCCGATGCCGCGGCGTCACGTGCGGTGGCGGGCCGCGCGACCGGCGCCTCGACGGCGAGCGCGGGGGCGGACTCGGGCGCACGCCGCCACACCCGGGCGGCAACGACGATCTCGTCCGGCTCCCGTGCCGGGCTCAGCCGGCACCAGACCCGCGGCTCCGCCAGATACCGGCTCTGCGAGATCAGCAGCTCGGTGAGCCGCTTACCCTCGATCACCGGCCGGGTGGCGAGGAACGTCAGCACCCCCGGCGGCACGAGGTAGATCACATGCCCGAACGGCGGCGCGAACTCCAGCCCCACCAGCCGCATCAGCACGATCCAGGGCAGAAAGATCCCCACGAACACGCCGACCTGGACCATCGGAAGCGGCATGGGCAGCCGGAAGTCGTACAGCTTGTACAACCGCTTCTCGATGCGCCAGATATTCGTGTAAGTGGGGAGATCCACTACCGCGTTCTCCTTTCGCCAGGCCGCGCTTTTTCCGGGATCGGAGCGTTACGTGACCCCGAGCGCGGTGGCGATGGCCCGCGCGGTGGTCTCGATGATCCCCGGTACGTAGAAGATGACCCCGATGGCGATGGCGAGAATGAGGAATTGGGCGAACCGCGTGATCTCCCTTGTGAAGAGGAAGAAGATGGCCACGATCGAGACGATCACCAGGAACAGGGGACCGAAGAAGCTACGCAGCCAGTCTGCCAGCCCGGAGGTATCGGGTCCCTCCGGTGAGGCGAGTGGAATCTGGCCGGCGACGTCCTGCGCCACCGCGAAAACGTGATGGAGCATCTACTCTCTTTCCTCCCGGGTTTCCGACCGCGTGGCAAGCATCTCTTTCCCCTTGCGCTCGTCCATTACGGACCGTAGGGCTCGGTGGAACCCCTGACTTCCTTGACGAACCACTTGCCGGTGTCATTGACCACGGTCAGTTGGTAGGTCTGGGTGAGCCCCCCGGCGGAAGAACTCCCGCCTGATCCCAAGGACGGCATCTGCCACTCGACCGTGGCGTTGACCTGCCGTGTCGTGTCCCCCGGTTGCGCGGTGACCTCACGCAGCGCCTTGAACCGTACGCTGCCCGACAGCCCTTCGACCGCCGCACCCTCGGCCAGATATTGCGAAAGCGATTGACCACCCGCGGCATAGGCCTGGAAGAAATTCGTCAGCCACGGGCGCAGCTCGTTCTCCGCGGCCTCGTCGGACTGCCCATTGCCCGCCGACGGCACCGCCGCCTTGGCCGGCGGTGGCAGCAGCGCCGGCCGGCCACTGATTCCCAGGGCCCCGCCGTCGGCATAGATCGGCACATCCAGCCGCATGGACCTGCCATTGATCAGGACGGCCAGCCGGACGATGCCGTGCTGGGCATCGGAGGCGGAAACGGAGGCCACGGAGGCCTGCTGCAGCACCTGCCTGCCGCTGCCGTTCCAGCCGAACTGCGGATCGGCCCCCTCCGGCAGGAATTGCGCCAGCGACGTGGCGCGAACCCCCGGAGTGGCCTGGTCATAATTCAAATAGACGTGCGCGAACTGAAGCGCGTACGCACTCGCGGCCTCGGTCGGGAAGCCATTGTCGGTGGCGCCGCCCTGCGTCGGCGGTGTGGTCGTCGCGCCGCTCGTGAAACGCTCGAATGGCGCGCGAATGCCATTGAAAATGACGACGAGAATGAAAGCCCAGAGGATGGCCCGGCCCACCCAGATCCACCAGCGGCCGCCGGAACCGGCGCGAGGACGCTTGCGGCGCCGGCGGTCACCCGGATCGTCCCGCCACGGATCGTCGGGCGGGAAGCCGTCGTGCGCATACCCCGGCGGCGGGCCGTCGTCGGCCACGGGCGCAGCCGTCTGGACACCGTGTCCGGCGGCCGACCTGCGAGCCATCAGTCCTCCGCTCGTGCCCCGATCAGCGTGGCCGCCGCGACCCGCCCATCTGGCACGCCGACGGTGACCAACTCGGTCTCGTCATCCCATAGTGCGGCATGAAGCCACGCCATGATGGTCAATTGTTCCAGGGTGTTGTAACGATGCACAGTCCCGCGCCGGGCGTGTGGATGAAGAACGCAAGCTACCCAATGCGTCCCGTATGGGCGGATTACCTGCGCGTCAGTAATACGTTGCCCGATCACCCCTGGCGTGTCTCCATGTCCGTTCCGCCACGGGCAGCCGGACGAGCGTGGCCGGACTCACGCCCTGACGCGGGACACGCTACCGACTCCGGGGACCGGCCGGTCCTTCCCGCCCTCCGCTCGGCCGGCGCGCCGCGGGTCAGGTCTGCGGCGTGTCGCCTTCCGGAGCGGCGCATACGGGATGCAGGCTCTCGCTCCACTCCCGTACCCGCTTGCCGCGCAACCGCAGGCCCACGACGAGACCGAGCACGCCCCGGCCGCGAAGGCGATGACGAGGGGATCCAGTACGCCCGTCAAGCCCGACGGCGCGGCGGCGCCGCTCGCCAACTCCGCGGCGCCGAAGGCGAGCCATGAGCCCCGGGAAGAGCACGAGGAAGAGCAGCTGAGCCCGGACAGCAGTACGACCAGCAACGCCATGCCCTGCACGGCCACCGGGCGGCCCAGTCAGACCCGGTCCACCAGGGCTCCCCAGAAGACCGCCACCACCAATGCGATGACGAGTTCGACCTGCTCCAACCGCGGCGCCAGCAGCACGTACCTCGTCGTACCGAACCATGGCACCGCCAAGTACGGCACACCCAGCCACACCACACGCGGCCGCCCCGTTATCCCCATCCGGTGAGTATCCACGCCCACGCGTCACATCGTTCATCTTTCATCACAACTCCCCCATGACGGGCGCCGGAAGGCCGCCCTCGGCCAGTCCCGCTGGATGCCGACAGGAACGGGTGATGGCCACTTAGCGTGGGTCCGGACGGACGAGCACCAACGGAACGCCGCCGAGCTCGACGCCGATGCGACCACCCAGGAGGTCATCGCCGGCTGGCGGGCCACCGCGCGCATCAAGGCCGACCCCGCCGACCACCGCGCGGCCATGACCCCCACCACCGGCGACTTCGGCAGCGTGGACACCAACCCATGAGCCCCAAGCGCGGGGACCGCGTCACCGTCCCCGCCCCCGACGGCCAGTGGGAGCTCCGCTTCGGCACCGCCGACGCCACCCGCGGCTGGGAGGAACTCTGCCGCCGGGCTCTGGCCAACACACGCCGCTGCTTCGAGACCCTCCGCAACGGCCCCCGCTAAGGGCTTGCAGAGGATTAGCCCGTAGCATTCGTGGATCTCGTGCGATGAGATGGTATGGGCGTATCGGTGGAGACCGTGGAGATGCTGGCGGCGAAGTTTGAGGTGATCTTCCCGCATCTCGATGTACGGCAGCGTCGGCTGTTGATGGGTGCCGAGGCTCGGGTGCTGGGGCATGGCGGGATCGCCGCGGTGGCGCGGGCGGCCGGGATGCGTGCGGCGACGGTATCGCTGGGGGTCGATGAGCTGGAGTCGGGTGCCGAGCCGCTGGGGCGGCCCCCGCCGTCCCGGCGGGGGCCGCAAGCGGCTGGTCGATCTGCACCCGGGGGCTGCGGCCAGCGTTGCTTGCGCTGGTGGAGCCGGACGAGCGCGGGGATCCGATGTCACCGTTGCGGTGGACGACCAGGTCGACCCGTAACCTGGCCGCCGAGCTGACCCGCCAGGGGCACAAGGTGTCCGCCGATACCGTCGCCGACATCCTGCGTGCCGAGGGGTTCAGCTTGCAGGGCAACGCCAAGACGGTCGAGGGGAGACAGCACCCGGACCGCGATGGCCAGTTCCAGTACATCAACGAGCAGGTCAAAGATCATCAGGCGGCCGGGGATCCGGTCGTGTCGGTTGATACCAAGAAGAAGGAAGTGGTCGGTAACTACGCCAACGGCGGCGTGGAGTGGCGCCCGGCCGGTGAACCTCAGCAGGTCAAGACGCACGATTTCCCAGATGCCGAGTTGGGCAAGGCGATCCCGTACGGGATCTACGACCTGACCGCCGACGCCGGGTGGGTTAGTGTCGGCACCGGCCATGACACCGCCGTGTTCGCCGTCGAGGCGATCCGCCGCTGGTGGAAGGGGACCGGGCGGGGCGAGTACCCGCTGGCCCGCAAACTGCTGATCAGCGCCGATTGCGGTGGCTCCAACGGGCACCGCACCCGCGCGTGGAAGGCCGACCTGGCCGCGCTGGCGCCGAGACGGGCGGCATCCGGATGCAGGCTAAGCGCGGTCGGAGGCGCGCCCAGGGTCACTTCTTGCCGTCTGAGGTTAGTCCGGTGCGGAATTCGACTACGTCGCCGTCTTGCATGATGTAGTCCTTGCCCTCCATGCGGACCTTGCCGGCGGAGCGGGCGTCGGGCATGGAGCCGGCGGTCATCAGGTCGTCGTAGGAGACGATCTCGGCCTTGATGAAGCCGCGCTGGAAGTCGGTGTGGATGACACCGGCGGCCTCGGGGGCGGTGGCGCCCTTGCGGATCGTCCAGGCGCGGGACTCCTTGGGCCCGGCGGTCAGGTACGTCCGCAGGCCGAGCGTGTCGAAGCCGACGCGGACCAGCTGGGAGAGACCGGGCTCGTCCTGGCCCATGCCCTGCAGCAGCTCCAGTGCCTCGTCGTCGGGCAGCTCGATGAGCTCCGCCTCGATCTTGGCGTCCAGGAAGATCGCCTCGGCCGGCGCCACCAGCGAACTGAGCCGGGCGCGCAGGGCCTCGTCGCCGAGCTCCTCCTCGTCGAGGTTGAACACGTAGAGGAACGGCTTGGCGGTGAGCAGGTGCAGGTCGCGCAGGAGCGCGAGGTCCACCCCGGCGGCCTCGGCGCCGGTGAACAGCGTCGTGCCCTCGTCGAGCAGCTTGGCCGCGGCGTTCACCGCGTCCAGGACGGCCAGCTTCTCCTTGTCCTTCCTGGTCCGCGTCTCCTTCTCCAGGCGCGGCAGGGCCCGCTCGATGGTCTGCAGGTCGGCGAGGATGAGCTCGGTGTTGATCGTCTCGATGTCCCGCGAGGGCGCGATGTCACCGTCCACGTGCGTGACGTCGGCGTCCTCGAACGCGCGGATCACCTGGCAGATGGCGTTGGTCTCGCGGATGTTGGCGAGGAACTTGTTGCCCAGCCCCTGCCCCTCGGACGCGCCCTTGACGATGCCCGCGATGTCCACGAACTCCATCGTGGCGGGGATGATCTTCGCCGAGCCGAACATCTCGGCGAGACGGCCGAGCCGGTCGTCGGGCACCCCGACCACGCCCACGTTGGGGTCGATGGTCGCGAACGGATAGTTCGCGGCCAGCGCGTCGTTCTTGGTCAGGGCGTTGAAGAGGGTGGACTTGCCGACGTTGGGCAGCCCGACGATCCCGATGGACAGACTCACGGCCCGAGTCTATTGGCTTGCGGAGGCCCCTCCGTACGGGGCACGGCGCGCAACGCCCGCCCCTCCTCGGCGTCCTCCAGCAGCTCGGGGGCGGACAGCGTACGGGTCGCCTCCTCGACCGGCGCGACCTCCGGCAGCTCGGAGTCGACGACGCCGAGCCGGGACAGCCGCCGCGCGGTCACCAGCACGCGGGTCTCCAGCGAGCCCAGGCTCTGGTTGTACGCGCCCACCGCGCGGGTCAGCGCCCGCCCCAGCCCGTCCAGGTTGCGGCCCAGCGTGCCGAGCCGCTCGTACAGCTCCTTGCCCAGGTCGAACACGGCGCGGGCGTTCTCGCTGAGCGCCGCCTGCTGCCAGGCGTACTGCGCCGTGCGCAGCATCGACACCAGCGTGGTGGGCGTGGCGATGTGCACCCGCCGGGCCATCGCGTACTCCAGCAGCCGCGGGTCGTGGTCCAGCGCCGGGGCCAGGAACGCCTCGCCGGGGATGAACAGCACCACGAACTCCGGTGCCGGCGACAGCGCCGTCCAGTACGCCTTCCCCGCCAGCGCGTCGACGTGCTGGCGCAGGTGCCGGGCGTGCGCGGCGAGCCGGTCCCGGCGCCGCGCCTCGTCCCCGGTCTCCGCCGCCTCCAGGTACGCCGCCAGCGACACCTTGGAGTCGACGACGATGTTCTTGCCCCCGGCCAGCCGTACCACCATGTCGGGCCGCTGGGCTCCGTCCGCGGTGGCGATGGAGGCCTGCTCGTCGAAGTCGCAGTGCGGTGCCATCCCGGCCAGCTCGGCGACCCGGCGGAGCTGCATCTCCCCCCAGCGCCCGCGCGCCTCCGGGCGGCGCAGCGCGGACACCAGGGCCTGGGTCTCGGTGCGCAACTGATCGGAGCTCTGCCGTACGAACTCGACCTGCTTGGCCAGCTCGGCGGCGGTCGTACGGCGCCCCGCGTCCGCCTCCCGCAGCTGCTCCTCCACCCGGCCGAGCGCCTCCCGCAGCGGCGCCACGAGGTGCTCCACGGCCTGTTTGCGCTGCTCCAGCTCGCCGGCCGCGCGTGCCTCGGCGCGCTCCAGGCGGCCGTCGGCGAGCTCGAGGAACCGCAGGTTGTTGGCGTCCAGCGCGCGGGTGGACAGCGCTCGGAAGCGCTCCGCGAGCTGCTCCTCGACGTAGGCAAGCTTCTCCTCGGCGGCGGCCGCGCGCGCCACCGTGTGCGCCTGCCGGCTCTTGGCGAGCGCGTAACCGACGACGATTCCGGCCGCCATGCCGATCAGCAGCGTGATCACGAGCGCGAAGGCGTCCATGTGGGCATGGTGACAGGGATCATGGCGAACTTCGGGGCGTGACACCCGTTTCGCGCGGTTCGGTGCGGCCGCGCTCCGCGGGCGCGGCGGCATCGGAGCGTGACGGATCCCTCAGCATCGGCGCCGGGCGTGCCTGCCCGGACGCCCCCGCGCCGGGCGATAGGTTGCGTTGCGTGGCGGCGACACGCAGAGCACCCGGTACGACGGAGCGTTCCGCACCGGTGACGGGCACCCGGCTGACCACCCGGGGCGCGCTCGTCCTGCTGCTCCTCGGCTACCTGGCCGGGTACGCGGCGGCGCTGCTTCTCTCCAGCTCTCGGCCGCTGGGCGTGGCGTTCCTCGCCGTCAGCGTCGCGGTGGCGCTGTTCACCCGCCGCGCCGACCTACTCTCCCTCGTCGTCTGCCCGCCGCTGCTGTTCTTCGCCGCGGTGCTGCTCGGCACCTGGCTGTCCACGCTGGGCAGCGACAACCTGACGCTGGCGGTCGGGCTCGGGGTGTTCACCCGGCTCGCCGACACCGCGCCCTGGCTGCTCACCGGCACGCTCGCCACCGTACTGATCTGCTGGGTACGCGGCCTGCCGGACAACCTCCGGGAGCTGCAGGACGAGATGGTGCCCGGCGCGCGCCGTTCCCGCCGCTGACCCCGAGCACCGATCCAAGCCGGCCCGGCACGCCCGGCCGTCGTACCGATCCCGCGCGCTCAGACGATGCGCAGGTCCCGGCGCAGCTCCTTGGGCAGCGAGAAGATCAGGCTCTCCTCCGCGGATTGGACCGTCTCGACGGTGTCGAACCCGTGCCCGGCGAGCCGTTGCAGCACGCCGTCCACCAGCTCCTCGGGAACCGAGGCCCCGCTGGTCACGCCGACCGTGGTGACCCCCTCGAGCCACGCGTCGTCGATCTGCCCGGCGTGGTCGACGAGGTGCGCGGCGTCGGCGCCCGAGTCCAGCGCCACCTCGACGAGGCGGACCGAGTTGGAGGAGTTGCGCGACCCGACCACCAGCACCAGCTCGGACTCGGCCGCGATCTCCTTCACCGCGACCTGGCGGTTCTGCGTCGCGTAACAGATGTCGTCGCTCGGCGGGTCGAGCAGTTGCGGAAAGCGCTCGCGCAGCGCGTCGACCGTGGCGTTCGTCTCGTCCACCGACAGCGTGGTCTGCGACAGCCAGGCAACCTTCTCCGGATCCCGCACCTGGACGCGGGCGACGTCGTCGGGGCCGTCCACGAGGTGGATGTGCTCGGGGGCCTCGCCGGTGGTGCCGATGACCTCCTCGTGCCCCTCGTGGCCGATCAGCAGGATGTCGTAGTCGTCCGTCGCGAACCGCTTCGCCTCCTTGTGCACCTTCGTGACCAGCGGGCAGGTCGCGTCGATGGTGCGCAGCGAGCGGGCCTCGGCCTCCTCGTGCACGGCGGGCGCGACCCCGTGCGCGGAGAACACCACGATCGCGTCCTCGGGGACCTCTTCGGTCTCCTCGACGAAGATGGCACCGCGCCGTTCGAGCGTCGCCACGACGTGCGTGTTGTGGACGATCTGCTTGCGGACGTAGATAGGGGCCCCGTACTGTTCCAGTGCCTTCTCGACGGTCTGCACCGCACGGTCGACCCCGGCGCAGTAGCCGCGGGGGGCGGCGAGCAGAACGCGGCGGCTCTTCGTGGACATGTCCCCATCGTAGGTGCCGATATGACGCTCCGTGCGCCGCGGCCGCGACCGATCCCCGATCGGTGAGCACGTACGGTCGATGGGTATACCGGGGTATGCCCGCGACGGTGATTGAAGGAGCTGAAACGAGCGATGTCCCAGCCCGCTGACACCGTCCGCGCCGCGATCCGCACGCTGAGGGATCTCGGTGACGCCGTGCAGTCCACGGTGAGCGACGCGGTCTCCTCCACCGATCGCGACCAGATCGCCGAACGGCTGCGCGACCTGCCGTTCCAGGCCGTACGGCTGGCGGTCGCCGGCGTCGGCCAGGCCATCGCGCTCGCCGACAAGGTGCAGCACCTGATCGAGGAGCAGGGCCGCGACGACAAGGACCGGGAGACCGAGCCCGCCCGGCGCCCCGAGGGGCACGCCGGCCGCGGCACCGGCTCGGTCGTCTCGATGCCACAGCACAACGGGCAGCACGAGGGCACCGATGAGGCGGCCCGGGCGCAGCGCGCCGCCGCCCGCCGCGCCGAGCGTCCGGCCCGGTCCGTGCCGAACCGCGGTCCCACGGCGACGGCCACGCCGCCGAAGAAGGCCGCACCCAAGAAGCCGGCAACGTCCAAGCCCGCGGCGGCGAAGACCGCCCCGAAGAAGAGCGCGCCGAAGAGGCCCTCACCCACCGAGCCGATCGCGGACCTGCCGGTGCCGGACTACGACGCGGCCACCCTCGCCTCGGTACGGGCCCGCCTCCGCAACCTCAGCCGTACCGACCTGCAGAGACTCCGCACGTACGAGAAAACCAACGCCGCCCGGCCCGAGTTCCTCAAGATGTACGACAACCGCCTGGCGAAGTTGCGCGACTCCAGCGGGTCGTAACATGCTGTAACCGAGCGACACGCACTGATAACAAGTGTCCCCTGCCCCCTTGCCAAGGTCATGACGGTAGGGAGATTCTCAGCGCGCAAATATGTAGTTGAGACGAGAAGGTGTTGAGCGTGAGCACGGATACAGGCTCGGCGACACCGGCCCGGAAGATCACACCGCGTTCGGTGATCATCTGGTCCCTGGTGGCCATCGTAGGCGCGGTCGGCTGGGGGGCTCTCGCACTCAGCCGAGGCGAAACGATCAATGCGGGCTGGCTTCTCGCCGCGGCCCTGGGCTCGTACGCGATCGCCTACCGCTTCTACTCGAAGTTCATCGCCAAGCGGGTGCTGGGCGTGGACAAGCGCCGCGCCACGCCGGCGGAGCGGATCAACGACGGCACGGACTTCCACGTCACGGACCGCCGTGTGCTGTACGGCCACCACTTCGCGGCCATCGCCGGCGCGGGGCCGCTGGTCGGCCCGGTGCTCGCGGCCCAGTTCGGCTTCCTGCCCGGCACGATCTGGATCGTGGCCGGCGCGATCTTCGCGGGCTGCGTACAGGACATGGTGATCCTGTTCTTCTCGATGCGCCGCAACGGGCGCAGCCTCGGCCAGCTGGCCCGGGACGAGATCGGGCCCGTCGGCGGTGTCGCGGCGCTGATCGCGGTGTTCTCCATCATGATCATCCTGCTGGCGGTGCTGGCACTGGTCGTGGTGAACGCGCTCGCCGAGTCCCCCTGGGGCACCTTCTCGATCGCCATGACGATCCCGATCGCCCTGTTCATGGGCATCTACATGCGGACGCTCCGGCCCGGCAAGGTCATCGAGACGACGTTCATCGGCGTCGGGCTGCTGCTGCTCGCGATCGTGGCCGGCGGCTGGGTGGACCAATCCTCCTGGGCCGACGCGTGGACCTTCTCGCCGCAGACGCTGGTCATCTTCCTGATGATCTACGGCTTCGTCGCATCGGTGCTGCCGGTGTGGATGCTGCTCGCGCCGCGTGACTACCTGTCCACGTTCATGAAGATCGGCACCATCGTGCTGCTCGCGGTGGGCGTGGCGGTCACGCTGCCCTCGATGCAGAACGGGGCGATCAGCAAGTTCGCGCTCAGCGGCGAGGGCCCGGTCTTCGCCGGCTCGCTGTTCCCGTTCGCCTTCATCACCATCGCCTGCGGCGCCCTGTCCGGCTTCCACTCGCTGATCTCCTCCGGCACCACGCCGAAGATGATCGCCAAGGAGACGCAGGTCCGGTTCATCGGGTACGGCGGCATGATGATGGAGTCGTTCGTCGCGGTCATGGCCATGATCGCGGCGTCCGTCCTGACGCCGGGCCTGTACTACGCGATGAACGCCCCCGCCGGGCTCGTCGGCGACACCGTGCAGTCCGCGTCCGCCGCGGTCACCCAGCTCGGCTTCGTGATCTCCCCCGAACAGCTCCAGAACATCGCCAACCTGGTCGGAGAGGAGTCGCTGGTCGCCCGTACCGGCGGCGCGCCCACGCTGGCGGTGGGCATGGCGCAGATCTTCTCCGGGCTGATCGGCGGCTCGGGGCTGATGGCGTTCTGGTACCACTTCGCGATCATGTTCGAGGCGCTGTTCATCCTCACCACCGTCGACGCGGGCACCCGCGTCGGCCGGTTCATGCTGCAGGACACGCTGGGCAACGTGTGGAAGCCGATGGCGCGGGTGAGCTGGAAGCCCGGCCTCTGGGTGACGAGCGCGATCGTCGTGGGCGGCTGGGGTTACTTCCTGTGGGTGGGCGTGAACGATCCGCTCGGCGGGATCTATCAGCTCTTCCCGCTGTTCGGCATCGCCAACCAGCTGCTCGCGGCGGTCGCGCTGGCCGTGGCCACCACCTGCCTGATCAAGGCGGGCAAGCTCAAGTGGGCCTGGGTGACCGCGATCCCGCTGGCCTGGGATGCCGTGGTGACGCTCACCGCGAGCTGGCAGAAGATCTTCTCCGCCGATCCCGCGCTCGGCTTCTTCGCGCAGCGGGCGAGGTTCTCCGAGGCGCTCGCGCAGGGCGAGGTACTGCCCCCGGCCGAGAACCTCGAGGACATGCAGCAGGTCGTCACGAACGCGACCGTGGACGGGGTGCTCAGCATCCTGTTCGCCAGCATGATCATCATCGTGCTCCTCGACGCGTTCCGCACCTGGTACAAGGTGCTGAGCGCTCACGGGCCCGTGCCCAGCACGGAGGACCCGTACGTCGAGTCCAAGCTCGTCGCGCCCGCCGGGCTGTTCGTCACCGCGGAGGAGAAGGCCGAGCTCCGTGAGGCCGAGCTTGTCGGCGCGGGTGGCGCGGGTGGCGCGGGTAAGGATGAGACATGACCGTCGCCACGAAGGTCGCCGAGCTCGCTCGGTGGACCGGCTGGTACCTCAAGGAGGTCGCCGGCGAGCACGACTACGACCGCTACGTGGAGCACCACATGCGTGCGCACCCGGACGCCCCGGCCCTGTCCCGCCGGGAGTTCGAGCGCAAGCGCATGGACGAGCGCCAGATCCGTCCCGGTCAGCGCTGCTGCTGACGCCCTGATCGCCAGGCCCTCGGACCCCCGGGTTCCGAGGGCCTGGCGCGTTCCGTCATCGTGGTGAGTCCATCAGCGCACCTTGTGAGGGATCGCCGTGAACGAGCCCACCACCTTGAGCCTGCCGGCCACCCGTGGCCTTGCCGATCTGGCCCGTGAACGGCTGGCGCGGGTCGGTGTCGCGGTGCCGGAGGGGAACGACTTCGCGGCCCGTACGCCGATCACCGGGGAGGATCTGTTCGGGCTCCGGGCGACCACGCCCGCGGAGGCCGAACGTGCCGTGACGGAGGCCGCGGAGGCGTTCCGGACCTGGCGTACGACCCCCGCCCCGGCCCGTGGTGAGCTCGTACGCCGCCTCGGCGACCTGCTGCGAGAGCACAAGGCCGACCTCGCGGACCTGGTCACCATCGAGGTCGGCAAGATCCGCTCCGAGGCCCTGGGCGAGGTCCAGGAGATGATCGACATCTGCGACTTCGCGCTCGGCCAGTCCCGCCAGCTCTACGGGCGCACGATCGCCTCCGAACGTCGCGGGCACCGGCTGGCCGAGACCTGGCACCCGCTGGGCGTGGTCGGGGTGATCTCCGCGTTCAACTTCCCGGTCGCCGTGTGGTCCTGGAACACCGCCATCGCCCTTGTCTGCGGTGACACGGTCGTATGGAAGCCATCCGAGCTGACCCCGCTGGTGTCGCTGGCGGCGAGCCACCTCCTCGGCCGCGCCGCCGAAAAGACCGGCGCTCCCTCGGGTGTGCACCGGCTGCTGCTCGGCGACCGCGGCCTCGGCACCGCCCTGGTGGACGACCCTCGCGTCGCCCTGGTCAG
>WHSL01000328.1 GCA_009380095.1 Streptosporangiales bacterium | reverse complement strand
GGCACCGGCCGGGCCGAAGAGGGCAGCATGACCGAGGCCCTGCGGCAGGCGGCCGCCCTGGCCGGCGCGCGAGCCTAGCGTCCGCCGACAGGTAGGAAAGTTTCGGATCCTGGCCAAAATTGGTGAGGAATTCCCATAGACGCGCGCGCCGGAACGTCGCATGCTGGGCTGGCCTCTGCTGGGCACGAGCCAAGGGAGAGACGACATGAGACGCCGGCGCTTTCTCACGGCCTCCACGGTCGTTGCGGCATCGCCGCTGGTCACCGCCGCGACACCGGCGGCCGTACCGGGAGCCGCGCCGGGCGCGGCATCGGCCGGGCGGGGCCGGGTCAGGACGGGCGCCGAGGTGCTCGCCGCCTCCGGCTGGAGCGACCTGGCCGGGCAGAAGGTCGGCGTCGTCACCAACCCGACCGGCGTGACCGGCGAGCTGACCAGCATCGTCGACGAGATGCACGGATCCGGCACGGTCGACGTCGTCGCGGTGTTCGGGCCGGAGCACGGCTTCCGCGGCACCGGCCAGGCCGGCGACGGCGAGGGCGACCACAGGGACCCGCGCACCGGGATCATGGTGTACGACGCGCACGGCGCCGACGCCCGCAAGTTCGCCACGCTGTACGACACCTCCGGCGTGCAGACGGTGGTGTTCGACATCCAGGACGTCGGCGCGCGCTTCTACACCTACATCTGGACCATGTACGAGGCCATGGCCGGCGCCGTCGGCAAGGACATCACGTTCGTGGTGCTGGACCGGCCGAACCCGATCGGCGGGCACGCGCGCGGCCCGATGCTCCGCGAGGGCTTCACCTCCGGCGTGGGCAAGCAGCCGATCATCCAGCAGCACGGCATGACCGTGGGCGAGATGGCGCGGTACTTCGACGCCGAGCTGCTGCCCGCCAAGGCGGGCGGGCGCGTCGCCGAGCTGCGGGTGGTGAGGACGCAGGGCTGGCGGCGGCACATGCGGTACGCCGACACCGGCCTGCCCTGGACGCTGCCCAGCCCGAACATGCCGACCCCGGACACCGCCCTGCTCTACCCCGGCACCTGCCTGTTCGAGGCGACGAACCTGTCCGAGGGGCGCGGCACCACGCGGCCGTTCGAGCTGATCGGGGTGCCGTACGCGGACCACCGCTGGGCGCACGCGCTGGAGGAGCTGGACCTGCCGGGCGTGGCGTTCCGCGAGGCGTACTTCGTCCCGACGTTCAGCAAGCACGTCGGCAAGACGTGCGCCGGGGTCCAGGTGCACATCACCGACCCGCGGCGGGTGGAGGCGATCACCGTGGCCACCCACATGATCGTCGAGGCCCGGCGGCTGTACGACGGGTTCGACTGGCGCGGCGACGGCGGCCGCTGGATCGACCTGCTGACCGGCTCCGACCGGTTCCGCACCATGCTCGCGGCCGATGCGGGCGCCAAGGAGATCGTGGCCGCGTGGAAGCGGGAGCTGGCCGACTTCGACCGGGCCCGCCGGCCGTACCTGCTCTATGAGGGGTGAGCGATGCGAAGGATCGGACTTGTGCTCGCCGTGACCGTGCTGGGCCTGGCCACGCTGGCGCAGGGGAGCGCGATCGCCGCGACCTCCGGCGGCCGGTACGACAGGCCGGAGCCCGGCTTCTCGGAGGCGTCGACCCGGCTCCGTACGGGCACCCCGGAGCGCGCGGGCCTGGACCCGACGGCGATCAAGGACGCGCTCGCCGCGGTGCGCGGGTGGACCGAGCCGTCCGGGAACACCCGGCCGATGTTCGGCGGCGCGGTCACGCTGCTCGGCCATGACGGCAAGGTCGTCACCCGCGAGTCCACCGGGTGGGCGCTGCGGTACGCCGACGGCGCGGGCACGGAGCTGCCGCGGGACCAGTGGCAGGCCATGCGGCCGGACACGATCTTCGACCTCGCGTCGGTGTCCAAGCTGTTCACCTCGATCGTGGTGATGCGGCAGATCGACGCCGGCCGGGTCGAGCTGGACGCGCCGGTCGCCCGGTACGTGCCGGAGTTCGCGGCGAACGGCAAGGAGCGGGTCACCGTACGGCAGCTGCTCACCCACACCTCCGGGCTGCCCGCCTGGCTGCCGCTCTGGTCCGCGTACCCGGACGTGCCGTCCCGGCTGAACGCGGCGCTCACCGCGAAGCCGCGGACCACGCCCGGGAGCACGTACGAGTACTCCGACCTCAACCTGATCGGCCTCGGCGTGCTGGTGGAGCGGGTCACCGGCAAGCGGCTCGACCGGCTCGTCGCCGACGGGATCACCGGGCCGCTGAAGATGCGCGATACCGGTTACAACCCGGCGGCCTCGGACAAGTCCCGGATCGCCGCCACCGAGTACCAGGCGTCCCCGCCGCGCGGCATGGTGCAGGGTTCGGTGCACGACGAGAACGCCTGGTCGCTCGGGGGCGTCGCCGGTCACGCCGGGGTCTTCTCCACCGCCGATGACCTCGCCGTACTGGCCCAGTCGATGCTCAACGGGGGCACGTACGACGGTGAGCGGATCCTGTCCCGGCGCGCCGTGGAGCAGATGATCACCAACTTCAACGGCGCGTTCCCCGGCGACGACCACGGCCTCGGCTTCGAGCTCGACCAGCGGTGGTACATGGCCGGGCTGGCGAGCCCGCGCAGCGCCGGGCACACCGGTTACACCGGCACCTCGCTGGTGATCGACTTCCCGTCGCGGTCGTTCGCGATCCTGCTGACCAACCGGGTGCACCCGTCGCGGAACTGGGGCAGCAACAACCCGTCCCGGCGGGCCGTCGCGCAGGGCCTCGCGCTGGCGATGGCGGTACGGCCCCGGCACGGCTCCGAGGCCTGGTTCTCCGGTACGGCCGACGCCTCCACCGCCACCCTCGACGTACCGGTCACGGTGCCGGCGTCGGGTGCCGGGCTGTCCTTCGACGCGTTCGTCGACTCCGAGGAGACCGACCTGCTCTACCTGGAGTCCTCGGCCGACGGCGGCGCGACGTTCACCAAGGTGCCGTTCGAGGTGCACGACCGGGGGCGGGTGACGCGGACGGACGGTTCGTACGCGGCCTCCGGCGACCGGCGCTGGGTGCGGGTCCGGGCCGCGCTGGCACCGGGCGCCCAGACCCTCCGCTGGCGCTACACCACGGATCCGCTGTACGCGGGCCGCGGCGTCTACGTGGACGGCGTGCGCGTCACGGCGGGCGACACGGTGCTGCTGAACGGCGAAAAGCACCCGGACGCGTTCACCGCGAAGGGCTGGCGCCCGGCCACCCGCTGAGCCCTCGGCCGGCTCCGGCCACCGGGCGCGGTTTCGCCCGCCGGAGTCGGCCACGCCGGCGTATTGGTCCGGACACCGCCGGGGCCTCACGATGTCGGTGTGTCCTCATCGACTCCGGTCTATCCGGCTCCCAGGGACCCGGCCACCCCGGTCGGGACGGTCTACACAGAGCAGCGCGCGCACGACCCGGTGTCAAAGGTGACGTTACCCAGCGGGCACGAGGCCTGGCTGGTGAGCCGGTACGCCGACGTCCGGGCGGTGCTCGCCGATCCGCGGGCGAGCCGGTACCTGCTGTATCCCGGGGCGCCGTACATGATCGAGCCCGGCGACTTCTCGACCGGGGAGCGGAGCATCCTCAACCTGGACCCGCCCGACCACACGCGGGTGCGGAAGCTGGTGGCCAAGGCGTTCACGCCGCGGCGGATGGCGCACCTGCGCGGCCGGATCGAGGAGATCACCTCGGGGCTGCTCGACAGCATGGCGGCGCTGAAGCCTCCGGCCGATCTGATCGAGGAGTTCGCGTTCCCGCTGCCGACCGCCGTCATCTGTGAGCTGCTGGGCGTCCCGTTCGAGGACCGGGAGCGGTTCCGTGCCTGGTCCGCGGTGATCGTCACACCCATGCAGCACGCCCCGGAGCAGGTGGCGGCCGCCCAGCGCGAGGGCACGGACGACATGCTCCGGCTGATCGCGAGCAAGCGCGAGAGCCCCGGGGACGATCTGCTGAGCGCGTTGATCCAGGCCCGGGACGAGGGCGACCGGCTCACCGAGCAGGAGCTCGGCGACCTCGCCACGCAGATCCTGCTGGCCGGGCACGAGACGACGGTGAGCCTGATCGGCACCGGCGTGGTCCTGCTGATGCGGCACCCGGACCAGCTCGCCGCGGTGCGCGCGGACCCGGCCCTGATCGCCCCGGCGGTCGAGGAGATCCTGCGGTACGAGAGCCCCGCCGACACCTCGCTGCTGCGCGTCGCGGCCGAGGACATCACCATCGCGGGGGTGACGATCCGTAAGGGTGAGGCCATCATCGCCGTCACGGGCTCGGGCAACTTCGACGAGCGCGCGTTCACCCGCCCGGAGGCGTTCGACGTCTCCCGTACGCACAACCCGCACCTGGGGTTCGGGCACGGGGCGCACTTCTGTCTCGGCGCCCCGCTCGCCCGGGTCGAAGGCCAGGTGGCGCTCGCCGGCCTGCTCTCCCGTTTCCCCGCACTCCGCCTCGCCGTCCCGCCCGAGGAGATCGTCTGGCGCCCGCCGCTGTCCGTACGCGGCCCGGTCGCGGTCCCCGT
>WHSL01000108.1 GCA_009380095.1 Streptosporangiales bacterium | reverse complement strand
GTTCCGGGCGTCACTCGCCGCCGAGCTCCTTGATGGTGATCGCCTCCACCGTGTTCGCGGCGCGCTCGAAGGCGTCCAGCGCGTCCTCCAGGTGGTCCACGACGTCCTTGTACTTCATCGCGCTGATCGCGTCGTAGCCGCCGGCGAACAGGTCCGCCAGCAACTGGCGGTAGATCTCGTCGCCCTGGTTCTCCAGGCTGTTGATCGCGATCCAGTACGCCCGGAGCCCCGCGTCGTCGGTGTGCGCGGCCCTGCCCCGGCCGCCGGCGCGCATCGCCTCCACGGTCATTTCGGCGGCCTGGAAGAGCAGCTCGGCCTGCTTGGCGAGGCCCGGGGGCAGATCGGTCAGCTCGTACCTGACGATGCGGTCGACCGCGGTCTCCATCTGGTCCAGCACGTCGTTCAGCCGCGCGGCGAGCCGCGCGATGTCCACCGGTTCGAACGGCGCGATCATGGTGCCGGCCAGCTCCCGTACGATCGCGCGCACCAGCGCGTCGCCCGCCTGCTCGATGGCGCGCATCCGGTCCGCGAGCGCCACCGGATCCTCGTGGGTGGGGCCGGTGACCTGGAGGAGCACCCGGGCACCGGCGGAGATGTTCTCCGCCTGCCGTACGTAGAGGTCACGGAAGCGCGCGTCGTGTGAGGCGAGGCGCATCAATCAATCCCCCGATCAGCGAGACCACGTCTGCCTTCCCGTTATAGCGGCAGGTCACCCCTGGTGGGGGCGGCTGCTGCAGGGTTTCGGGCGCGGCGCGGTGTGTCTCCGAACTTTGCGGGGCCGTTATGGGACACGGCGCACACTCGGATAAGCGAGCACTTGCGCCGTGTCCTAGGGGTGCGGCGTAACCAGACGGATTCGGAAGCGTGATCTTTGACGGACCAGTACGATTTCCGTCAAGCCGAACTGAGGAGCATCGTGACCGAGCACCCAGGGCCCGCTCACGCCGGTTTCGACATCGAGCAGCCGAACCCTGCGCGCATGTCCGACTACTACCTCGGAGGCAAGGACAACTTCGCCGCCGACCGGGCCGCCGCCGACGCGGTGATCCGCGCCGCACCCGAGGTCAGAACGCTGGCGGTGGCCTCCCGTGCCTTCCTCGGCCGCGCCGTGCGCTTCCTCGTGGACCAGGGGATCAGGCAGTTCATCGACATCGGGGCGGGCCTTCCCACCCAGGAGAACGTGCACCAGGTCGCGCAGCGGGCCGCGCCGGGGTCACGCGTGGTCTACGTGGACCACGACCCCATCGTGCTGCTGCACGCACGCGCCCTGCTGGAGGAGAACGCGGACACGGCGGTCGTCGAGGGCGACGTGCGCCGGCCGCTGGACATCCTCGCCGACCCCCGGCTGCGCAAGCTGATCGATCTGGACCGGCCGGTCGCCGTGCTGATGTTCTCGGTCCTGCACTACCTGGCGCACGGCGAGAAGCCGGGCGAGATCGTGGCGACGGTCCGGGACGCGGTCGTGCCGGGCAGCTACATCGGCGTCTCCCACCTGGTCACACCCCCCGGCGGTAAGGCCATCGAGGACGTGCTGGGCATCTACAAGTCGGCGCTGAACGCCAACGCCAGCGCGGGCTTCCGGCGCACCCAGGAGGACGTGCTGGGGTTCTTTGAGGGCCTGGAGCTCGTCGAGCCGGGCTTCGTGGACCTCACGAAGTGGCGGCCGGAGGGCACGCCGGAGGCCTCGTCGGCGCAGCTGTTCATGTACGGCGGGATCGCCCGCCGCCCCTGACCCCCGTACGGTGCCGGGGCCGGCTGTACGCGCGCCGCAACCGCCCCAGAGGGCCGGGCCGGAACGCTTACAGCCGCTGCAACGCCCCGCCGATGATCTCGCCGGTCTCCTTCGGCTCCGAGCTGTCCAGCCCCAGCCGGTTCATGGCCTGCAGGTACGGCTCCACGTCGTCCGTCTTGTCGAGGTACAGCGCGCCCCACAGCTGCTCGACGTAGACGACGTCGGGCACGTCCGGCTGCGGGAAGCGCAGCACCGTGAACGCCCCGCCCTCGGCGGAGTGACCGCCGAACGCGAACGGCATGACCTGGATCGTCACCTGTGGGTTCTTGCTGCTGTCGAGCAGGTGTTCCAGCTGGGCCCGCATCACGTCGCGGCCGCCGATGGGCCGGCGCAGCGCCGCCTCGTCGATCACCGCCCAGAGCCGCGGCCCCTCCTCCCGGCGCATCCGCTCCTGGCGGAGCATCCGCAGCTCCACCCGGCGGTCCAGCTCCTCCGGCGTGGCATCGGGGTGCCCCCGGCGCACCACCGCGCGGGCATAGTCGGGGGTCTGCAGCAGGCCGGGGATGAACTGCACCTCGAAGGTGCGGATCAGTGAGGCCGACTCCTCCAGCCCGACATAGTTCTGGAACCAGTGCGGGACTACATCCTGATACTTCTGCCACCAGCCGGGCTCGTTGGCGCTCCGCGCGAGCTCGAACAGCTCGGTGCGGCGGCTCTCGTCGACAACGCCGTACAGCACGAGCAGGTCGGCCACGTCGCGCTCCTTGAAGCCGACCCGGCCGAGCTCCATCCGGCTGATCTTTGACTCGGACGAGCGGATCTCCCAGCCCGCGCGCTCCCGCGAGACCCCTGCGGCCTCACGCAACCGCCGCAACTGGGCCCCAAGCAGGATGCGACGGACGACAGGCCCACTGTCCGACGCCACCTGTGCCACGTCTCCTCCCGTATCCGCGCTCCATCGGGGAGCGTCTCGCCCCCGGAACGCAATACGCCCCTCAGGGACGCAAGATACAGCGGCGAACGATCCTCGAACAGTTCCACGATTTCCGTGACCGGTACCAACGGGCTGTCACGGCCGCTGGTTACGCAGCGGCGTGAAAGAGACGCCGAAAAGGGCGTTGTGGTTGGCACGGCCCGGAGGAACTGGCCGCTCATTGGATTCCGTGTCCGATACCGGCCACAAATCGTAACGCGCCGACAGTTCTCCACAGAGGATCCCCGAGGGGGCCATGGGATGCAAGGGAGGGGGGTGAACGATCAGTTCGGCCGGACGACGACCACGGGGCAGGGGGCGTGGTGCAGCACCGCCTGGCCGACCGAGCCGAGCAGCAGCCCGGTGAACCCGCCGAACCCGCGCGAGCCGACCACCAGGAGATCCGCGCCGCCCGCCGCGTCGATCAGCGAGCCGCCGGCGTGCCCCTGTACGGCGCGCGCGGTGACCTTGACGTCCGGGAAGCGCTCGCGCAGCGGCGCCAGGGTCTGCTCCAGGAGCTCCCTCGCCGCCATGCCGAAGGAGGCGAGGTTCACGGTTATCGGCGCGGTCGGCACGAGGATCGTCTCCGGCAGCACCGGCCGGCTCCAGGCGTGCACCGCGATCACGCCGACCCCGCGCGCCCGCGCCTCCTCGAACGCGAAGGCGAGCGCGTGCTCGCCCGGCAGCGAGCCGTCGACCCCGACCACCACGCCGCGTTCCCCCGGCTGATCGTCGATCGCGTTGTCGGGCAGCACCGCGACCGGGCACGCGGCGCGCGCCGCCAGCTCCACCCCCACGGAGCCGACCACGATCGCGCCCACCCCGCCGAGGCCACGCGCGCCGACGGCGACCAGGCACGCGTCACGGGACTGGGAGAGCATCACGGCCGCGGGGAAGCCCACCGCGGACTGCGTCTCGACGCCGACCTCCGGGGCGAGGCCGGAGACGCGCGCGTGCGCGTCTTCGAGCAGCAGTTGCGCCTGCTTGCGCGCCTCCTCGCCGACCGGCGCGAGCGGCGCCGGGCCGACCGGCACGTCGTACACCGGGCGCGTGATGGCGTGCACCACCCGTAGCGGCGCACGGCGCAGCTGTGCCTCCTCGACGGCCCACTCCAGGGCGCGGAGGCTCGCCCCGGAACCGTCGACACCGACGACGACGGGGCGGGCGGCCGCAGTTGACTCGGACATTCCCTCCCCCGAGAACCAAACGATCCGGAAAAGACCGTACTCCCTCGGCCGCACCACTCGGTCCCCTCGGAACGGATCACCGCAGGCCGGAACGTGTCCCGGGAAACCGGCCGGGAGCGGGCGGACTCAGACCCAGCTCTTGAACCAGATGCGGGCGCCCCACTCGGCCTGCGGGATCACCTTCGCCGCGAGGACCGGATACAGGTACAGGAAGTTGAGGATCACGACGAGCAGGTACGCGCCCGTGATGGACGCTCCGGCAGCCCGGCGCACCGGCCGGCCGTCCGACGGGCCGATCAGCAGGCCCAGCGCCAGGGTCAGGGCCAGCACCAGGAACGGCAGGTAGGGCGCGGTGTAGAAGAAGAACTTGGTGCGGTCGAGGAACAGGAACCAGGGCAGCCAGCCGGCCGCGACGCCGAGCAGCACCGCCCCCGCCCGCCAGTCGCGGGTGATCAGCCACCACCAGACCAGCACGGCGAGCGCGATCAGCGCGCCCCACCAGATGGCGGGGGTGCCCAGCCCGAGCACCTCACGGGCGCACTGCGGTGCCGTACAGCCGATCTCGCCGGACTTGGGCGAGGAGTAGAAGAACGCCACCGGCCGCAGGTCGAGCATCCACTGCCAGGGCTGCGACTGGTACGGGTGCGACTGGCTGAGGTCGGAGTGGAAGCGCAGGATCTCCGCGTGGTAGTGCCACAGCGAGCGCAGCGACTCGGGGACGAAGGAGAACCCGCTCGGCTTGGCGTCCGCCCAGTGCCGGTGCTCGCCGATCGCGCTGGCGAACCAGCCCGCCCAGCTGGCGAGGTAGGTGACCGCGCCGAGCACCACCGTGGAGGCGAACGCGGGCAGCGCGTCGAGCAGGAACCAGCCGCTGTTGGCGCTGCGCAGCCCCGCCGCGCGGCGGGCGCCGTAGTCCCAGGTCACGGTGAGCAGGCCGAAGGCGGCGACGAAGAACAGCGCGTTCCACTTGGTGCCCACGGCGAGGCCGAGACAGATGCCGGCGGCGATCCGCCACCAGCGCGTGCCCAGCCAGGGGCCGCGGCCGGTGACGGTGCGCGTCTCCATGATCCGTACGAGCTTCGCGCGGGACCTGTCCCGGTCCACCACGAGGCAGGCGAACGCGGCGAGCACCCAGAACATCAGGAAGACGTCGAGCAGCGCGGTGCGGGACAGCACGAAGTGCAGGCCGTCCAGGGCCAGCAGCAGGCCGGCGATGCAGCCGAGCAGGGTGGACCGGGTCATCCGGCGGGCCAGCCGGGCGATGATCAGCACCGAGAGCGCGCCGATCAGCGCGGCGGAGAACCGCCAGCCGAACGGCGTGAGGCCGAACAGCTGCTCACCCGCGGCGATCATCCACTTGCCGACCGGCGGATGCACCACGAAGCTGCCGCCGTCGGTGAAGATGCCGGTGGTCCGCCCCTGTTCGATCAGCTTGTCGGCGTTCTCCACCGTGGAGTGCTCGGCGCCGAAGCGCAGCAGGGACCAGGCGTCCTTGGCGTAGTACGTCTCGTCGAAGATGATCTTGCCGGGGATGTGCAGCCGGTCGAACCGCAGCAGCCCCGCGAAGACCGCCACCAGCAGCGGGCCGAGCCAGCCGAGGATGGCGTTCCCCGGCATCACCGGCACCAGGCGATCGCGCAGCGACAGTGGCTTGTCTCCGCTGCGCACGGCTTCGATCTCTTGCGTGGTGGCGCTCATCGCAGCCATGGTACGGAACCGCCGAGCCCGAGATCGCCGATACGGGCGCCCTGGTCCGTACGTGTTCCGCAGGTCCCGCCGCGGCGCGCCGATACGCTGGGCGGACCATGACGAACGCGGAATCCGGCCGGCTCGTGCTCGCCGGCATGCCGATCGGCCGCCCGGAGGACGCGTCTCCCCGCCTGCGGGAGGCGCTGGCCGGCGCGGAGCTGATCGCCGCCGAGGACACCCGCCGGCTGCGGCTGTGGGCCTCCCGGGCGGGTGTCCGGCTCGCGGGCCGGGTCGTCTCCTACCACGACGCCAACGAGCGCCGCCGCGCCGAGGAGCTGCTCGCCGAGCTGCAGGCCGGTACGGACGTGCTGGTGGTCACGGACGCGGGCATGCCCGGCGTGTCCGACCCGGGGTACCGGCTGGTCACCGAGGCGGTGCGTGCCGGCGTCCCGGTGACCGCGCTGCCTGGCCCGTCCGCGGTGACCACCGCGCTGGTGCTCTCCGGCCTGCCCAGCGACAGGTTCTGTTTCGAGGGCTTCCTGCCGCGCAAGGCGGGGGAGCGCCGGTCGCGCCTCGCCGAGCTGCGCGACGAGCGGCGGACCATGGTCTTCTTCGAGTCGCCGCACCGGCTCGCGGCCGCGCTCGGCGCGCTCGGCGAGGCGTTCGGGCCGGAGCGCCGGGCGGCGGTGTGCCGGGAGCTGACCAAGACCCACGAGGAGGTCGTACGGGCCCCGCTCGCCGAGCTCGCCGCGTGGGCGGCGGGGGACGTACGGGGCGAGATCACGCTCGTCGTGGCGGGCGCCGAGGCCGTACCGCCGCCCAGCGCCCCCGGGGACCTGGCCGCCGAGGTGGCCCGCCGCGAGTCGGCCGGCACGCCCCGCAAGCAGGCCATCGCCGAGGCCGCCCGTGACCTCGGGGTCCCCAAACGCCACGTCTACGACGCCGTCCACCGCCCCTGAGGGGCCATAGTTTCCGCTACGGAAACCCGTCTGTTGACAACTTGGAAACTGACGAGCACTCTTTCCGCTGTGGAAACTCAAGAGAGCCCCGAACTCCCCGGCAAGACCGACGCGGCGGCGGCGCTGCGGGCCGCCGAGGAGGCGCGCCGGGCCGGTCAGGCGCCGATCCCCTTCTGGTTCTTCCCCGCCCTCGGCGTCGCCATGGGCGCGATGACCTTCGACATGGCGCCGCGCATACCCTTCGACTATGTGTTCGTCGCGGCCGGCCTCCTGGTGCTCCTGCTGATCCACCGCCTCTACTACCGGGCGGCCAAACGCTCGGGCATCACCCCACGGACCCTGAGCACCGCGCGCGGAGCCCTCTTCGCCGCGCCGTGGCCGGTCTTCTGGGTGGCCGGATGGATCTTCGGCGACACGCTGCCGTGGCTTCCCGCGGCCACCGCCCTGGCCGGTCTCGTCTGGGCGACGGGCTACGGCGCCGTGCACAACAGGCGCGTACGGCAGGCCGCATGAAGGTCACCGGCCAGCCGGAGGGCGGCTTCGACGCCACCATCCACGCCCCGAACCGGCTCCGCATCTGCGCCCTGCTCGAGCCCGCCGAGGAGATCGAGTTCGGCACCGTGCAGGAGCGGCTCGGCGTCAGCGCCTCGGTGCTGAGCAAGCACGTCGCGGTGCTCATGGAAGCCGGGTACGTGACGCGGACCAAGGGCGTCCGCGACACCCGCCAGCGCGTCTGGCTCTCCCTCACCGGCGAGGGCCGCGCCGCCTACCGCGCGCACGTCGCCGCGCTGCGGGCGATCGTCGGCGAGACGGGCGACGGCTCCTGACCGCGGACACCCCGCGGCATTAGGATGGCGTCAACGTCATCCAGGGGCCGGTGTCCGGCCCGACGGGACGGGCACATCCTGGTCGCAACGCCTGAAGCGAGCGACAGTGGGGGTGGCTGCATGCGCGACGCGTACGTCCTCCTCGAGACCTGGCAGTTCGAGTGCCTGCACTGCGAGCGGGCCTTCGAGCGCCGGTACGAGTGCCGGCACTGCCCGGACGGGCACGGTGGTGAGGGCATCACCTATCTGCTCGACGGAACGCCGGTGGTGACCCCGTGGACCGAGCCGGTCTGCCCGGACTGCGGCGGCCTCAACGTGAAAGCGAGGCCGACGACTCGGGAGACTCCGCGGGCCCGGCCGCCGGAGGAACCGACGCCTTCGGTGCTGCGACGGATTCGGCCGTCTCCGCACGGCCGGCACGTCCTCTGGTGAACAGCCGCCGGACGGGGTCACGCCCCACGCCGAGCGCGGCGGCGACACAGATCAGCGGTACGGCGGGGAGCACGTACCGGTAGTCGAACTGCGCGGTGGCCGCAGGGATGACCAGCAGCGCGCAGGCCATGCCCAGGGGCAGCATGGCCTGCCCGCCGAACCGCCGCCAGCGGGCGAAGAGCCCGGCGAACGCGGCGAGCATGATCACCCCGAGCATGGTGCCGCGCAGGTAGACGTGGTCCTGATAGGCGCGGACCCAGCCCGCGAAGGGCTCCACGACCCGCGGCGTGGCGCGGCCGTCCTCGTACCGGTAGGCGTCGTCGGCGGCCGTGATGCCGAGCCCGGTGGACCAGTCGGGCAGCGGTTCCACGTCGGGCTCGAACTCGTAGTAGCCGTAGGTCTTCACATCGGGGAAGACGGTGCGGTTCCACTTGAAGACCCGGTAGATGTCATAGCCCGCGACCTTCAGGTAGTCCAGCGGCTGCGCCATGATGGCCCGCTTGCTGAAGCTCTGGGCCAGCCGGTTCTTGTCGTCCGTGAACTGGCTGCCCGGCAGCCGGTGCAGCGGCGTGCCGCGGCCCCAGATGTAGAAGTGTGAGACCGGGCGGTCGTCCGGATCCTCCGACGTGCAGAGCATGAGCTCCTCGTCGGGGACGTTCATCTTCGAACAGTCCGCGAACGCCATCACCCGGCTGTAGAGGAAGACGCCGGTGCCGCCGGTCATCGCGAAGCTGCCATGCCAGGTCGCGAACCAGGTCATGTAGATCGTCATGGGCAGCACGCAGGCCACCACGGCGGCGCCGATGCGCCGCCAGCCCACCTTCCGGACGATCAGGTAGACCACGAGGACGACGAGCAGCGGCAGGCCGACCGTACGGGTCAGGGCCGCGCCGCCGATCAGCCCGCCCGCGGCCAGCGCCATGCCCATCGTGGGCTCCGGCCGCCACAGCGCGACGGTGACCGCCGCCATGAGCAGGAACGCGAACATCGCGTCGGAGAGCACGAGGTGCTCGAGCTGGATCTGGTACGCGTCGAAGAGCACCGGCACCGCGGCCAGCGTGGCGCCCCAGGCGGGCAGCCGGAACCGGCGGCGCAGCAGCGCGTAGATCATCACCCCGATGCCCAGCCCCATCAGGTGCTGCACGGCGGTGACCGCCGCGAAGCTCTGCAGCGGACGCAGCAGCAGGAGCAGGAAGGCGTAGCCGTCCGGCCGCACCATGTCGGGGGCGGGCCGGAGCGCCGTCTTCAGGTACGCGAAGGAGTCTGGGAAGAAGACCGCCGAGCGGTAGCCGAACCAGGTCAGCACCCGTAGAAGCGCGGCGACCACCAGCACGGTGACGAACAGACGGTTCCGCCGCAGCACCCCGCCGAGCGTGCGCTCGGCGGCCGCGGGCCCACCTGTGGGACTCGGTCCCGGCTGGGCCCGTCGGCCTGTGTCGGCCGAGGTGGGGACGGCGGAATCTACGTCGTCCATCACGACCGCTTCGACCTCCTTGGGATCGCGCTCCCCTATGCTGGTGGCGGGCTAAGGAACTAGCCTGCCTCCTTCACGGCACGGCGGGGCGTTTTTCGACCGCAATGTGTCGGACCCGGTAGTGCCCGGGGGCCACGGGGCTGGGTGCGCCGGCCTCTCGGCCGGCGTCGGTGCTAGGGGACCAGTGCGCTTGGGACCTGAGCGCGCGGACACCATGAGGTTAGCCGAAGCGTCGCCCGGCCCACGTACGGGGAGCGGAGCGCGCACACACGTGGCGCCCGGCAGATCGGGCGACTGTGCCCAGGCAGACAAGGAGACGACGTGGAACTCACCGTTGTCATGCCGTGCCTCAACGAGGCCGAGACGGTGGCGACATGTGTCAGCAAGGCCGTCCGATTCTTCGAGGAGCACGGCGTCGAGGGTGAAGTCGTCGTCGCCGACAACGGCAGCACCGACGGCAGCCAGGAGTTGGCCACCGAGGCGGGCGCGCGGGTGGTCCCCGTCGCGCAGAAGGGGTATGGCAACGCCCTGCTCGGCGGCATCCGGGCGGCCCGCGGCCGTTTCGTCATCATGGGCGACGCGGACGACAGCTATGACTTCACGGCGCTCATGCCGTACGTGGAGCGGCTGCGCGAGGGCGCGGACCTGGTGATGGGCAACCGCTTCAAGGGCGGCATCGCCGAGGGTGCGATGCCCCCGCTGCACAGGTACCTGGGCAACCCGGTGCTGTCCTTCATCGGGCGGCTGTTCTTCCGCAGCAAGATCGGTGACTTCCACTGCGGCCTGCGCGGGTTCCGCCGGGACAGCGCGCTGGCCCTGGGCCTGCAGTCCAGCGGCATGGAATTCGCCAGCGAGATGGTGGTAAAGGCGACGCTGGCCGGGCAGAAGATCGTCGAGGTGCCCACGACGCTCTCGCCCGACGGCCGCAGCCGCCCGCCACACCTGCGCAGCTGGCGCGACGGCTGGCGGCACCTGCGCTTCCTGCTGCTGTACAGCCCGCGCTGGCTGTTCCTCATCCCCGGCCTGGCGCTCATGCTGCTCGGCCTCGTCATCGGGGTCCCGGTCGCCACCGGCCCGGTGTCCGTGGGGGAGATCACCTTCGACGTGGACACGCTCGTCGGCGCGTCCGCGATGATCGTGATCGGCTTCCAGGCGGTGCTGTTCGCGTACCTGACGAAGGTCTACGCGCAGGCCGAGGGGTTCCTGCCGCCGGACCCGCGGGTGCATCGCATGCTGAACGCATGGAGCCTCGAGCGCGGCCTGCTGATCGGCGGCGTGCTCGCCGTCGCCGGTCTGCTCGGACTTGTCGCCTCGCTGACGCACTGGCAGGTCAACGACTTCGGCGAGCTCGACCCGCGGCACTCGCTGCGGCTCGTGGTCCCGTCCGCGACCGCGTTGATGATGAGCTGCCAGGTCGTCCTCGGCACGTTCTTCATCTCGATCCTCGGCATCCGGCGCTCATCCCATCCGGGCACCGAGGAGCAGGGCGACGACACGCTGACCGTGCCGCAGCGCATGCCGGAGGACTCCACGGGCGAGACCTCTTCTGACGCCGAGACCTCCGAGACCTCCGAGACCTCCGAGACTCCGGAGACCTCCGAGACCTCCGAGACCGTCGAGACCGTCGAGACCGTCGAGACGGCTCCGCAGGCGGACGCCGCCGAGAAGAGCACCGGCGGCTCGGGGAAGTCGTCCAAGGCCAAGGCCGCTTCGCGCCGTCCTAAGAAGTGACGTCGTCCCGTCGGCGGGCGGCGGTTCGGGCGAAGGCCAGGGCCGCTGCCAGACAGGCCAGCGGGACCGCGGGGAGCACGTAGCGGTGGTCGAAGTCCACGGTGAGCGGCGGTAGCGCCAGCAGCGTCACCGCCGCCGCCCAGAGCAGCAGCCCCTCGCCGCCCCAGCGCACGCGGGCCTTCGGTACTTCGCCGTCCTGCCGTGCGGCGGGTCCCACACCGCGGCGCCGGGCGGTGAGGACGCCGGCGAGGCCGACCAGCAGGACGCCGCCGAGCAGCGGGCCGGGCAGCCATCCGTACCGTTGGTACTCGAGCAGCGCACCGGCGTAGGGGTCGACCACGCGGGTGCGCGCGGGGCCGTGTTCGTACCGGGCCGCGGCCTCCCGCGCGATCGGGTCCGGGAGGTCCGGCGCGGGGTCGCGATGGAACTCCTGGGCGCGGAGGGTGCGCGCGTCCGGGTGCGGTCCCCGAGACCAGGCGAAGGTGCGGAGCAGATCGCGTCCGGCGGCGGCGAGGTAGTCGCCCGGCTGGGCGAGGATCGCGCGCCGGGCCAGCCGCCCCGCCACCTCGTTGGCCTCGGTGGTGAACCGCACCGGCCCCAGCGTCGCGAGTGGCGAGTCCGCCGACCAGACGTACGTGGACGCGGCGGGCCGCGCCCCGGGCGGCTCGGCCGGGCACAGCCGGGCCTCCTCCGGCGGCGGCCGCAGCCGGGCGCAGTCCATGAACGTGGTGGTCCGCGCCCACAGGAACACGCCGCCGGTGTTGGTGATCGCGAATCGGTCCCACCGCTCGTGGAACCACGCCCCGTACGCGGCCACCGGCAGCAGCGCGACGACCGCCACGGTCACCGGCAGCCGCCACCCCACCCGGCGCCGTACCAGGTCGGCCAGCACCAGTACGAGCAGCGGCAGCGCCACGGACCGGGTGATCGCGGCGGCGCCGAGCAGCGCTCCCAGACCGCACGCGGCGGCGAGCCCGTGCACCCGCGGCACCAGCGCGACCGCGCCGACGGCGAGCAGCATGAACAGCGTGTCGGAGAGCAGCAGGTGCTCCAGCTGCACCTGGTGCGCGCTGAGCAGGACCGGCGCCGCGGCGAGGGCGGCGGCCCAGCGCGGCACCCCGGCGCGCGCCGCGGCGGCGTACACCAGCACCGCGACGGCCAGCCCCATGAGGTGCTGCACCGCCGCCACCAGGGCGAAGCTGTGGAACGGCTCGAGGGCGCGGAGCAGGAAGGCGTATCCGGCCGGGCGCACCAGGTCCGGCCGCAGGTGCGCCGCGGTGACGAGGTAGCTGAAGGAGTCGCCGGAGAACCACAGCGCGGGCCGGTGGCCGAGCAGCGCGAGCCCCCGCAGCAGGGCACCGCAGCCGAGCAGCACGAGAAACGCCGCGTGCCGCCGGAACCACCCCGGCGGAACCGCGAACGTGCTGGACACGGGCTCGGAAACGGTCGCCGCCATGACGCGGACAATCTAGTGGCAATCCCGGCGCCGCCCCGCACCGGACGCGGCCCATCATTGCGCAGTTCGGAGTCGTTACCCCAGCCCTGCATCTCGCGAAACCGTAATGCGTTCGAGGCCGACTCGGGACGGCTCTACCCTTGATGACATGCCGTCGAGCCGCCACATCCTGACCGCGCCCGCCTGGCCGTACGCCAACGGGCCGCGCCACATCGGCCATGTCTCCGGATTCGGCCTGCCCTCCGACATGTTCGCCCGATATCAGCGCATGGCGGGCAACAAGGTGCTCATGGTCAGCGGCACGGACGAGCACGGCACGCCGATCCAGGTGCAGGCCGACAAGGAGGGCGTGTCCGCCCGCGAGCTGGCCGACCGTTACAACCAGGTCATCGCCACCGACCTGCACGGCCTCGGCATGTCGTACGACCTGTTCACCCGCACGGTCACCCGCAACCACTACGCGGTCGTGCAGGAGATCTTCCTCGGCCTGCTGAAGAACGGCTACGTCTTCCCGACGACCACGCTCGGGGCGATCTCCCCGTCCACCGGCCGCACGCTGCCGGACCGCTACATCGAGGGCACCTGCCCGATCTGCGGGTACGACGGGGCCCGCGGAGACCAGTGCGACAACTGCGGCAACCAGCTCGACCCGGTCGACCTGATCAACCCGCGGAGCCGGATCAACGGGGAGAAGCCGGAGTTCCGGGAGACCGAACACTTCATGCTCGACCTGCCGGCCTTCACCGACGCGCTCGGCACCTACCTCCGCGCCAAGCAGGGCGACTGGCGGCCGAACGTGCTCAAGTTCGCGCTCAACCTGCTCGACGACATGCGGCCGCGCGCCTACACACGCGACCTCGACTGGGGCGTTCCGGTGCCGCTCGACGGCTGGCGGGACCGCTCCGACAAGCGCATCTACGTGTGGTTCGACGCGGTGGTGGGCTACCTGTCCGCGTCGATCGAGTGGGCGCAGCGCACCGGCGACCCGGACGCCTGGCGCGCCTGGTGGCAGGATCCGGAGGCGCTCTCCTACTACTTCATGGGCAAGGACAACATCGTCTTCCACGCCGAGATCTGGCCGGCCATGCTGCTCGGCTACAGCGGGCAGGGCGACAAGGGGGGCACACCGGGCGACCTCGGCCGGCTGAACGTGCCCACCGAGGTGGTGTCGTCGGAGTTCCTCACGATGGAGGGGCGCAAGTTCTCCTCCTCACGCCAGGTCGTCATCTACGTGAAGGACTTCCTCGAGCGCTACGACGTCGACGCGCTGCGCTACTACGTGGCGGTCGCCGGCCCGGAGAACCAGGACACCGACTTCACCTGGTCGGAGTTCGTCCGGCGGAACAACGACGAGCTGGTCGCGGCCTGGGGCAACCTGGTCAACCGCTCCATCAACATGGCCAACAAGAACTTCGGCGCCGTCCCCGAGGCGGGCGAGCTGACCGACGCGGACCGGGCACTGCTGGAGCGCAGCCGTGCGGCGTTCGGCGCGGTCGGCGCCGAGCTCGGCCGGTCCCGGTTCAAGAACGCGATCACCGAGGCCTTCGACGTCGTGCGCGACGCGAACAGGTACCTCTCGGACCAGGCGCCCTGGCAGCTCAAGGACGACCCGGCCCGCGTCGCCTCCATCCTGCACACCGCGCTGCAGGTGGTGGACGACTGCAAGTCCTTGCTCACGCCGTTCCTGCCGACCTCCTCGCAGAAGGTCTACGAGATGCTCGGCGGCACCGGCACCTGGAGCGGCATGCCGGAGATCCGCGAGGTGTCGGAGGGCGACGAAGCGCCGTATCCGGTGCTGATGGGCGACTACGCCACGGACGCGCGCTGGGCGTCGCTGCCGATCGCCCCCGGCACGCCGCTGGCCAAGCCCAAGCCGCTGTTCAAGAAGCTCGACTCCTCCGTCGTGGACGAGGAGCTCGCCCGCCTGGAGGAAGGCGGTTCGTGAGCAAGAGCAGGCGGCAGCGGGAGGCGGAGGGCACGCCTCCGCCGCTGCCGGAGCCGTTGCGCGTGCCCGTGGCGGACAGCCACACGCACCTTGACATGCAGAACAGTGGCATCGATGAGGCGGTCGCCAAGGCGGCCTCGGTGGGTGTGACGCGGCTGATCCAGGTCGGTGTCGACGTGGAGCGGTCGCGCTGGGCCGTCGCCGCGGCGGAGGGCCGGCCGGAGGTGTCGGCGACCGTCGCACTGCACCCCAACGAGGCGCCGCGGATCGTGCTCGGCGACCCGGACGACTGGAGCGGGCGGCGCCGTCCGCCGGGCGGGCCGGAGGCGCTGGAGGCCGCGCTCGCGGAGATCGAGGGGCTCGCCGCGCTGCCGCAGGTCCGCGGCATCGGCGAGACCGGCCTCGACTACTTCCGTACCGGCCCGGAGGGCGTGGACGTCCAGCAGGAGTCGTTCCGCCGCCATATCGACATGGCCAAGCGGCACGGCAAGGCGCTGATCATCCACGACCGGGACGCGCACGACGACGTGCTGCGCATCCTCGCCGAGGAGGGGCCGCCGGAGCGGGTGGTGTTCCACTGCTACTCCGGCGACGCGGCCATGGCGAAGGTCTGCGCCGAGCACGGCTACTACATGAGCTTCGCCGGCAACGTCACGTTCGCCACGGCGGAGCGGCTCCGCGAGGCGGCCGCGGCGGCCCCCGCCGACCTGCTCCTCGTGGAGACCGACGCACCGTTCCTCACACCCAAGCCGTACCGAGGACGACCGAACGCCCCCTACCTGATCCCGCACACGCTACGCGCGCTGGCCGAGATCCAGGGCCTCCCCGAGGACGACCTGGCCGCCGCAGTGATGGCCAACACCGACCGCGTCTTCGGACCGCCCTAGCGCCCCCTCAGGCGCCGACGTCGGCCGGGGGGACCTCCCAGGCGGCGAGCACGTCGGACAGCTCCGGCTGGGCGAACTTCGGGGCCCGGGTGGCGACGCCCGGCGTACGGCTGAAGCGCGGCGCCGGCCCGGAGTAGGTCGTGCCGTCCTCCAGCGTGACCGAGCCACGCGCCTTCACGTGCGGGTGCTTGGGCGCCTCGGTGAGCGAGAGCACCGGCATCACGCAGGCGTCCACGCCCTCGAAGATCTCCGCCCACTCGTCCCGGGTCCTGGTCGCGAAGATCTCGGTGAAGCGCTCCCGCAGCACCGGCCAGCCGGTGCGGTCCCACTGGTCCGGCAGGTCGGCCCCGTCCAGCCCGAGCCCCTTGAGCAGCTCGGCGTAGAACTGCGGCTCGATCGCGCCCACGGAGACGTACCTGCCGTCTGCGCAGGTGTAGACGTCGTACCAGGGCGACCCCGTGTCCAGCAGGTTGGTGCCCGGCTCGTCGCTCCAGCCGCCCATGCTGAAGCCCTCGTACACCATGGACATGAGGAAGGCGCTGCCGTCCACCATGGCGGCGTCCACCACCTGACCGCGGCCCGAGCGGCCGCGCTCGACGAGGGCCGCCAGCACGCCGGTGATCAGGAACATCGTGCCGCCGCCGAAGTCGCCCATCATGTTGATGGGCGGCACCGGGCGCTCGCCCTGGCGGGCGAAGCTGTGCAGCGCGCCGTTCAGCGAGATGTAGTTCATGTCATGGCCCGCCCGCTGGGCCAGCGGACCCTCCTGCCCCCAGCCGGTCATGCGGCCGTACACGAGGCCGGGGTTGCGCTCGAAGCAGGCCTCCGGTCCCAGCCCGAGGCGCTCCATGACACCGGGCCGGAGCCCCTCAATCAGCACGTCGGCGGCCTCGACGAGCCGCAGGGCCGCGGCCTTGCCCTGTTCGGACTTCAGGTCCACGGGGAGCACGGCCCGCCCGTGGTGCACCTGCGAGCGGTGTGGGAAGGCGGCCGTGTTCGGCCGGTCCAGCCGGATCACGCTCGCGCCGAGGTCCGCGAGCAGCATGGCGGCCATCGGGCCCGGGCCGATCCCGGCGAACTCCACGACGCGGATGCCGTCCAGCGGTCCCATCCGTCCTCCTCGCCCCAGGTCCGTGCGTGCGGACCCCGTGGTTGAATCGCGTTCGGTTCTGTTCGCCATTCTGCCCATGGAACCGGGCTGAGGACAGGGCCGGGGTGGGTGTCGCGCCCGCCCGTCATGACCCGAATGCGGTCTCATTCTCACGGAGCGTCACAATTCATGGCCGCAACAGGCAATTGTTGGAGTGCTCGTGAGTCGAAAGTAGCGATGTGCTAGGTTCTGTCGTTTGCCTTCGATTCGGCCAATTCTTCGCACTCGGGGATGAAACTCCCCGGCGACGCGCGGAATTCGGCGACCAGGTTGAACGCCCTGTGATCGCTCCGTTATTGTCCAGGCTTTGTCAGCCGGGGACGGTAGACGGTCGCGCGCCGAGGTTTATGCCGGATTTCTGGTCGATTGTCGGCGGCGTGGCTCTTCCTCCCGACCCGGGCACTTCGAGGGCTGGAGCAACGTGCGTCGTTCTCCCGCGATTCTCGCGGCCTTCGCCGCACTCGTGACGCTGCTCGTCGGCGCCACGACCGCGTTCGTGTTCCTGGACAAGAACGTCCGGCTGACCGTCGACGGGCAGACCCGGACGGTGCACAGTTTCGCCTCCGACGTGCGGAGCATGCTGGAGGGTGAGGGCGTCAAGCTGGGCCCCAAGGACATCGTGGCCCCCTCGCCGGACACGCGGCTCGAGCGCGGTGACACCGTGGTGGTGCGCCACGCCCGGCAGCTCTCGCTCACCGTGGACGGCAAGAAGAAGGACCTCTGGGTGACGGCGCTCACCGTCGGCGAGGCTCTCGACCAGCTGCGGCTGGACGGGGAAGGGGCGATGCTCTCCGCGTCCCGCGACCGCGCGCTGCCCCGGGAGGGCTTCGCGCTGAACATGCGGAGTCCCAAGAAGGTCTCCATCCTCATCGACCGGGTCCGGCTGCAGGCGGAGACGCCCGCCCCCACGGTGCGGGAACTGCTCGCGGAGACCGGCATCCGGCTGGGGAAGCACGACCGGGTCTCCCCGGGTATGGACCGCGTGCCGTACGACGGCATGGTCATCAAGGTCTTCAAGCTGCTGTCCAAGCCGAAGGTCAAGTACTCCAAGATCGCACCTCGGGTGATCAAGAAGGAGAACCCGAAGATGACGATCGGAGAGACCAAGGTCCTCCGGAAGGGCCGGTACGGCATAAAGCAGACCGTGTACGCGTACATGGCGCGGGGCGGGCGCAAGGTGCTCGCGGTCATCGCCAGCACCGTGAAGCGTCGCCCGGTCAGCCGCGTCGTCGAGGTCGGCACCAAGCAGCCGAGCATGGGCGACGCCGACAGCCTCAACTGGGCCGCGCTCGCCGAGTGCGAGTCCGGCGGGAACCCGCGCGCGGTCAACTCCGCCGGTGGGTACTACGGCCTCTACCAGTTCTCGCTGCAGACCTGGGGTTCCGTCGGCGGTAGCGGCCTGCCCTCGGAGGCATCACCGGACGAGCAGACCATGCGCGCCAAGATGCTCTACAACAAGGTCCAGGGGCGCTGGCAGGGCCAATGGCCCGTCTGCGGCAAGCACCTCTTCGACTGACGACTGAGCCGGATCGGTCCCTGGCCGATCGCATCGAGGACGTCGCGCGGTCCCGGCGGCTCTCCAGTGCCCAGGTGCTGGAGGGCCGCGGGGCTCAGGCGGTGAGCGGCTCGGCGGTGGCGATGCGGGTGTAGTCGGTGATGGTGAGGGCCTCGCCGCGTTGCCGGGGGTCGATGTCCGCGGCGCGGAGGATCTCCTCGGCGCGGGGGGCCGAGCCGGCCCAGCCCGCGAGGGCGGCGCGCAGGGTCTTGCGGCGCTGGGCGAAGGCCGCGTCGATCACGGCGAACGTGGCCGCCCGGTCCGCGCCGTCCGGCGGGTCCCGGCGCTTCAGGGCGACGAGCCCGGAGTCCACGTTGGGCGCCGGCCAGAAGACCGTCCGGCCCACGCTGCCCGCGCGGCGCACCTCCGCGTACCAGGCGGCCTTTACCGACGGCACGCCGTAGGTGCGGCCGCCGGGCTTGGCGGCCAGCCGGTCCGCCACCTCCGCCTGCACCATCACCAGGCCGCTGCGGAGTGTCGGCTGCGTCTCCAGCAGGTGCAGCACCACCGGGACCGCCACGTTGTAGGGCAGGTTCGCCACGAGGGCGGTCGGCGGCGGGCCGGGGAGCTCCGCGACGCGCATGGCGTCGCCGTTCACCACCTCCAGGCGGCGGGCCAGCGCGGGCGCGCGGTCCCGTACGGTCCCGGGGAGCGCCTCGGCGAGCACCGGGTCGATCTCCACCGCCACCACCCGCCGCACCTCCGGGAGCAGCGCGAGGGTCAGCGAGCCGAGCCCGGGTCCCACCTCGAGCACGACGTCCTCGGGGCCGACGTCCGCGACCCGCACGATGCGGCGCACGGTGCCGCCGTCGATCACGAAGTTCTGCCCGAGCGTCTTGGTCGGCCGCAACCCCAGCCGCGCCGCGAGCTCACGCACCTCCGAGGGACCGAGCAACCGCGATTCCGAGGGACCGTTCATGCCCCCATTTTCCCAGCAGGATCGGATGCCCG
>WHSL01000219.1 GCA_009380095.1 Streptosporangiales bacterium | reverse complement strand
CGGAGGACGCGGAGGACGCGGAGGACGCGGAGGGAACCGCCGAGCCGCCGGACCCGGGCCGGCTCGCCCGGCCCCTCGGGCTGTGGGCCGTCATCTTCACGACCTCACTGGTCGTCGGGATCGTCGGCTTCCCCATCGCCATGATCGCGCTCGTCGCGGTGGTGCTGATCGTGATCGAGCGGCGGCGGGGGATCGGGGCGATCGTCACGATCATCGCGATCCCCCTGTCCGCCTGGCTGCTCTTCGCCTACCTGCTCCAGGTTCCGCTGCCGGCCGGCCCGTTCGGCCTCTGACCGCTCCGTTACGGAGGAAAGACCGTGTCCCAGGCGCTGCAGGGCTTGATGGATGGCTTCGCAGCCGCCCTCACCGGCACCAACCTCTTCTGGGCGTTCTTCGGGGTGGTCGCCGGAACGCTCGTCGGCGTGCTGCCCGGGCTCGGTACGCCCGCCACCATCGCCATCCTGCTCCCGCTCTCGGTCAACCTGGACCCGGCGACCGGGCTGATCATGATGGCGGGGATCTACTACGGCTCCAAGTACGGCGGCTCCACCACTTCGATCCTGCTGAACATCCCCGGTGAGGACGCGTCGGTGGTCACCGCGTTCGACGGCTACCAGATGGCCAAGGCCGGCCGGGCCGGGCCGGCGCTCAGCATCGCCGCGATCGGGTCCTTCATCGCCGGGACCATCGGGCTGCTCGGGCTGACGTTCCTGGCGCCGGCGGTGGCGGAGGTCGCGGTCATCTTCGGCCCTCCGGAGTACGCCGCCCTGATGACGCTCGGGCTCGGCATGGTGGTGCTGCTGGCCGGCGCCTCGAAGCTGAAGGCCGTGCTCTCCGGGATCGGTGGCTTCCTGCTCTCCACGATCGGCATCGACCTGTTCTCCGGCTCCTCGCGGTTCACCATGGGGCAGGTCGACCTGGCCAACGGGGTCGAGTTCGTCGCGCTCGCCATCGGGCTGTTCGCCGTCGGCGAGGTCCTGGTCAACATCGAGGACAGGTCGGGCCACTCCCTGCTGCCGGTGCCCCGCCGGCTCCGCGAGCTCTTCCCGAGCAAGAGCGACCTGCGCGCGTCCGCCGGGCCGATCGGCCAGGGCACCGTGGTCGGGTTCTTCGTCGGCGCGCTGCCCGGCGCGGGCTCGACGGTCGCCTCGTTCATCTCCTACACGCTCGCCAAGCGTTTCTCCCGGCACCCGGATCGCTTCGGCAAGGGGGCGGTCGAGGGGGTGGCCGCACCGGAGGCCGCCAACAACTCGGCGACGGCGGGTGCCTTCGTCCCCCTCCTCACGCTCGGCATCCCGGGGTCGGCGAGCACGGCCATCATGCTCGGCGCGCTCTTCCTGTACGGGCTCCAGCCCGGGCCGCTGTTCTTCAACGAGAACCCGGACGTGGTGTGGCCGATCATCGCCAGCATGTACATCGGCAACATCGTGCTGATCGTGCTGAACCTGCCGCTCGTCCCGGTCTTCACGAGCATTCTGCGGATTCCGTACCACATCCTCTATCCGGGCATCATCGTCATCTCCATCGTGGGCGTGTACAGCATCAACAACTCGCTCTTCGACGTCTGGATGCTCGTCCTCTTCGGCCTGCTCGGCTATGTCATGCGCAAGACGGATTTCCCGGCGGCCCCGATGGTGCTCGCGTTCGTGCTCGGTCCGCTGTTCGAGCAGGCCGTACGCCGGTCGCTGGTGCTCTCCCAGGGCGATCCCACGATCTTCCTCATGCGCCCGTGGGCGGCCGGTTTCCTGATCCTCGCCGTGGTCCTCTTCCTCGGGCCCCGTCTCAAGAGGAAGTCGCTTCTCAAGAAGAAATGAAATCCGCCATCGGGGGCGCAAGGAGGTTTGGCGAATGTCCAAACATCGAGTCTTCCGGCCGGCGCGCACGGTGCTCGCGTGCGCGCTCGTGACGCTCCTCGCGGCCGCCTGCGGCCTGCGTACCGGCAACGGCGGCGGCGGCGAGGGAGAGGCGGCGGCGTTCGAGCCCGCCCGTACGGAGTTCCTGGTGCACACCGGGCCCGGCGGCGGCAGCGACGTCTTCGTCCGCGACACCATCGCGATGATGCGCAAGGAAAAGATCATCACCTCGAACTGGCCGGTCCGTAACCAGACCGCCGGGGAGGGGGCCGGCGCGATGTCGTACCTGCTCAGCAAGAAGGGCAGCGGCGACAACATCTCGGCGATGACCACGACCTGGCTGACCACCCCGCTGACGATCGACGGTGCCACGGTCTCCACCGCGGACCTCACGCCGATCGCCGGCCTCATCATCGAGCCCGAGGTCATGGCGGTGCCCGCCGACTCTCCGTACGGCTCGCTCACCGACTTCGTCAACGCCGCCAAGGCGCGGCCCGGGGCGCTCGTGCAGACCGGCGGCTCGACGACGGAGGTGTCGGCGCTCAACGGCGCGATCCTGGAGGCCGAGACCGGAGCCGACTGGAAGTTCCTCTCCTTCGAGGAGGTGGGTCAGCGGATCACCGCGCTCCTCAACGGGGACGCGGACATGATGTTCGGCAGCGCGCAGGACTTCGCCGCGCAGGTCAAGGCCGGGAAGCTGAAGATCATTGCGAGCATCAGCCCGAACCCCTCGCCGGTCTATCCGGACGCCCCAACCGTCAAGGCCCAGGGGTACAAGTCCACGCTCGTCCCGCAGGTCAGAGGGATCATGGCCCCTCCGGAAATCCCGCAGCAGGCCCGCGACTACTACCAGCGCGTCTTCTCCGAGCTGGTGAAGACCGAATCCTGGAAGCAGTTCGCCAAGGAGAACGGCGTCGTCACCCAGCTGCTGGTCGGCGACCAGTGGGGGCAGTACCTGGCCCAGCAGAACGCGGTGGTGAAGAAGGCCCTCGAGACGGCTGACCTCGGCAATGGTGGCTGACCCGCGGGCCCTGGAGGAGACCGTGGGCGCGACGGCCGAGCTGGCCGGCTTCATGTCCGGGCTGGACGCCTCGGAGATCCCCGGCCCGGTGCGGCATCAGGCCAAGCGGTGCCTCATCGACTGGCTCGGCGTCACGCTCGCCGGCTCGGCCGATCCGGCCGTCGAGATCCTCTGCGCGGCCGGGGAGGAGTTCGCTCCTGCCCCGACCGTGCCCGGAGGCGGAGGCCGTACGGCGACGGTGCTCGGACGCCGCCGTACGGCGCCGCCGTCGCTCGCGGCGCTCATCAACGGGTACGCGGCGCACGTGCTCGACTTCGACGACACCTACAACCCCGCGCGGACGACCGTGCACGGCAGCGCCCCGGTGTGGCCGGTCGTGCTCGCGCTCGGCGAGCCGGACCGGGTGAGCGGGGAGCGGGCTCTCGCGGCGTTCGTCGCCGGGTTCGAGACCGAGATCAGGGTCGCCCGCGCGGCCGGTCCCGCCCACTACGAGCGGGGCTGGCACGTGACGGGCACGGTCGGGCACTTCGGCGCGGCCGCGGCGGCGGGGCGGCTGCTGGGCCTGGACTCCGTACGGCTGGCGCACGCGCTGGGTGCGGCCGGCACCCAGGCCGCCGGGCTCAAGGGCGTGTACGGAAGCATGGGCAAGGCCCTGCACCCGGGCAAGGCCGCGATGGACGGCATCCTCGCCGCGCTGCTCGCCCGGCGGGGTTTCACGGCGTCGGAGTCGATCCTCGAGGACCGGCTCGGGTTCCTGCACGTGCTCTCGGACGACCCCGACGTCGCCCTGGTCACCGCGGGGCTGGGGGAGGAGTGGGCGCTGCCGGACGACGGCTTCAAGCCTTACGCGTGCGGTTCGCTGACCCATCCGACGATCGAGGCGGTCATCGGGCTCCGGGAGGAGCACGGGATCGATCCTTTGCTGATCGCGTCGATCGAGGCGACGGTCAACGACTACGTCTCCTGGGTGACCGGGAAGACCGATCCTGCCACCGGGCTGGAGGGGAAGTTCAGCATCTTCCACTGCGCGGCGGTGGCGGCGGTGGACGGGGCGGCGAGCGTCCGGCAGTTCGAGGACGGGCGGGTGCGTGCGGCGGACGTGGCCGCGATGCGGGAGCGCGTACGCATCGTCGTCGACGAGGCCCTGCCGAAGGACGCCGCCTCGGTGACCGTGATCTTGAACGACGGGCGGCGGCTCGTCCGCTCCGTGCGGCACAACAAAGGGACACCCGGGAAGCCGATGACCGACCAGGAGATCGAGGCCAAGTTCGCCGACCTGGCGGCGCCGCATATCGGGGACGATGCCGCGCGCCGGGTCCTGGAGCTGTGCTGGCGGCTCGACGCGTGTGACGACGTCGGGGAGATCGCTCGCCTGTGTGCGGGGGTGGGGCGGTGAGCGGTGACGCGGAGAACGGTGGTGCGGTGAGTGGTGGTGCGGTGAGTGGTGGTGCGGTGAGTGGTGGTGCGGTGAGTGGTGATGCCGTGAGTGGTGATGCCGTGAGCGGTGGTGGTGCGGGCGGGGAGCGGCCGCGGCCGGTGGCGGTGGTGACCGGGGCGGGGCGTAACATCGGCCGGGCGATCGCGCTGGAACTCGCCCGGTGGGGCGCGAACGTCGCCGTCGTGGTGCGGAGCAACCGTGATGAGGCCGAGGAGGTCGCCGGGGCCGTACGCGCTCTCGGCCGCGACGCCGTGGCCCGGACCGCCGACGTCCGGGACGCGGCGGCGGTCGCCGGGGTGCTCGACGAGGCGCGGGCGCTCGGGACCCCGTCGATCCTCGTCAACAACGCGGCGATCCGTCCCGAGGCGCCCTTTCTCGAGATGACGTACGCCGACTGGCGCGATGTGACCAGCGTCGTGCTGGACGGGGCGTACGTGTGCGCGCAGGCCATGGTGCCCGTCATGCTCGACACCGGCTGGGGCAGGATCGTGAACATCGCCGGCCTCACCGGTCAGACGGGGGCGAGCGGACGGGCCCACGTGGTCACGGCGAAGGCCGGGCTCATTGGCCTCACCAAGGCGCTCGCCGTCGAGTACGCCGGGCGGGGGATCACCGTCAACGCCGTCTCGCCCGGGCTGATCGACACGGTCCGCGAGGGGCGTACGCCGCAGCACTACGCCGGGCAGAACATCCCGGTCGGGCGGAAGGGGCGGCCCGAGGAGGTCGCCGCCATGGTCCGCCACCTCGTCTCCGACGAGGGCGCCTACATCACCGGCCAGACCATCAACGTCAACGGCGGCCTCCTCCTCTAGCGCGACGACCCGCCCCGTCCGTGTCCCGGGCCCCGGGGCCCATGCCTTCGAGCCCGGCCCCATCCCACGGCCCCACCCCACGGCCTGGGCCTGCCTCACGGCCCGGGCCCAAGCGCGGGGCGGGCGCTCGTTCGGCCTAAGTGCGCGGCCACGCGCGACGGCCCCGGGCCTCTCGGTGCCGGGCGTCCGGGCGTGGCGGGCGGGGGGCGCTTGGTCGGGATGGAAATGGCCGGATTTGGCCGGGGGGTTCCCGTTTGGCGGGTGGTGGCGGGAGGCTGATCTTTGCCAGGCGGCAGCGGCGCCGCCGGGTCACGGGGTGCGAGGAGGGCGCTTGGCGGGAGCATTCCGGCTGGCGCTCGGAAGAGTCGTGGGTTCGGCCGGGCAGCGGGGCCTGGTGGCGGCCTCGGCGGGAACCGTCGCCCTCGCGGCGGCCGCCCTCGTCGCCCTTACGGGATTCGTTACCGCCGTGCCGGCCGACGCACTGCAACGTGGCCTGCGCGCGATCACGCCCACTCGGGCCGCCGCGACCGTCACCACCACGGTGCCGGCCGGGGAGGTCGCCGCCACCGAAGGAGTCGTACGCCGCGCGGTGGCCCGCGCCTACGCCGGACTCCCCGCCGAGCTGAGCTTCACCGCCACCTCCGGGTCGTACACGCTCCCCGGCCAGCACGACGCGCGCCGCCCCGACCCGACGCACTGATCCGCGGGACGTGGACCTGCGGGTAGGCAGGGCGAGCTGGTCGCCGTACGCGGGCGTTCCGGCGCGGGCAAGACCACGCTGCTCAACCTCGTCGGCGGGCTCGACCGGCCGGACCACGGGCGGGTCGTGGTGGCGGGGCGGGACGTCGCGGCGCTCGACGAGGCCGGCCTCGTTCGGCTGCGGCGCGAGGTCGTCGGGTTCGTGTTCCAGACGTTCGGGCTGATCCCGGTGCTGACCGCCGCCGAGAACGTCGGCATGGCGCTCCGGCTGACCGGTACGCCGCCGGCCGAGCGCGAGGAGCGCGTACGGCTCCTGCTCGCGCTGGTCGACCTCGAGGCCCAGGCGCGGCAGCGGCCGCAGGAGCTCTCCGGCGGCCAGCAGCAGCGGGTCGCCATCGCCCGGGCGCTGGCGAACCGGCCGCGGCTGCTGATCGCCGACGAGTCGACCGGCCAGCTCGACTCCGAAACCGGCCGGTCGATCATGGAGCTGATCCGCTCCGTGGTCCGCTCCGAGGGCGTCACCGCGCTCGTCACCGCGCTCGTCGCCACGCTCGTCGCCACGCACGACGCGGGCCTGCTCGGCGTGGCCGACCGCGTCGTCACCCTGCACGACGGCCGGCTCGTCCCGGACTGACCGCGCCGGGACCTCCGGCCTAGGAGCTCGAGGCCCCCACCGCCTGCGCGACCTCCTTGTCGCGGCTCGCGCGGACCAGGGCGGCGGCGAGGCGTGCCATGTCCTTGCCGGTGACCAGGTCGGCGAGGCGTTCCGGGTCGTCCGGAAGGTCCACGGTGGCGGCCCCCTTCAGCGCCACCTTGTCCAGGTACGGGCGCAGCCACGGCCAGACCAGCTGGACCTCGCGGCAGAAGATGTCCACGCCCGTCGGCCCGATCCCCTTGAACTCCTGCAGTGCCTCCCGCAGCTTGCGCTCGTCGTGTTCCTTGTTCCCGGGGAGCCGGCGGAGGTCGCCGCGATACTCCGCGCGGACGCGCTCCGCGCACTCGCCGAGGCGCGTCGCGGTGCTCTCGTCGTACCGGACGTAGTGGCCACGGCCCAGCGCGTCGACCCGCTGCTGCCAGGTCAGCTCCGCCATGCCCTTGGGCGTCCCGCCCCCGGCCTTGAAGAGCTCGCGCGCCGCCGCGACCGCGATGTCGGCGCCGATCCGCGCGCTCAGCAGGTTGGACAGGACAAGCAGCCGCCACAGCGGCGCGGGCTGATCCTTCAGCGTGATCCCGGCCTCGGCGGCGTACGTGTCCCCGGCCTCGTCCAGCAGCCGGCGGACCGTCTTCTTCCGGGTGTCGGCCTTGCTCGCCATGGGTTTCCACCCCCTCGTCCCGCGTCCTACCCACCGCCCGCGCCTTACTCGTCCGCCCGGCGGAGGGGCAAGTACGGCGCGATCGGGGCAGGGTGGAGGTATGTCGCTGACTCTTCCGCCGGGGCCGCTCTCCGGCACACCGGGAGACACCAACTACCGCATCGACGGTCCCAAGCACCGGCTGTTCGTGCACGACTTCCCGCGCCGGGTCCGGGCCGTCTTCGGCGGCGCCACCGTGCTCGACACCGAGCAGGGCAAGCTCGTCCACGAGACCGGCCTGCTGCCGGTGCTCTACGCGCCGCTGGAGGACTTCGACCGCTCCCTGCTGCAGCCCACGGACCATACGACGCACTGCCCGTTCAAGGGTGACGCCTCGTACTGGAGCGTCAACGCGAACGGCAGCGTCGCAGAGAACGCGGTCTGGGCGTACGAGGCTCCGAAGCCCGAGTCCGCGTGGCTCAAGGGCTACGCCGCGTTGTACTTCGAGGCGATGGACGCCTGGTACGACGAGGAGGAGCGGATCGACGGTCACCTGCGGGACCCGTACCACCGCGTGGACATCGTGCCGTCCGCGCGGCACGTCGAGGTTCGCGTGGGCGAGCAGGTGCTCGCGGTGACCGACCGGCCGCTCGTGGTCTCCGAGACGGCGCTGCCGAACCGGTTCTACCTGCCGCTGGACGACGTGCGCCAGGACCTGCTGGGCGGGAGCGACACGCGGACGGTGTGCCCGTACAAGGGCACGGCCACGTATCGCTCGCTCGACGACACGCCGGACCTGGCGTGGCTGTACGAGGGCCCGCTGCCGCCGTCCGCCGCGCTGGCCGGGCACATCTGCTTCGACCCGGACAAGGTCGTCCTGACCGTCGAGTGAGCCGCGCCGGGCTCGCGGCCTCTCTGACCGGCCCCGAGGGTCAGGGGGTGCGCGTGCCGGCGAGCCCGCGGGTGCGGGTGGTGAGGCGCGCGGGGCGGGGGAGCCGGCGGCGGGCCGCGGAGCGGATCGCGAGGTACGTGAAGAGGACGAAGCCGGCGACGGCGAGCGTGCCCATGACGGGCCGTATCGTCGCGTCGCCCGCCTGGACCTCGATCGCCCGCGGCAGCATCGGGATCGGCACGACGAAGACCACCGCCCACAGCACCCACGCGACCATCAGGGCGAGGGCGTAGCGCAGGAGACGGACCACGCGGGACATGATCACTCCGAGGCCGGAGACAGAGGGGATACGATCACCCTAGGAGTGCTCCGCGCCGTAGGTGGCGGAAAGCGGCTTCTGTGACCTGCCGGAGACCATCCGTGGCCGTGCGACCTCGGACGGCGACGGACGGCCGGATCCGGACACGATCGGCCGGAAGGCCCCGGACATCCCCGCGCGCTGGGTCTGGCTCGGTGAGCAAGGTGGCTCTAGGGTCATATCACCGATCTTGATTCCGATCCCCCGACGGAGGACGAGATGGGCGGCGGGAACCTGCTCTTCATCATCATGTTCACGCTGCCGTTCGTGGCCATCGCCGGGATCATCATGCTCGCGCGCAACTGGAGCACGCCGGTGGAGCACCCGGAGCCGTCCGGGTGGGCGTCCGTGTCCAAGAGCAGGAACAAGAGCAAGGCCGCCGATCCGCTGTACGGCCCGTCCGGTTCCGCCGGTAGCGCTTCCGGTCCCGCTAGTGGTGGGGGCGCGAATGGTGCGGTCGGGGGCGCTGTGGGTCCGGCGGCCGACGGGGCGGCGGGCGGGAACGGCCGGGATCCCCGGCACGTGTCCGGCCCTCCCTCGGGCGGGTCCGGCGGCTCGGGCGGCACGGCCGGTTCGGCCGGCACAGCCGGTTCGGCCAACGGCGAGGTCCGGGGCCGGTCCAAGATCCCTCCGCAGACCCCGGCCTACCTCGACGACGGCGACACCTGGCTACCGATGGACGACCCCGCCAACGTCGACACCGGGCCGAACCCGCGCCACCGGCTCAACTGAGCCCGAACGCCCGGCCCGGG
>WHSL01000129.1 GCA_009380095.1 Streptosporangiales bacterium | reverse complement strand
GGCTGATGTCTCCGCGAAACGCCGCCGCGCTGCGCGACTCCCCCGGCCGGAGTCTGCGCGACCATCTCATCGCCACCGCCGCGGAGATGATCGCGGAGCTTGGCACGGCCGATCTGACGGTCCGGGCCATCGCGCGCGCGGCGGGGGTCGCCGACGGGGTGCTCTACAACCACTTCGCGGACAAGGAGGAGCTGCTCGCGCACGCGCTGCTGGCGTACGTCCGGCGCGTCGAGGGCGGGCTCGGGGTCCTGCCCGCGCCCGGTGAGGGCACGCTGCGGGACGGTCTGCGGGCCTACGTCCTGTACGGCATGGCGCTGCACGACGCGGTCCTGCCCGCGTTCGCGAGCCTGCTGGGCCGGCGGCAGGTGCTCGCCCGGTTCGCCGACCTGAGCGGCCCGGACCACTGGCGCGACCGGCTGCTCGACTACCTGCGGGCCGAGCGGGCACTCGGCCGCCTGACACCGGACGCCGACATCGAGGCCGCCACAACCATGATCGTCGGCGCCTGCCACGAACCCGTCATCGCAACGATGTTCAGCACCCCGCCACCCCACCCCCCAAACGCCCCAGCCGACCCCTCGGACGCCACGGCGCACCATGCCGCGCCGCGCCGCTCGTCGGGGGAGGCCGCCGACGCCCTGGTGGCGACGATCTTGGCCGGCATCGCCCGCTGAACCGGCCCCGCCCCGAACGCCGCCCGTGGCGTGCATCCAGGAGTGTCCCGGATGGCGGCCGGCGGGGGTCAGTCTTGGGTGGCGATGCCGGATTCGTAGGCGGCGAGGGTGTCGACGAACATGCGGCGTTCGGCGGGGGTGAGCGGCTCCAGCGCGTCGCGCCAGGCGTCGGCGCCGCGGGCGAGCCAGGCCTCGATGGCGGGGCGGCGGGACGCGGTGATGCTGACGATGCGGCGGCGCCGGTCGGTCTCGTCCTCGCGCCGTTCGAGCACGCCCTTCCGGCTCATCTCCCCCACCATCAGGCTGACCGTCGCGGGCGCCACCTCGAGCCGGTCGGCGAGCTCGTTGACGGTCATCGGCCCGTCGAACAGCAGGTACGAGAGCAGCGACAGGTGGCGCGGCGCCAGCGCCAGCGACTCCAGCTCCTCCGGCACCCGGATCCGCTTCACGCGGCCGATCATCCGCGGCATGAGCAGCAGCAGCGCGCGGATCGCGGCGTCCGTCTCCAGCCCCGGCCGCGCGGCGCCGGCCCGCTCCGTTGACACCCGCCGCCTCCGTGGATAGCTTTCAATTTCAAGTATCTTTGCTTTCAAAGCAAATGCTCTTCGCCCTCAGCCTACGGGAGTCCACGTGGCCGATCAGGTTCCCTCCGTGTCCGAGATACGCGAGTTCAACGAGAAGATCATCGAGGAGTTCCGGGGCAACGGCGGCCGCGTGGGCGGCATGTTCGAAGGTGTCCCGCTGCTGCTCCTCACCACCGCCGGCGCCCGCACCGGCGCGCCCCGCACCAGCCCCGTCGCCTACGCCGGGGAGGCGGGCGCTACCTCGTGTTCGGCTCCAACGGCGGGGCGCCCACGCACCCGTCCTGGTATCACAACCTGCTCGCGGATCCGCAGGTGACCGTGGAGATCGGCACGGCGGACGGGCGGGTCACGACCTTCGCGGCGCGTGCCGTCCCGCTGGAGGGGACGGAGCGCGACGCGGCGTTCGAACGCCAGGCGGAGCGTGCCCCCGCCTTCCGCGGCTATCAGGAGGCGACGACGCGGACGATCCCGGTCATCGCGCTGGTGCCCTTCGACCTCGGTACGGACCCGGAGCGCGGCGCGGCCGCCGTCCGGCGGCTGCTCCAGGCGCACGGCGACCTGCGCGCCGAACTGGCCCGGCTCCGTACGGAGCTGGCCGCGCGTTCGAGCGGCTCGCCGGCGAGCTGGAGGAGCATTTCGCGCTCGAGGAGCGGACGCTCATCCCCGCGTTCGAGGGCGCCACCGCGGGCAACGGGCCGGACGCCACCGGGAACCCGCCGGGCGCCACGGGCAACACGCCGGACGGAGCGTGACCGTACGACACGCCGACACCGGCCCCGCGACCTCGAAGGGCCCCGATGATTACCGGCCGGGCGCAACGTACGGTAGTCCCCGTGATGACGAGCGCTGACGCCGAGGCCACCACGCCTCCCAGCCGGCGGGACCCGCGCCGGCGCAAGGCCCTGCTGGACGCCGCCGACCGGATGATCCGGCGAGAGGGCCCGGAGGTCTCCATGGCGGCCATCGCCGCCGAGGCCGGCATCAGCAAGCCCATCCTCTACCGGCACTTCGGCGACAAGAGCGGCCTCTACCGGGCGCTGGCGGAGCGGCACGCCGGGCCGGTCATCGAGGTGATCCGCACCGAGCTGCGCGGCTCCGGCGACCTCCCCGAGCGCGTACGGCCCACGATCGACGCCTACCTGGCCACCATCGCCGCCAACCACAACCTCTACCGCTTCCTCATGCACCGCGCCCAGGCGGAGGACGAGCGCACCCGCGGGCAGATGAGCCACGTCGTCCGCAAGCTCGGCGAGGAGGTGGCGGGCCTGCTGTTCGCCGCCGGCACCGCCGCCGACCCCGCCCGCGCCCAGGTGCTGGGCCACGCCGTCGTCGGCATGGTGCAGGCCGCCGGCGACTGGTGGCTGGACCACCCCGAGGTCCCGCGGGAGACCGTCGTGGACGGCCTCGTCCAGGTCGTCGTCGCCACCCTGGCCATGGGCGACCCCGCCAAGGAAGCGAAGGAGAACGGCGACAACCCCCTCCACCCGGCCGCCCGCCACTGACTCTCCGCCCCGACGCCACCGCCCGCGCGCACCCGTCGCCGCTCTGTCAGGAGACGAGGACTGCGCGGCCTTGGATCTGGCCCTGTTCCAGGCGGTCGAGCACTTGGGCCGCGTCGGCCAGGGGATGGCGCTCGACGGTCACCTCGATCTTTCCGCTGCGCGCGAGCGCGATCACCGCGTGCAGGTCGTGCCGCGTGCCGGCATACGGCTTCAGTATGGCGGCGCCCCACGGCAGCCCCTGCGGCGGCGCGGCGGCGGGGAAGGCGAGCGACCCCCCGGCCAGCCCGACGACGGTGACCCGCCCGTACGAGGCCACCGCCACGGCGGCCATCGCCAGCGTCGGCTCGGCCCCGACGAAGTCGAACACGGCGTCGGCGCCCCGCCCGCCCGTCAGCTCGAGGATCTCCGCCGCGGTGCCCGGCCCGGAGACGAGCGTCTCGTGCGCGCCGAGCCCGGTGGCGGCCTCCAGCTTGGCGGCGTCCACGTCGACGGCGATGACGCGCGCGCCGCCGGCCGTGGCACGGAGGATCTGCAGCGCCATGTGCCCGAGCCCGCCGACCCCGATCACCACCGCCGTGGAGCCGGGCATGAGCACGTCACGCGCGGTACTGATGGCGTGGTACGGCGTCAAGCCCGCATCGGTGAGCGGCGCCGCGTCGACCGGGTCGAGGTCACCGAGCGGCACCAGCGTCCGCGCGGGCACGGCCACGTACTCGGCCATCGCCCCGGGAAGCCCCAATCCCGGGCCGGGGACCTGCCCCCGCGGGAACCGTTCGCAGGCGTTCTCCGCGCCGCGCGCGCAGGCGCGGCACAGGCCACAGCCCCAGACGATGTAGACGAGCGCCCGCTGCCCGGGCGCCCAGCCGGTCACGCCGGGCCCGGCCGCGACGACCTCGCCGGCCGGCTCGTGCCCCAGCGTCATCGGGAACGGCAGCGCCTGCGCGTGCAGCAGGTGCAGGTCGGAGTGGCAGACACCGGCGCCGGTCACCTTGAGCAGGACCTCGCCGGCCTGGGGCTCGGGGACGTCGACGTCGAGCAGCTCGGTACGGCCGGGCGCGACAAGCTGAAAAGCCTTCATGATCGGATTCTCCCCCGCCCGAGCCCTCCCCGATACCGCCGGGCCCGAGCAGGCTCAGGCACTCCGCCGCACCAGCCCGGTGTATCCCGCCACCACGAGCGTCGCCAACACCCACGAAGCCCCCTGCAGCAGCCACCCCACCGCGGTGATGACCTGCCCGGCGGTGGTGCTGGTATCCAGATCGCAGCGTTCCCGTACGGCGACGTTGATCACCGGCAGCCCCCGGTCCAGCCCCACTCCGATCTGCTCCACGATCGAACACGGCGTGCCGGGCGAGCCGCTGGCCTCGGTGTGCACGGTGACGTACCGGCCCGGCGACACCTCGATGTGCCCCGCGATCACACCCAGCGACGAGCCCAGCGCGACGACGAACGCGAGCATCGCGAGCGCCCGCCAGGTGCGGTGGCCGTACCCGAGGATGGCCCCGGAGAGCCGGTGCCGCAGCCGCGGCCAGTAGCCCGTGATGGCGCCGCGCCGCAGCGCGTCCTGCTGCTGCGCGATCAGCACCCGGCGCGCCTCACTGTCGTGACCGGCGCCCCGGTGCAGGGCGGCGAGCTGCTGGTACGGCTGCGCCGCGTACGAGAGCGTGCGGTGCCGGATCCAGTTCAGCCATCGGCCGGGGGTGGCGCCGAGCGGGCTGATCGTGGTGTAGGTGAAGCCGTCCAGCTCGACGAGCCCGCCCGATGACCAGGTGGAGGGGTCCTCGCCGCCGCCGTCGCACATGGTCGAGTCGGGCACCAGCACCCCTATCGCGGTGGTGGAGCGCAGGTCGATGGCGGGCCCCTCGTCGTTGCGCGCCCGGCCGTCGAACATCTCCAGGTTGCCGCCGATGCGCATGCTGTTCAGGCGGAGCGTGCCCTGATGCCCGCTGCTGCGCGCGTTGAACCCGTCGCCGAGCAGCACGTTCCCGCCCACGCTCGCGCGCTCCGCGTCCAGGGCGGGCGCGCCGGTGTTGACCAGCGTCGCGCCGCCGCACTCCAGACCGCCGGCGATCTGCGCGCCGATGATCCGTACGGCGGCGAACTCCCCGGTCGCCGCGGACGCGGTGAAGCCGTGGCGCAGGAACACGTTGTCCCCGACGGTCAGCCCGTCGGCCATCAGCGCGGGCCCGTCCGGATTGGTGAGCCGGGCCCCGTTGGCGTCCACGTCGCCCTCCACCTTGACCCCGAGCAGCCGTACGGCCCCGAGCTCGCCGCTCCCGGTGGAGCTGAAGCCGAGGTTGAGGAAGATGCTGCCCCCGACGTCGAGCCCGTCGGCGTTCAGCCCGGGCCCGCCTCCGCCGGCCAGCGTGGCGCCCCCACAGTCCAGGTCGCCGCCGATGCGCGCGCCGAGCAGCCGTACGGCCCCCAGCGTGCCGCCGGCCGTGGCGCTGAACCCGAGGTTGAGGAAGGCGTTGCCGTTGACCTGCATGCGGTCGCCGTGCACGGCCGGGCCCGAGGCGTTGGTGATGACGGCGCCGCGCCCGTCCAGGACACCGCCGATCTCGCCGCCGAGCAGCCGGATCGCGCCGGTCGGGTCGTCACAGTCGATCGTGAAACCGTCGCGGATGAAGAGGTTGCGGGTGATCCGTACGCCGTCGGCGTGCATCGCGGGGATGGTGGAGCCGCTCAGGTTGATCCAGGGCAGCAGCGCGTCGTACGCGGTGATCATCTCGTCCACCCAGCAGCCGGACAGGCTCAGTCCGACGTGCGCCTCCACGTGGTCGAGGTCGAGGGCGCCGGTGATCCGGGCGCCGGCTATCCGCACCCCCCGCGGGTCCCGCCACTCCCCCAGGCCGCCGGCCAGGATCTCCCTGATCACCTCGGCCCGTACCTGGTGCAGCGCGACGTTGGAATAGCGCAGCTCGTCCGGGTCGAGCGTGCTGCAGGTGAGAACCGTCCCCGCGGCCACATGCTCGAGCAGGTCGTGTTCGACCGCCGTCAGATCACCGATTTCCACATGCAGAACCGTAATCCGCCGGATCCGCACCGACGGACGGAAAGGCCGGAACGCGCCAGGGTCCGCCCCCCGAGCACACCGGCCCCAAACGGGTCGCAGCGGCATCAGTCAGACGTCCGGAGAGGAGGTGCGCGTGGAGGAACGCATGATCACGCCCGCCGGGCGCAGCGCGTCGCCTCCGTGCTGCGTGGGCGGGCCACCGCGACCCGGCTGCTGGAGGGCACCGAGGTACGGACCTCCGACGGGCTCGTGCAGCTGCTCCGCGCCCGCCGCGCGGTGGAGCCGGAGGCGGCCAGGGAGGCGGCGCTGGCCGCCGACGACGGGCTGAACGCGGCCCTCGCGGAGATCATCGCCGAGCACCGTGGACACTACGCGGGCGCGGACGACGTACCGCGTGACATCTCGCTGAGCTTCCACCGCCGGGTCGCGGCGCGCACCCGCAACCCGATCGTGAAGGCGATGCTCGACGTCGTGCTCGACCCGGCGCTGGACCGGCTGGAGGCCGCCCTCGACGTGGTGCTGGCCTCGCACCGGTCCGGCGCGGCCGCGGTGGCCGAGCACCAGGCCATCGCGGACGCGATCGCGGCCAGCGACGCCGACATCGGCGAGCGGGCGATGCGCGCCCACCTGGACCGGCTGCTCGACGAGGCCGCCCGGTTCCTCACCGAGGAGACCACGCCGATCGTCGAGCGCCTGCTCACTTTGGGCCTCCCCGGCTCCGGGAGCCCTCCGTACCCGACCCGCGACGACGGCCCAGGAAGGCGAGTCGATGTCGATCATTGAGTTCTCCGGAGTCCGCAAGTCCTTCGGCGACCTGGAGGTGGTGGTGCTGCTCGGGCCTTCGGGCTCCGGCGAAGAGCACGCTGCTGCGCTGCGTGAACGCACTAAAGGACGTCTCCGGCGGGACGATCACCGTGAACGGGCACGACCCGCACGCGCGCGCTACGGACCTGAACGCGCTGCGCAGCGAGGTCGGCTTCGTGTTCCAGCACTTCAACCTCTACCCGCACATGACGGTGGAGCAGAACATCACGCTGGCGCCGATCCGGGTCAAGGGGGTGGCCCGGGAGAAGGCCCGGGAGCGGGCGGCCGAGCTGCTGGAGCGGGTCGGCATCCCGGAGAAGGCGGACAGCCTGCCGGCGCGGCTGTCCGGCGGCCAGCAGCAGCGGGTGGCGATCGCCCGGGCGCTGGCCATGGACCCGCGGATCATGCTGTTCGACGAGCCCACGAGCGCGCTCGACCCGGAGATGATCCAGGAGGTCCTGGACGTCATGGTCGACCTGGCGCGCAGCGGCATGACCATGCTCGTGGTCACCCACGAGATGGGCTTCGCCCGCAAGGCCGCCGACCGGGTCGTCTTCATGGACGCCGGCCGGGTCGTGGAGTCCGCCGCGCCCGCGGACTTCTTCGCCAGCCCGAAGATCGAACGCGCCCAGGGATTCCTGCGCCGCGTCGCGCGGCTCATGGTGCGCGGCGACTCGAAGCTGACGAGCGTCGACCAGCTGGACGGCAGGACGGTGGCGCTGGTCCAGGGCTCCATCGAGGAGTCGGTGCAGCGGAAGAAGGCGCCCGGCGCCAAGATCCTCAGCTTCCAGTCCTGGCCGACCGCGCTGCAGGCGCTGCTCCGCGGCGACGCGGCGCTGCGGGACGAGGTCAACGCCGCGCTGATGGGGATGGCGGAGGACGGCACGTACGACCGCATCTACCGCAAGTGGTGGAGCGGTGTGCTGCCCGAGCCGTACCGGATCCGGGTCCTCCCGGCCGGGTCCTGAGGGGCGGCGCGCATGTTCAGCGACCTCAGCTGGTCCGTCGTGCTCGCGGAGCCCGGCAGGAGCTTCCTGCTGCACGGCCTGTGGGTGACCGTCCAGCTCGCGACGCTCGCGATCGCCGGCTCCACCGTGCTCGGCACGCTGGTGGCGCTCGGCCGCGTCTCCACCTCGCCGGGGCTCGCCCCGCTGCGCTGGCTGCTCGCCGCGTACGTGGAGTTCTTGAAGGTCGGCAAGCTGCCGCACGTGGAGAAGATCGTGCAGATCGGCAGCCGCGGCATGCGCGCCGCGCAGGACGACCTCGCGGAGAGCCGGGCCAACGGCAACGACGTGTTCACCATGAAGGGCTTCCGCCGGGCCGGGCTGGAGCAGGTGCTGGCCACGATCCCGGCCGGCCGCAAGGTGTACGTGAGCGTGGACATCGACGTGCTCGACATGCCGCTGGTGCCGGGCTGCGCGTCGGCCGAGGCGGACGGCATGTCGTACGAGGAGCTGCGGCAGACCATCTTCGGCATCGTGCGCGAGCATGAGCTCGTCGGCTTCGACGTGGTGGAGATCAACATGACGTCCCAGCTCGGTGCCCAGCTCGCCATCGAGGCGATGGCCCGCGCCGTGGAGAACCCGGACTACCTCCGCCGCAAGGGCCGCCTCACCGCCGCGGGCTGAGGCGCCCGGTCCCGGGGGGCGCCGGCGCCCCCCGGGTGGCCGCGGTCACCGGCCGCGTACCAGGGCGAGCAGCGGGTGGGCGTCGGGGAGCCGGTACTTCGCGATCACCACGAAGATGACCAGGTACGCGGCGGGCAGCAGGGCCCAGGCCGGGGAGCCGATGACGGTGATCTGGGTGATGATGGCGCCGATCATCAGGCCGACGAGGCCGACCGCGGCGGGCCCGGCCAGGCGCGGGATCATCAGGCCCACCCCGCCGGCCAGCTCCACGACGCCGGTGAAGTAGCGGAACCACTGACCCAAGCCGATGTCGTCGAAGGTCCGTACCGCGTCGACCTGGCCGGCGAACTTGGGCAGCGCGGATGCGACCACCAGGAACACGCCGAGCAGGATCTGCAGCACCCAGAGCGTCACGTGCAGCGCTCTTCCCGGACGGGCGGCGACGGCCGGGGCGATCTCGTTCGTGGTCATGTCCGGTCTCCTTCGGGGACGCGCCGTCATATCCGTACGGCGTCGCCACATCAGACCGCCGCCCGCCGGGAAACTCATCGGCGATCAGTCGCGTGGGAGCAGATGTTTGCGGACCTTCCCGGTCGCGGTGAGCGGCAGCTCGTCCACGATGCGGATCTCCGGCACCTTGTACGGCGCCATCGCCGTACGGCACCACTCCGCGAGCCCGGCCGCGTCCGCCGCCGCGCCGTCACGGAGCCGTACGTACGCCACCGGCACCTCGCCGCGCGCCGCGTCCGGCCGGCCGATCACCCCGCTGCCGGCCACGTCGGGATGCCGGCCGAGCAGCACCTCCACCTCGGACGGGAACACGCTCATCCCGTTGACCTTCAGCATCTCCTTGCCGCGGCCGAGGAAGTGCAGGCAGCCGTCCTCGTCCACGGCGCCGATGTCGCCGGTGTGCAGCCATCCGTCCCGGATGGCCTGGGCCGTGGCATCCGGGGCGTTCCAGTAGCCGGTGAGCAGGGACGGGCTCCGTACGCAGATCTCGCCCTCGGCGCCGATCGGCAGCGGGTCGCCGGTCGCGAAGTCCACCACCGTGAACCGTGTGCCGGGCATGGGCAGACCGCAGAAGACCGGGCGGTCGGAGAGGTCGCGGTCGCCGTCCTGGAACCCGGCGGTGAAGGTGTCGGACGTGTGCGTCTCGGTCATGCCCCAGGCGCCCTCGCGCAGTACGGCCCCGCCGGTGATCTCCTTCCAGCGGGCGCGGCGCTCCGGAGTCAGCCTCCGGACGAACGACATCGTGGCCGAGCCCCGCAGGGAGGTCAGGTCGTGCTCGCTCAGCCGAGGGTGCTCCATCAGCTCGTCGTAGTTGTCGACGGTGCCGGACATCGCGGTGATGCCGTACTGGTCGACGGCGGTGAGGACCGCGTCCGCGTCCCACCGGGTCAGCAGGACGACCGTGGAGCCGGCGACCACGGGCAGGATCAGGCCGGCGTTCTCCCCCGCGATCCAGAAGACCGGGATGAACACGAGCGAGACGCCGGAGCCGCGGCCGGCGACGCTCGCCGAGCAGGCGTTCGTGTAGAGCATGTGCCGCTGGGTGTGCTCGCAGCCCTTCGGCATGCCGGTGGTGCCGCCGGTGTAGTTGAGCGCGGCGAGCCGGTCCAGGTCCGCCTCCGGCCAGGCCTCGGGGAGGGCGGTGTCCAGGGCCTCCTCCCACGCGACCGCTCCCGCGGGCGGTTCCGCGGCCGGGGCGGTGAGCGCTCGCGGCACCGGGAACGCTGGTTCGGCGGGCAGGTACGCGCCGGGACGCGTGGTGATGAGACGGCGTACCGCATGGCCGTCCCGGACCGACTCCACCAGGGCCGCGAGGCCGTCCGCGACCAGCACCGTGGTGGCCCCGCAGTCCCGCAGCTCGTACCGGAGCTCCTCGGCCTGGAACATCGGGTTGACCGGCACGTGCACGCAGCCGGCCTTGAGGATCCCGTAGAACGCGATCATGAACTGGGGGCAGTTCGGCAGCATCACCGCCACCCGCTCCCCCGCCGCGACGCCCTGGGCCATCAGGTACGCCGCGAAGCGGTCGGACAGCTCGTCGGCCTGTCCGTACGAGAACTCGGTCCCGTAGAAGATCAGCAGCGTCCGGTCCGGTTCCGTACGGGCCCGCTCCCGCAGACACTCCGTCACGGGCCGCTCGCCGAGCGGATACACGACCTCCCGCGGCACCCCCTCCGGCCACGCCCGCCGCTGCCGCTCCGCGAGATCGTCGAGATACTCCTGTTCGATGCCCATCTGTCCGCATCACCTCCGAAGATCACCTTGGGGCACGGACGCCCGTCCCGTCGAGACCCCCGCGAGGTCCCCGCTCATTCCCTGAGGTCGGCGTCCCAGGCGTCGCTCCACTCCTGGAGCGGGAGGAGCGCGCGGACGAGTCGCTCGCCCAGCGGGGTGAGGCGGTAGCGGTCGCCGCCGGCCACGACGCGGGCGGTGGTCAGCTCCTCCAGCCGGGTGCTGAGCACGCTGGAGGACATCCGCTCGCAGCGCCGCTGCAGCTCACGGAACCCGGCCGGGCCCTGGTGCAGCTCCCAGATGACGCGCAGCGCCCACCGCCGTCCCAGCAGGTCCAGTGCCGCCATGATCGGGCGGCCGGTCTCCGAGCCCCGGACCGGTCTGCCCGGGCGCGGAACCTCGGGGGTGCCCTCGTCGGCCATGCCCGCCTCCCTTGCGCTTCGGCTTTCAAAGCAGCATAGTGGTTCGGAAACCGAAGCACTCGTCTGCCGCGCCAGCTCGTTCCGGCGCGCCGGTCCCTGGAAGGATCCGGTCATGTCACGCATCACTCCGCTCGAGCCCCCGTACGACCCCGAGATCGGCACCGCGCTCCGCCGCTGGATGCCGCCGGGTGTGACCCACGCCCCGCTGAGCCTGTTCCGCGTCCTGCACCGCGAACCCGAGCTGGCCTCGCGGATGCGGGTGCTCGGCGCGGGGCTGCTGGCGCACGGCCGGCTGTCCGGCGCCGACCGGGAGACCGTCATCGCCCGCGTCTGCGCCCGCGCCGGCTGCGGCTACGAGTGGGGCGTGCACATCGTGAGCTTCGCGCGCTCCGTGGGGCTGACCGAGGGGCAGATCTCGGCCTCGGCCGGCGGCGGCGCGGATGACGTGGCGTGGACGCCCCGGCAGCGCACCCTCGTCCGCGCCGTCGACGAGCTGCACGACACGGCCCGCCTGTCCGACGCCGCGTGGGACGCGCTCACCGGACTCTACGACGAGGCCGAGCTGCTGGAGTTCCTCGTACTCGCCGGCTGGTACCGCGCCATCGCGCAGCTCGCCAACGCCCTCCGCCTGGACGGCGAACCCTGGGCGGAGCCCATGCCGGCCGGGCCGTGGCCGCCGTCGGCCCCTCGGTGAGGGCTCCCGGCTCCGGGAAATGGTGGGACCATGACCTGGGCCCGCCGGGCCGAGAGGCCGAGAGGATGACGCCATGTCCTTCACCGAGTCCGCACCGCCGGAGGTCCGCACCTCCGCGGGTACCGTCCGCGGCGGCTGGGAGGACGGGCTCGCCGTCTTCCGCGGCATCCCGTTCGCCGCTCCCCCGGTGGGCGGGCTGCGGTTCGCCCCGCCGGCCGCGCCCGCCCCGTGGGACGGGGTGCGCGAGACGACGGCGTTCGGCCCGTCGCCCCCGCAGTCGTCGGAGCTGGCCGCGGCGTTTACGGAGACGGGCGACGGCGACTGGCTGTCGATCAACGTGTGGACGCCGAACCCCGGGCTCGCCGGGCTGCCCGTGATGGTGTGGATCTACGGCGGCGCCTACCTGATGGGGTACTCCGGCGACCCCGCCTACGACGGCGCCGCGCTCGCCCGCGACGGCATCGTCGTGGTGAGCTTCAACTACCGCGTGGGAGCGGAGGGCTTCGCGTCCTTCACCGGCGCCCCAGCCAACCGCGGCCTGCTCGACCAGGTCGCCGCGCTGGAATGGGTACGGGACAGCATCGCGGCGTTCGGCGGCGACCCGGGCCGGGTCACGGTCTTCGGCGAGTCGGCCGGCGCGGGTTCCATCGCCGCCCTGCTGGTCATGCCGCGCGCGGCGGGGCTGTTCCGGAACGCGATCGCGCAGAGCGTGCCCGGCACGTACTTCTCCCCCGAGTTGGCCGCCGACGTCGCCGCCGCGCACGCGGCCGAGCTGGGGCTGCCACCCTCCGTCCGGGACCTGCGCGACGTCGCGCCCGGCGCGCTGACCGACGCGACCGAGGCCATCATGACCACCATGTCGGGCCGGGAGGACCGCTGGGGGCCGGTGGCGCGGACCCCGACGCCGTTCTCACCGGTCGTGGACGGCGACGTGCTGCCGTGCACCCCTTGGGACGGGCTCGCGGCGGGGGCGGCCCGCGACGTCGCGCTCATCGCCGGGCACAACCGCGACGAGTACCGGCTGTTCGTGTCGCTCGCCGGGCGGCTGGGCAAGGTCACGCCGGAGGAGGCGGAGAGCGCGCTGGTGATGTTCGCCCCGGAACCCGCGGGCTACCGGGCGGCTTTCCCCGACGCGCCTCCGGGCGTGCTGTACGAGCAGGTCCAGTCCGACTGGCTGTTCCGCATGCCGAGTCTCCGGCTCGCCGAGGCCCAGGCGATGGGCGGCGGGGCCGCGTACGCGTACGAGCTCACCTGGCCCTCGCCGCTGGCGGGCGGCGAGTTCGGCGCCTGCCACGCGCTCGACATCCCCCTCACGCTCGGCAACTTGAGCAGCGAGATCGCGGGCCTGCTGATCGGCGAGCCCGCCCCGCCCGACGCGGCCGTGCTCGCGGCGCACTTCCGGGCCGCGTGGACGGCCATGGCCGCGACGGGCGATCCGGGCTGGCCGGCGTACGACACGGTGAGCCGCACGACCCGGACCTTCGACGTACGGGTCACCGACGGCCCGTACCCGGAGGAGACCGCGCGGCGGCTGTGGGAGGGTCACCGCTTCGACGCGCTCCCGCTGCTCACCGGTGCGCGGGGGGACGGCGCGGCTTCGCTACCCTGACGGACATGTTCCCAGTCCGCCGCCCGGGCGAGGGCCGTTGAGCACCGAGCAGCGCCCTGCCGAATACGTCCAGTCGCTCGAGCGCGGGCTGAAGATCATCCGTACCTTCACGCCCCGGCACCCCCGGATGACGCTGACGGAGATCGCCGAGCGCACCCGGATGCCGCGGTCGGCGGCCCGGCGGTTCCTTCTCACCCTGCAGAGCCTCGGGTACGTACGGCTGGAGGGCCGGTACTTCTCGCTCAGCCCGTCCGTGCTGGAGCTCGGCTACAGCTACCTCTCCTCGGTGCACCCCTGGGACTCCGCGAACCCGCTGCTCGAGCAGCTCAGCGAGACCGTGGACGAGAACGTGCTGGCCGGTGTGCTGGACGGGACGGACATCGTGTGCGTGGCCCGTACCAGCCGCCGCCTGGTCACGGTGGCGGTGTTCGTCGGCGGGCGGGTCCCGGCGCACGCCTCGTCCATGGGCCGGGCGATCCTCGCCTTCCTGCCGCCGGACCGCCTCGACGCCTACTTCGCCACCGCGGAGCTCACCGCCGTCACCGACGCGACCACCACCGACGAGACGGCGCTGCGCGAGGAGCTGGGCCGCGTACGGGCCCACGGCTGGGCCACCACCGAACACGAGCTGGAGAAGGGCCTGATGTCGGTATCGGCCCCGGTCTTCGGCGACGGCGAACACGTCGCCGCCGCGATCAACGTCTCCGCCCACGGCAACCGCCTCGACACGGACGACGTCGAACACCGCATCGTCCCCCCACTCCTCGACTGCGCCCGCAACGTCAGCCTCCTCTTCGGCGCCCGCCGCCCCTTCGCCCAGGACTAACCCAAGATCAACAAATTGGGGTCAGAGGGCGTGGATGGTGGCGATGGCTTTGGTGAAGGCTTTCCAGTCGGTGGTGGCGGGGGGTGCGGCGATCTGGACGACGTCGGTGATGCCGGTGAAGCGGGTGGCGATGGCCTCGGCGATGTCGTCGTACGTGCCGGAGGCGCAGAAGAGGGAGAGGACGTCGTCGTCGACCTTGGCCGCCATCTCGCCCCAGCGGCCGTCCTTGGCGAGCGCGCGGAGCTCGTGGCCGAGGTGTTCGAGGCCGTGCTGGGCGAAGACCGGCAGGTAGGCCTTGGTGGAGCCGTAGTAGGCGACGCGGTACCGCACGTACTCGCGAGCCGCGTGGAGCTCGTCGGCGTCGGCGCCGGTGGCGACGGAGCCGCCGCCGTAGACGCGCACGTCGGACGGTGTGTCCCCGCCGTTCTCGCCCGCGCCGGCCGCGGTGAGCACCGTACGGCCCGCGGAGGCTGCGGCCTCGCGGAGGACCGGCAGGACCACCTCGGCCGCGTAGTCCCGGGTGCAGAACGCGTGCAGCCGGACCCCGTCGCAGAGGGTGGCGGCGGTACGCAGGTTGTACGGCCCGACCGCGGCCAGGTCGACCGGGATGTGCGCGTGCGAGGAGTCCGGTACGTACCCGGGCGTCATCAGCGTGTGCCGGAAGAACGGCCCCTCGTGGTCGAGCGGGGCCCCGGTGGCCCACGAGGACCAGATCGCCCGCAGCGCCCTGACGTAGTCCCGCATACGCGGGCCCGGTGAGGACCACGACGCGCCGAACCGGTCCTCCACGTGCCGCCTGACCTGGCTTCCGAGCCCGAGCCTGAACCGCCCGCCGGTGTGGTCGGCGAGCATCCGGGCCTGCACGGCGAGCACCATCGGGGTGCGCGGGAACGCCACCGTGATCGCGGTCGCCAGCTCCGCCCGCCGTACCGCGGGCGCCGCCGCCATGAGCGTGAGCAGCGGGTCCCGCGTGGTCTCCACGTCGGCGATGACGTCCACCCCGGCCTCGTCGAGCCGGCCGGCCATCGCGGGAACGTCCGGCAGCGCGACCTCGCGCAGGACGGCCTCGACCCTCATCGCGCGCCCGCCCCTTCCGGCATCCCGTTGCGCAGCAGGTTCCTGGCGATCGTCACGCGATGCACCTCCGAGGCCCCCTCGACGATCCGCCAGACGCGGACCAGCCGGTAGTAGTACTCGATGGGCAGCTCCTTGCCGAGGCCCATCCCGCCGTGCGCCTGCAGGCACCGGTCCGCGACCTGTTGTAGCAGCTCGGTGCCGTGCACCTTCGCGGTGGCCGCCTCGAAGCGGATGTCCGTCGCGCCGGCGTCCATCCGCGCGGCGGCGTCCCGGGTGACGAGCCGCAGCGCGTGCAGGCCCATGCCGGCGTCGGCGATCCAGTTCTGGATGGTCTGCCGGGAGGCGAGCGGCTCGCCGAAGGTCACCCGCTCCTTGGCGTGGTCCATCATCATGCCGAGCAGCCGCTCGGTGGCGCCGACGCAGCGGGCGGCGATCTCCAGGCGCCGTACGGACAGCCGGTTCTGCATCGGCACGAACGCCTGTCCGACCTCGCCCAGAACCTGCTCGTCGCCGAGCGCCACGTCCTCGAAGCGGATCTCACAGGGCCGGTAGTTGGAGATCGTGGGGAGCCGCCGTTCCACGACCACGCCGGGGGTGCCGCGGTCCACCAGGAAGGACGTCATGCCGCCGCGGGAGCCCTTCGCGGGGTCGGTGACGGCGGCGACGATCAGGAAGTCGGCCCAGTCGGCCTTGCCGATCCACTTCTTGCGCCCATTCAGCACCCAGCGGCCGTCCTTCCGGACCGCAGTGGTCTGGATGCCGGACAGGTCGGACCCGGCTCCCGGCTCGGTGAGGGCGACGCCGGAGGTGATGGCGCCGCGGGCGTACGGCTCCAGGTAGCGCTCGCGCTGCTCCGGCGAGCAGGCGGCGGACAGCCAGTGCAGGTTGGGCGAGTCCGGCGGGAGCACGAACGGCACGATCGTCTTGTGCATCTCCTCGATGGCCGCCAGCTTGGTTTGGTTGGTCAGGCCGAGCCCGCCGCACTCCGCGGGCACGTCGATGCCCCACAGCCCGCGCTCCCGGGCCGCCGCCAGCAGCCGCTCGTACACCTCGGGCGGCAGGTCGCCGAGCGGGTCGAACAGGTAGCTGCGGCCGGCCTCGGCCTCGAACGGCTCGACGCGCC
>WHSL01000168.1 GCA_009380095.1 Streptosporangiales bacterium | reverse complement strand
GGGAGTAGTCGGGGTGGATGCGTGATGTCAGGGGTGCAGAGTTTCGTCCCTGAGCTCGCTTCGGCCGGAGGCTGCCGCCACGCGGGACTGCCAGTAGATGAGGGCCGGTGCGCCGATCAGTTCGATACCGAGGGCGCCGAGGTGGATGGGGCCGGGCCAGCCGAGGGCGGCGGCCGAGAGGAGGCGGGCGAGGCCGCCGAGGAAGATGGCTCCGAGGATGACGCGGAGGAGTACGGTCTCGCGCTCCACTCGGGGGATGAGGAAGCAGGCCGCGAGGCCCAGGCAGAACCAGAGGGCGTTCAGGAAGCGGAACTCGCTGTCCAGAGCCGCCGAGGCCGCGGTGTCGTTGTACGGCCAGCCGGCGGCGCCGAAGACGACGGCCATCAGGCCGGTGAGCATGGGGACCAGGGCGAGGGCGGCCAGTACGACCTGGAGGGCTCGGCGGCCGGCGGGGTTGGGCGTGGATGTCGTCTCGGGCGTCGTCATCGCTCGCTCCTTTGAGCTGACAGCTCGTCGTACTACACACTGTAGTAGATACTCGCAGGACGTGTCGTTCTCCGTCCCAGCATGAGGATCGTCGGCCGACGAGAGGGAGGACGGAGCACGGCGTTCCTTCGGTCGGCGGTCAGACCACACCACCCGGGCGTCAGGGAAGGAAGGCTGAAGCCAAAAGTGGCCGGGGGTTGAGTCCGACCAGGTTGGGAGGTCGGCTCCTCGGCCACCCATGCGCGTTCGCGCCCGTGGGCGCGTGGCCCGAAGTTACGAAGACGAGCGTGTGCGGCTCGGCGCTCGACCAGGGGAGGCTCGAACACCCGGTGACCAGCGACGCCGGCCTGCGCCAGCCCGGAGATCCATCGGGGAAGGGGCCGGTCGCCCGCCATGGCATCCTCGTCTCTCATCCGCCTGCCACCGTTGCCGCCACCGGTGTACAGGAACGCGTCCGGGACCCCTCCCCGAGCGGGACACGGTGGGCCGAGGTGGGCCGAGGTGGGCCGAGGTGGGCCGCCGAGGCCCGAACCCGTGGTGTATCCCGGGCCCCGGCGGTTTCCCCTCCCCATCCGGCCGCTCGGGCGGCCGGCCGCAAGCTGCGTGTGAGCGCTCACATCGAGTGATGAGGATGGCACGTAGTGGCCGAAATCGGCTGTGTCCAGGGAATGGCGGGTTAACTCCCCGTGACTCCGGGCTGAACCGGCCGCGATGGCCCGACGGGCACCGGCCGGACGATTCGGCTCAGCCGGTTTCGGGGGGCCGGAAGGTGGGCTTGAGGGAGAAGTCCAGGGCCCGTTCGAGGGCGTGGGCGAGGCGGATCAGGACGGGCTCGCTGCGGGCCGTACCCACGAAGGCGAGGCCGATCGGGAGCCCGTCCGCCTCCCCGCAGGGGAGCGTCACGATCGGGTATCCGGCGATGGCCGCGAGCCGGGAACAGCCGGGCATCAGGTGGTCGCCGTTGATCAGGTCGATCTTCCAGGCCGGAGGATACGTCGGCATCACGAGCGCGTCGAGGTCGTGGGCCCGCAGCGCGGCGTCGATGCCCTCGTCCCGGCCGAGGCGGCGGCAGTCGCGGACGGCCCGCTGGTACGCCGGATCGTCGTACCCACCGGTCTCCAGAGCGCGCTCGAAGCGGTCCTGCCCGAAGTGCCGCAGCTCCTCGGCAGCATGGTCCTCGTTGAACCGGACGACCTCGGCGAGGGTCCGCGGAACGTCCCCGGCACACCCCGCGAGATACTCCTCCACGTCCACCTTGAACTCGGTGTGCAGCACGATCATCTCCGCGTCGGACTCGCCGAGCTCGTCGATGCTCTTCAGGTCCGCCGGGTCCACGATCGTCGCGCCACCCGCGGCGAGCAGCCGGACCGCCTCCTCCGCCACGGCGTCGGCGCGCGGGCTGTTCCCCCACATCCCATGGCGCGGCAGCCCGATGCGCGCCCCGCGCAGGCCGTCCGGCACACAGGCGGAGGCGTACGCGCCCCCGGCGTCGGCGAGCACGTCGAGCAGTACGGCCGCGTCGCGCACGCTCGTGGCCATGGGCCCGAACGTGTCCTGGCTGTGCGCGACGGGGATGATCCCCTGCCCCGGCACCAGCCCCACCGTGGGCTTGATCCCGACGACCCCGTTGAACGCGGACGGGCAGGTGATGGACCCGTCGGTCTCCGTACCGATCGCGAGCGGGACCATCCCCGCCGCGACCGCGACGCCGGAGCCGGAGGACGAGCCGCCGGCGCTACGGTCCAGCGCGTGCGGGTTGCGGCAGAGCCCGCCGAGCGCACTCCACCCGGACGTGGAGCCGACGGCCCGGAAGTTCGCCCACTCCGACATGTTGGCCTTGCCGACGATGACCGTGCCCGCCGCGCGCAGCCGGGTCACCAGCGGCGCGTCGGCAACGGCCACGTTCCCGGCCATCGCCAGCGAACCGGCCGTCGTCGCCAGCCCGGCCATGTCGATGTTGTCCTTGACCAGGATCGGCACGCCGTGCAGCGGGCCGCGTACGCGCCCGGCCGCGCGTTCGGCCTCGAGCCGGTCGGCGTCCGCCTCGGCGGCGGGGTTGAGCGCCAGCACCGCGTGCAGGCTCGGCCCCGTACGGTCGATCTCGCGGATCCTGGTCAGCGCCTCGCGGGTCGCGTCTGAGTCATCGATCACCGGCCCATCCTCACCCAAAAGGCCCTCGGCCCATAGGGCCCCGCGGCCCATCACCGGTTACGGGGAGAACAGTCCGGAGTCGCGGCCTGCGACCTCTTCGAGAATGTCCTTCGCCTTATCCGGGGGTGAGGTGTGTGACGGGGTCGGGGATGGAGACGACGAGGGGGCCGGCCGCGCGGTTTCGGCGCCGGCCTGCCGCATGTGCTCGGCGCCGTCCTTGATCGCTTCGCGGATGCGGGAGTACGTCCCGCAGCGGCACACGTTCCGCAGCTCGTCCAGGTCCGCGTCGCCGATCTCCCGGCCCGCCTCCCTGGCCTGCCTGACCTTGGCCACCGCCGTCATGATCTGACCGGGCTGGCAGTAGCCGCACTGCGAGACGTCGTGCCGCAGCCATGCCTCCTGCATCGGGTGCAGCTCGCGGTCGACGGTCGCGGGCAGGCCCTCGATCGTGGTGATCTCGTCCGTGGGCTTGATCTTCGACACCGGCACCGAGCACGGGTTGAACGCCTTGCCGTTGATGTGGCACGTGCACGCCTGGCAGACGCCGAGGCCGCAGCCGTACTTGGGCCCGGTGACGCCGAGTAGGTCACGGAGCACCCACAGGAGCCGCACGGAGTCCTCGGTCTCCACGGTGACCTGCTTGCCGTTGAGCTTGAACGTATGAGTGGGCAACGGAGGCTCCTCAGAACGCGTGGTCGAGGCCGTCGGTGGGCGACTGCGGGGTGGACGGCTGCGTGGGGAACGGCTCGAAGCCGAGCGTCCCGTGGTTGATCGGGAAACGGGTCGGCATGGTCCCGGTGGCGCGCGCGTACGCGCAGGCGACCGCGGCGAACGCCGGGGCGACGGCGAGCTCTCCCGCCCCGCTCGGCGTGCTGCGGGTGTTCGGCATCACGATGACCCGCATGGTTGGCGGCGTGTTCCACTGCCGCGTGTAGAAGTAGTCGTCCCAGCTGCCCTCCAGCGGCAGCCCGTCCTTGATGTGCAGGCTCGACGTCAGCGCGAGCGCGATCGCGTCGTTCATGCCGCCGATCATCTGCGCCTCGAGACCGCGCGGATTGATCGCGAACCCGGCGTCCACCACGATCAGCGCCTTGGTGACCCGCGGGCCGGTCACGCCGTGCTCGATCGGCCGGTTCACGGTCTCCGGCCGGCAGTCGATCTCCACCAGCACGGCGACGGCGCCGCGGTACTCGTGGTGCACCCCGACGCCCTGGGCGACGCCGTCCGGGAGCGTACGGCCCCAGTCCCCCGCCTCGGCGGCCCGCTCCAGCACGGCCTTCAGCTTCTCGTCCTTGAGATACCTGCGCCGGAACGCCAGCGGGTCCCGGCCCATCGCCGCGGCCAGCCGGTCGACGACGAGCTCCTGCGCGCACACCACGTTGGGCGAGTAGATGTTGCGCATGCTGCCGGTGGCGAACTTCAGCGGGATCTCGTACAGCAGCTGGGTGGTCGCGCCGAAGTCGTACGGGGACGACTGGCTCAGCTGGAAGATGGACTCGGCGACGGTCAGGTTGCCCGCGATCGGCAGCTTCGACCCCGCCGAGGTGAGCATCTCGCCGAAGCCGTGCCCGAAGTCGGTCTCCGAGCTCACGTGCCGCTGTTCGTACGCGAGCACGCTGCTTCCCAGGTACGAGGCGCGCACCCGGGAGATGCACATCGGGTGGGTACGGCCCTGCCGGAAGTTGTCCGTACGGGACCAGGACAGCTTCACGGGCTTGCCCATCTTCTGCGACACCTCGGCCGCCTCGGCCGCCACGTCGTGGAAGAGGTGCCGGCCGAACGAGCCGCCGCCCTCGACGACGTGCACGGTCACCGCGTGCACCGGCAGCCCGAGCCGTTTCGCGATGTCCTCCTGCGCCACGATCGGCACCTTGAGGCTGGCCCAGATCTCCGCGCGGCCGGACCGTACGTCGGCGATCGCGACCTCCGGCTCCAGCGGGCTGTTGCTGGCGAACGCGAAGACGAACTCGGCGTCGATGTGCTTGGGGAGCACCGGCAGCTTCGGCACGGCCATGGGCGGCGTCGCCTTGCGCAGCCTCCTCAGCACCGTGGCGTCGGACTCGTCCGCCACCGGGCCCGGCTTCCACTGCACGTCGAGCGCCCGGATCGCGTCGATGCACTGGCCGAACGTCTCGCCGCGCACCGCCACCCCGTGCTCGATGACCGCGACGTCCGTGATGCCGGGCATCCGCCGCACCGCGCCGGCGTTCCGTACGGCGGCGACCGTGCCGTGGATCGTCGGCGGACGGGCCACCATGGCCGGCTTGGCGCCGGGCACCCGCAGGTCGCCGGCGAACTGCTTGCGGCCGGTCACCGCCTCGAGCGCGTCGATGCGGTTCTGGGGCGTGCCGAGGATGGTGAAGTCGTCCGGCGACTTGAGCCGGGTCTCCAGCCGGGTGGTGGCGGAGGCGGCCGCGGCCTTGGCCAGCGAGCCGTACGTCGCGGTCCTCCCGCCCTTGTGCCGGATCACGCCGTCCGACGTGGTCAGGTCCGACGCGCGCACGCCCCACCGCCGGGCGGCGGTGTCCACGAGGCGCTGCCGTGCGAGTGCCGCGGCGGTGCGTACGGGGATGTAGATGCTGCGCATCGAGTTCGACCCGCCGGTGAGCTGGTTCATCATCAGCTCGGGGCGGGCGTCGGCCATCGTGACCCGGACCTTCCCGAGCGGCAGGTCCAGCTCCTCGGCGATCATCATCGCCACGGCCGTGGTCATGCCCTGCCCGACCTCGGCGCGGGGCACCGCGAACGAGGCGGTGCCGTCCTCGTGCACCCGGACCGTGATCAGGCCCGAGGTCGGCGCGGCCGCGAGGTTCTGGACGTCGCCCAGGTCGACGATCTCCTCGGGCTGCGGGAGCGAGGGAACCGGAAGGTCCGCCGGTGCCGCCGCCTGGGCCGAGGTCATGCTGTAGGGCACCACCACCGCGAGGGTGGGTGCCGCGATCAGATACCCGATGAACCGCCGCCGCCCCAGCCCACCGGGGGCGCTCTCGGCGGACGCGGGGGTCGCTGCGGGCCGGCCGGGCTCGCCGTCCGGACGTGGACCGTTGGATGCCGTCATGGGCTGCCCCTCGAGAGCGTGGCACCGGGTTGATGGCGGAGAGCATCGCATGCGCCACGAACGGTAGCCATCGCCACCGTGACCACTCTTAACGCGCCACGCTGTGCAGAATGCACACCCGGCGTGCTAGTGGGGCGGGAGACGCAGGTGAGCGGCGCGCAACGCCAGCCCCACCTCCAGGTACGCGGCGGAGCCGGTGACGTCCCGCCCGGTGATCGCGTTGATCCGGCGCAGCCGGTTGAGCACCGTGTTGCGATGGCAGTGCGTCAGCTCCGCGGTCCGGGCGATCGAGCCCGCCGTGCCGACCCACGCCTCGAGCGTGTCGAGCAGCTGCCGCCGTTCGGCGGCGGGCGTCTCCAGCAGCGGCCCGAGCCACCGCCGTACGAGCCGTTCGGCCAGCTCGGGCGAGCCGAGCAGCAGCCCCTCCGGCAACCGCTCCTCCAGCGCGGCCACCGCGTTCCGCTCCCCGGACGACCGGTCCGGGAGGGTGCGCCGGGCCAGCGTGGCCTGCCGGTAGCCGGCGGCGACCTCGGCGAGGCCGTCCACGACGAGCGAGAGCCCGGCGGGCTCCCGCAGCACCTCCTGCAGCGCGGCCGTCGCCGTCGCGGCGTCGGCCCGGCCCAGCGCGAGCAGCCCGACCATGGACCCGGCGCGGACCTGCCAGGCCGAGCAGATGCCGGACGTGACGAGCCGCCGTTCCAGCGGCGCCGTGCTCGGCTGCTCCCCCGGCGGGACGTCGGCCACCGCAACGAGGTACCGGCCCTCCAGCGGCACGCCGATCACCCGGGCCGCCGCGGGGGCGAAGCCGGGCTCACTCGCCCGGCCGTGCAGCAGCCCCTCCCACAGCGCGGCCCGGTGCTGGTCGCCGACCCGGGCTAGGCGCCGCTCCGTCGCGTGATATGCCGCGGCCATCTGGGCGGACGTGGTGTCTGCGACCTCCCAGAGCCGGGTCGCCGCGTCGAGCAGGCCATCGGTGTCGACGGAGCGTTCCTCCCGGGCCTGCGCGATCATGGCCTCCCAGAGCAGCCGGCCGCCGAGCCGGTACGAGCGCAGCACGTCGTCCAGCGGCATGCGCTGCTCCGCCCGGCGCCGGCCGGTGGCCCGCGCGGCGTCGTAGTACTCGGCCGGTTCCCGCGGATCGCGGTCCGGATCGGCGAGCAGCTGCAGGATGCGCTCGATGTTGTCGTGGCAGGAGCGCCACAGGTCCGCGGCGGGGACGACGTTCGCCGTACGGTAGCCCGGGTTGTGCTCCTGGAGCATGAGCACGAGGGTGTCGGCGAGCTCGGGCACCCGCGGGAGCAGGTGCTCCGCGAGCGAACTCACGGTACGTGAACGGGCCGTACCAGCCCCATCACCCATAGCGCCACAGCATCGCACATCACGGCCCAGATCGGTCCGGTCGACGGCGAGGTCCGGAACGCGATCCCTCGTACGTTGGAGATGTGATTTCCGAGCTTGAGCCCGAGGCGGCGGAGCGCGCCGAGCGGCGCCTCGCCCAGCACCACCGTGGGCACACCCCGCGCCACCCGCTCGAGCCGCCGCTTCGCCGACCGCGGCGCGACCAGCAGCATACCGTCGACCTGCCGGTCGACGAGGGCGTCGATGGCCCGGGTCTCCGCCGCGACGGCGGCCCGCGCCCCCGCCCGGGTGTCCGCCCCGCACTGGACGATGATCACCTGGTACCCGTCCGCGGCGACGTGCGCGGTGAGCCCGTCGATGGCCGCCCGGACCCGCGCCCGCATCGCGACGACGACGGGCGAGCCGCGGCACGAGACCGGACACGCTCGGCATCACAGCTGGTCGGGGGAGAGCTCGGGGGCCGTGGACCGGGACCGGCTGGTCGCGGCGCTCGCCGGACTGCCGGCCGAGGTGGTCCGGGTGAAGGGTGTGCTGCGGCTGGCCGACGCGCCGTGGCGGGTGGATCCGCCGCCGCCCGGCGGGCGCAGCATCTGGGTGAACGGGCCGCCCGGCCTGGACACCGGCGTGCTGGCCCGTACCCTCCGCGAGCAGGGCGTGCTGCTCGACCCGGGCGAGCGCTACTTCCTGCAGCCCGCCCCGCCCCGCCACCACATGCGCCTCGGCTTCGCCGGCATCGACCTGCCCGCCATCACCCCCGGCGTCCACCTCATCGCGCGCGCCGCCCGCCACCAGCTCGGCGCCTGATCCGGGCCCGCCGCGACCGGGCGCGGGGTGCGGGTACGGGCCGTCAGCGCACGAGGTGACGGCCCCCGGCCACGGCGAGCGTCTGGCCGTTCGCGTTGCCGTTCGCGGCCGAGCCCAGGTAGACGATCGCCGACGCGACCTCCTCGGGCGTGCAGATCCGCCGGGTCGGGGTACGCGCGGCCTCGGCGTCCACCAGCTCCCGGCCGTACCCGGGCGTGGTGAGCGCCCGCTCGGTCAGCGTGAAGCCCGGCCGCACCACGTTGGTGAGCACCCCGTGCTCGGCCTCCCGGAGGGCGAGCACGTTCGCGGCGGTCTCCAGCGCACCCTTGGCCGCGGGGTACGACACGTTCCACGGCATCGGCTGGACGACCACCTCGGAGGAGACCAGGACCAGCCTTCCCCAGCCCGCGCGCCGCATGCCGGGCAGCACCGCGTCGATCACGGCCATGGTGCCCGCGACGTTGGCGACCAGGCCGGCGGTCAGGGCCTCCGGCGTCTCCCCCTCCCGCGAGGGCCAGCTCACCGCGTTCGCCACCAGCACCGCGATCGGGCCGAGCTCCGCCTCGACGCGGCGTACGGCCTCCGGGACCGAGCCGGGGGCGCTCTGGTCGATGCGCACGGCCATCGCCCTGCGACCCTCCCGGCTCAGCTCGTCCACGAGCACCCGGGCCCGCTCCTCGCGGCGGTGCCAGCTCGCCGCGACGTGGGCCCCCTCCGCGGCGAAGCGCCGGGCGGCCGCCGCACCGATGTCGCCCGACGCGCCGGTGACCAGGACCACCCTGCCGTCCAGTCCGAGATCCATGCCCGCTCCACTGGTTAGCCGACTATTCATTAGCCGACTATACATTCATAGGATGGCAGGGTGGACGCTGCCGAGGCGATGCGGGTCAACCGCGCCCTGAACAAGATGAGCAAGCTCTACCGCGTGGCCAAGGCCAGGCGGCTCGCCGCGCTCGGGCTGCACCCCGGGCAGGACGTGCTGTTGTGGCTGCTCGCGCAGGAGCCGTCCGGGATGACGGTGTCCGAGCTGGCCGCGCGGCTCGGGGTGGAGCCGCCGACGGCCACCCGCAGCCTCGCCCGGCTGGAGGGAGGCGGCTGGTTCCGCCGCGAACCCGTCCCCGGGGACCGCCGCCAGGTGCGCATCCTCGTCACCGAGGCGGGACATGCCCTGGTGCCCGGCATCGAGCAGGTGTGGGCGGAGCTCGCCGAGGAGACCATGGGCACCGCCGGCGACGCGGACCGGGCGGTGGCGCTCGCCGTGCTCGAGCAGGCCAACGACAGCCTCCGCGGCAGCGTCGGCGACACCGTCCTCAGCGAGGAATGACACGGTCCCGTGCCGGAGGCGGAGGGATCACGCGGGGTCCGCCACGGCACCTGACACGGCGTCGTGGGACCGCGCGGCCCGGGACTGGGTGAGCCGGTAGTGCGAGGGTGGGATGCCGTATGCGTCCGTGAAGGCCTGGCGGAGGGTCTCCGCGCTGCCGAAGCCGGAGCGGGCGGCGACCGCGGCCATCGGCAGGGAGGTGGAGGTCAGTAGGTGCGCGGCGGCCTCGGTACGGGCCAGCCGTACGAACCGGCCCGGCGTCTGGCCGAGGTGCTTGAGGAACAGCCGGGTCAGGTGCCGCTCGCTCACCCCCGCCTCGGCGGCGAGCGTGGCGGTGGCGAGATCCGCCCCCGGGTTCGCGGTGATGTGGTCGACGACCCGCTTGACCAGCCCGCTGGACGGCGGCGGCGCGGCGGTGAACATGCTCATCTGCGCCTGGTTGCCCGGCCGCTGCAGGTACGTCACCAGGTACCGCGCCACGGTCCTGGCGAGCTCCGCGCCGTTGTCCTCCTCGATGAGCGCGAGCGTCAGGTCCAGGGCGCTGGTCACGCCGGCCGAGGTGTAGACGTCGCCGTCCCGCACGAAGATGGGTCCGGGATCCACCCGCGCCTCCGGGTGCCGCGCGGCCAGCTCGTCCGCCCAGTCCCAGTGGGTCGTGACCCGGCGGCCGTCCAGCAGGCCCGCCGCCCCCAGGATCCACGCCCCCGTGCAGACAGACGCCACCCGGCGGCTCTCCCGCGCGAGGCGGCGTACGTGCGCGAGGACGAACTTGTCGTCCGCCGCGTCCTGGCAGCCGATCCCTCCGGCCACGAGCAGCGTGTCGATCGGGCCGGTGACCCGCTCCAGCGTGTCGGTGGTGTGCAGCTTGACGGTCGGCCCGCAGTCCACGGGGCGGGCGCCCGGCGTGACGAAGCGGACGCGATAGTACGGGTCCGCGCCGTGCCAGTTCGCGCTCTCCAGAGTGGAGACCACGCAGGCGATGTCGAGAAGCTCCGCGGCGTCGTACCCGACCACCACGAAGTGTCGTTCGCTCATCTCCGCACCACCCTCGCGCATGGCCTCACTCTAGGCAGGAACGACCGGGTACCCAAGAATTCAGACCGGCCTTCCCGCCGCGCTGGGGGTGACCCGCCGCGCGCCACATAGTCAGAGCCATGACGAACACGACCACGAGAACGCGCAGCGGATGGCTACGATTCACGATCCACTACATCGAGATGATCATCGCGATGTTCATCGGAATGTTCGCGCTGGGATTCCTCCAGTCCGCAATCGGCCTCGACGTTCCGCAGGAGCGTTATCCCGATCTCGATTACCTGGTGATGGCCCTCAACATGTCCATAGGAATGGCCGCCTGGATGCGTTTCCGTGGCCACAGATGGCGTCCCACCCTCGAAATGTGCGCCGCCATGTTCGCCCCCGCCGTCCCGCTCTTCCCGCTGCTCTGGATGGGCGCCATCGACGCCCACGCGGTGATGATGGCCTCGCACGTGGCCATGTTCCCGCTCATGCTGGCCGTGATGCTGCTCCGGCGGTCCGAGTACACCCACGTGCACGACGTCCAGCCGGCCGGTGGAGCGTAGGCCGGCCGCCCGCCCTCGCCAGGTGCCTCGGTCGAAGACGGCGGTCACCTGGCCGAGGCCGGTCATGGTCGCGGTGAAGGCGTCTCCGCGCCGTACGGGGACCGACGCGGTGATCGATCCGGGCAGCACCACGTGCCCGGCCGCGAGCTCGATACCCAGCTCGCCGAGCGTGTTGGCGAGCCAGACCAAGGCGTTGAGCGGGGTGGCGAGGACCGCGGAGCCCGTACCGGAGCCGGCCTCCTCGTCGCCGTCGGCCGAGGACCGGGTGAGCAGACAGCGCGAACCGGTCAGGTCGACGGCGGCGAGCGGTACGGGCCGCGAGCCGAGCACCGCGCGGCCGCCGTAACGACAGGCGTCCGAGGGCCGGCCCGAAGGGCGGCGATGTCGCCCCGCAGAACTCCGAACACCCCGCCCCCGTCACCGACGTCGGCTGCCCGATGGATGTCGGCCGGCCGCGCGTATCCCGCCTCAGTGACCGTCAAGGTGACCACGGCCAGCTCATCATCCCCCACCCCGACAACCGGTGGCCGGCCAGGGATCAGCAGGCGCGGGTCCCCTCCCGGTAGGGGGCCCGTACGATCCGGCATGCACGGAGGCGCTGGGGTCGCGGGAGAGCGGGAGACGGATCGTGGCGACGTTTCGAGGGGCGATCGGGCCCGTCATGGCCGGAGTGCTCGCGGCCTGCCTGCTGACGGGCTGCGCGGGTGCGGGCGCAGGATCGGCCTCCCCCGTACGGCCGTCCCCGACGCGCTCCGCGCAGGCGGCCCCGTCCACCGCGGTGCCGGAGCAGGGATGGAAGCGGAATCGCGCCTGCGCCGGCATCAAGAAGGCGTTCACCCCCGACGCCGTCGCGTACCGGCGGAACACGCCGAACCGGTTCAACCAGCATGAGCTGCCGGCGCTCAGCGGACCGCGCCCTCCAGAACGTCGCCGCGCCACGCGGTCAGCCGCGGCTCGAGCTCGCCCGTACCGTCCAGCACGTGCCTGCTGAACGCCTCCCGCTCGTGCGCCAGCACCGCCGCCTCCCAGACGCAGGGGGCGAGCCCCGTACGACCGGGCCGCAGCGCATCGGGCTCGTCCGCCGGGCCCACGAAGACCGCGAGGTCGGACATGTGGCCCTCGATCCACGTGTGCACGAGCACGTAGTCACCGTCGCCCCCCGCGTGCGCGAGCAGCACGGCGAGGCCGAGACTGCCCCGCAGCTGCGCCGACGCCAGGTGCGCGGCCGCGACCCGCACCGCCGCCTGCACGGCCTCGTCCGTCACCACCCGGCCGGGCGCCTCGATCGCGTAGCGCTTCACCACATGCCCGGCGAGCTCCGAGCTCCCCAACGAGCGCACCGTACGGGCATGGTGCCCCTCGGCCAGCGCCACCAACGCATCGAATGTCACCCGCCCATCATGCCCGCACAGCCGCCGCCCCGGAGATCCGCGGTGTTGCTCACGCGTTGATGCTCCCGGTCGACAGCCCGGACCGCCAGTAGCGCTGGAGCAGGAGGAAGGCCACGACCAGTGGCACCACCGACAGCAGGGATCCGGTCACGACGACCATCTTCAAGGCGGGATCGCGGGTGATCTGGGAGTTCAGCGTGTACAGCCCTAGGGTGACCGGGTAGAGCCTGTCGCCGGCCAGCATGACGAGCGGCAGCAGGAAGTTGTTCCAGATCGCGACGGACTGGAACAGGAAGATCGTCACCAGGGCCGGCGACATGAGCCGCAGGCCGACCCCGAAGAACAGCCGGATGTCACCCGCCCCGTCGATCCGCCCCGCCTCCAGCAGCTCGTCGGGCACCGATGCCGCCGCGTAGATCCGC
>WHSL01000336.1 GCA_009380095.1 Streptosporangiales bacterium | reverse complement strand
GAGGCGGCCAGAGCAGGGGCGGGCTGGGCTGAGGCGGCCAGGGCAGTGGGCTGGGCAGGCGTGGACTCGGCGCGCATAGCCAGGGCGGGCGCTGCCAGGGCCGGCGCGGCCAAGGCTGGCGCGGCCAGGGCGGGGGCTGCCAAGGCTGGCGCGGCCAGGGCGGGGGCTGCCAAGGCTGCGGTTTGGGCGGCCGTGGCCTGGGCGGGGGCCGCCAAGGCTGCAGTCTCGGCCGGTGTGGCCGGCGCGGGAGCTGCCAAGACGGCGGTCTCGGCGGGCGTGGCATGCGCGGGAGCGGTCCGGGCGGGTGGGGCCAGGGTGGGCAGGGTGGGGAGGGCCAGGCGGAACCAGACGGTTTTGGAGGTGGAGCGGTAGGTGACGCCCCACTCCTCGGCCATCTCTGCTGTGAGCATGAGGCCGCGGCCGCCGGTGAGGTCGGTGGCCGTGCGCCGGCGGGCACGGGCGCCGGTGTAGCCGACGGCGAGGTCGGGGCGGTTGTCGGTGATCTCCACGCGCAGCCCGGCGGTCGGCGGGTGCGGGCCGGAGTCGCCGTTGAGGGCCGGGACGTGCGGATCGTACGCACAGACGACCTGCACGCCGGAGCCGGCGTGCACGATCGCGTTGGTGACGAGCTCGCAGGTGAGCAGCTCGGCCTCGGAGCCGACGTCGGCCACGGCCTCGCCGGCGCCCCAGCCGGTCAGCGCGCGGCGGACCAGGCGCCGCGCCGCGGCCGGGGCGGAGGGCTCCGCTGGAAAGCTCCCACGCACGTCGGATGGCATACGCACGATCGCTCCGGAAGATTGCCCGAGTCACGGACTGTGATCTGATCCATGGTGACAGACCGAGCTTCCCGAATCGCGCTGAGTAGCGGAAACCGCCGAAGATGCTGTAGCTGTACCGCTCCTCCATGGCCTACGGAACGGTCTGACCCGTCTTGACGGCGGGCAGCTCGGCCCAGGTCGGCTTCGTGGCCAGCTCCTTGGCACCGATGGCCTGGGACCGGTTGTCGATCATGATGAGGTCGGCGTGGTACTTGTCCGCGCTCTCCCAGCTGAGGAACTCCCAGAACCCCAGTCGTCGCTCTTCTTACCCTCGACGAACTCGACGCCGAGCTCCTTGAAGAAGTGCAGGTCGCAGTATGGGTCCGGGACGGCGACGTAGAACTGATTGGTGTCGCCGGTCATGGCGAGCACCTTCAGGCCGCGGTTGCCCGCGGCGGCCTCGCGGAGGGTCTTCACGGCCTTGTCGAAGCGCGCGTTGGCGTCGGTGACCTTCGCCGTCGTCAGCTCCGCGCCGGGCGACCTCGCGAGTTCGGCGGTACGCCGCAGCGGCTGGAGCAGCGAGGTACGCGCGACGCTGATACCGGCGGTCGGCGCCAGCGCCTCGATCTTCTTCTGCGCCTCCGGCGGCACGAACCACAGGTCGGGTGGCGGAAACATGTTGCTGATCAGCAGTTCGGGCCGCAGGCTCGCGTACTTCTCGATGTTGAACTGCCCGAACTCCTCGCCGACGCTGATGAGCCGCGTGACGTCGAGGTCGCCGGCCTGCGGATTGGGCCTGCCGTCGTCGGTGAGGGACCAGGGGCCGGCGCCCCCGGACGCGCCGGTCTTCGCGGTGCCGCCCTCGTCCCCGCAGGCCCCGAGGAAGATCGGCGGCTGTCGATGGGGTGTGCGACGTCGTTCTACAGACTGTTGACGTGACGGCGAGAAAAATTAGACTGATGCCATTCGATCGCGGAGGCATCATGTCGATCACTGCAGAGGCTCAGGTCTCCGAGGCGGCGGCCGGTCCTCCCGTGTCGTTCCGCACGGAGCCGGCTCAGTACCGGCACTGGCGGCTGCGCGTCGACGGTCCTGTGGCCTGGCTGTCGCTGGACGTCGACGAGGCCGGCGGGCTCCGCCCCGGGTACGAGCTGAAGCTCAACTCCTACGACCTCGGCGTGGACATCGAGCTCTACGACGCGGTGCAGCGGCTCCGCTTCGAGCACCCCGAGGTCCGCGCGGTCGTGCTCACCGGCGGCAAGGAGAAGGTGTTCTGCGCCGGAGCCAACATCCGGATGCTCGCGGCCTCCCCACACGCGTGGAAGGTGAACTTCTGCAAGTTCACCAACGAGACCCGGCTCGCCATGGAGGACGCCACCGAGCACTCCGGGCAGACCTACATCGCCGCGCTCAACGGCACCGCCTCCGGCGGCGGATACGAGCTCGCCCTGGCCTGCGACGAGATCCTCATCGTGGACGACAGGTCCGCCGCCGTCTCGCTGCCCGAGGTACCGCTGCTCGGCGTGCTGCCCGGCACCGGCGGGCTGACCCGCGTGGTCGACAAGCGGCACGTCCGGCGCGACCTCGCCGACGTGTTCGCGACCAAGCCCGAGGGGGTCCAGGCGACCACGGCGCTGCGCTGGGGGCTGGTGGACGCCGCCGCCCCGACCAGCAAGTTCGACGCGCTGGTACGTGAGCGCGCGGAGGCGGCGGCCGGCGATCCCCGGCCCGGCGGCCCGGGCGTCACGCTCACCCCGCTGACGCCGGAGATCACCGAGGACCGGATCGCGTACGAGCACGTCACCGCCGAGCTCGACACGGACGAAGGGCGCGTCGACGTCACCGTACGCGGCCCGGCCGAGCCGGCGCCCGCCGACATGGCGGAGGCCCGGGAACGGGGCGCATCCTTCTGGCCGCTCGCGCTCACCCGCGAGCTGGACGACCTGATCCTCTGGCTGCGTACCAACGAGCCGGAGCTCGGCACCTGGGTGTTCCGCACCGAGGGCGCGGCGGAGGCAGTGCTCGCGTACGACGCGCTGCTCGCCGAGCACGCCGGCACCGACTGGCTGGCGGACGAGATCCGGCACTATTTCAAGCGCACGCTGAAGCGGCTCGACGTGACGAGCCGCAGCCTCGTCGCGCTGATCGAGCCGGGTGGGTGCTTCGCCGGGTCGCTGCTGGAGCTGGCGCTGGCCTGCGATCGGCAGTACATGCTGATCGGGCTGCGCGAGGAGGACGAGGAGCGGGAACTGGCGCCCGCCGAGCTGGTGGTCACCGAGGCGAACCTGGGTCCGTACCCGATGGGCAACGGCCTGACCCGGCTGGAGGCCCGCTTCTTCGGGCACGACGACCTGCTGGCCGCGGTACGGAAGGCGGCCGGGGAGCCGCTCGACGCCGAGCGGGCCGAGGAGCTCGGCTTCGTCACGCTGGCGCTGGACGACATCGACTACGACGACGAGGTCCGCATCGCGCTGGAGGAGCGTACGGCGCTCAGCCCCGACGCGCTCACCGGCATGGAGGCGAACCACCGCTTCACCGGCCCGGAGACGGTGGAGACCAAGATCTTCGGCCGGCTCACCGCCTGGCAGAACTGGATCTTCATGCGGCCCAACGCCGCCGGTCCGAAAGGCGCGCTGCGCCGGTTCGGCACCGGCCGCCGCGCCGACTACGACCGGAGACGTACGTGATTACTGAGGGGGCTACGTGATTACTGAGGGGGCGCCGTGACCACCCCGGACTACACCGAGAAGATCCCGAACAACGTCGACCTGGCCGGCGACCGGCGGCTGCAGCGTGCGCTCGAGGCCTGGCAGCCCCGGTTCAAGGACTGGTGGGTTGAGATGGGCCCACAGCTGCCGAACGAGGACGTCTATCTCCGTACGGCGATCAACGTCGGCCGCGAGGGGTGGGCGCACTTCGGCCACGTCGCGATGGAGGACTACCGCTGGGGGATCTTCCTCGCGGAGCGCGACCCCGGCCGGCGGATCGGCTTCGGGGAGCACATGGGCGATCCGGCCTGGCAGAAGGTGCCGGGGGAGTACCGCTCGGAGCTGCAGCGGCTGATCGTCATCCAGGGCGACACCGAGCCGGCCTCGGTGGAACAGCAGCGGCGGCTCGGCTACACCGCGCCCAGCCTGTACGACCTGCGCAACCTCTTCCAGGTCAACGTGGAGGAGGGGCGGCACCTGTGGGCGATGGTCTACCTGCTGCACGCGTACTTCGGGCGCGAGGGCCGGGACGAGGCGGCGGCTCTGCTGCAGCGCAACTCGGGCAGCGAGGACAGCCCGCGCATCCTCGGCGCGTTCAACGAGGAGACGCCGGACTGGCTGTCGTTCTTCATGTTCACGTACTTCACCGACCGGGACGGCAAGTATCAGCTCGGCACACTCAAGGAGAGCGGCTTCGACCCGCTGTCGCGGACGTGCGAGTTCATGCTGAAGGAGGAGGCGCACCACATGTTCGTCGGCACCACGGGTGTCGACCGGGTGGTGGAGCGCACCGCGCAGCTGATGGTGGAGCACGAGACCGACGACGCGGGGCCGTACGG
>WHSL01000171.1 GCA_009380095.1 Streptosporangiales bacterium | reverse complement strand
TCCGGAGGGCAAGACGATGGGCCACGCCGGCGCCATCGTCTCCGGCTCCTCGGGCACCGCCCAGGCCAAGAAGGAAGCCCTGGAGAAGGCCGGCGTCAAGGTCGGCAAGACCCCCAGCGAAACCGCCCGCCTCATGCGCGAGCTGATTCAGGAAGGAGCCGGATGACACAGGTCCCGTGCATGGAGGCGGTCGTCTCCGTGCTGGAGTCCGAGGGCGTGGACACGGTCTTCGGGATCCCCGGCGCGGCGATCCTTCCCCTGTACGCGGCCCTGCGTACGAGCTCCATCAAGCACATCACGGTCCGGCACGAGGAGGGCGGCACGCATGCCGCCGACGGCTGGGCCCGGGTCACCGGCAACGTCGGCGTGTGCATCGGCACCTCCGGCCCGGCCGGCACCAACATGATCACCGGGCTGTACACGGCGCAGGCCGACTCGATCCCGATCATCTGCGTCACCGGGCAGGCGCCCCGCGCCAAGCTGCACCAGGAGGCGTTCCAGGCCGTCGACATCGTGGAGATCGCCAAGCCGGTCACGAAGTGGGCGGTGCAGGTGAAGGAGGCGGCACAGGCTCCGTGGATCTTCCGTGAGGCGTTCCGGATCGCCCGCTCCGGAAGGCCCGGCCCGGTCCTCATCGACCTGCCGCTGGACGTGCAGCGCGGTCTGTGCCGGTACGATCCCGCGCTCTCCGGCCCGCTGCCCGTGCACATGGACGCGCCGCCGCCGGCCCAGCTCGATGCGGCGCTGGACATGCTGCTGGCCGCGGAGCGGCCGCTGATCCTCGCCGGCGGCGGCGTCGTCATCGCCGACGCGCACACCGAGCTGCGCGCGCTCGCCGAGTACCTGGACGTCCCGGTGCAGGTGACGCTCATGGGCAAGGGCGCGTTCCCGGAGGACCATCCGCTGTTCGCCGGCATGGCGGGCATCCAGACGCAGACCCGCTGGGGCAACGCCGCCTTCCTCGAGTCCGACCTGGTGCTCGCGTTGGGCGCCCGGTTCGGCGACCGGCACACCGGGGACCTGGAGACCTACCGGCGGGGCCGGCGGTTCATCCACGCCGACATCGAGCCCACCCAGATCGGCCGGGTCTTCGAACCCGACCTCGGCGTCGTCGGGCACGCGAGGCCGACGCTGACCGGGCTGCTCGCCAAGGCGCAGGAGCGCACGGCGGTGCGCAGCGGCGGGGCGTGGCCGTCCCGGGTCGCGGAGCTGCGGTCGACGCTGCCCCGGCGGGACGACTTCGGGGACGTGCCGATCAAGCCGCCGCGGGTGTTCCGTGAGATCAACGCCCACTTCGGGCCGGACACCACGTTCGTCACCGCGATCGGGCTGTACCAGATCTGGTCCGGCCAGTTCCAGACGACGACGCTGCCGCACCGCTACCTCGTGTGCGGGCAGGCCGGGCCGCTCGGCTGGGAGGTGCCGGCCGCCATCGGCGTCAAGTGCGCCCACCCGGACCGGCGGGTCGTCGCGGTGGCCGGGGACTACTCCTTCCAGTTCCTCATGGAGGAGGTGGCCGTCGCGGCGCAGTACCGGATCCCGTTCGTCATCGTGCTGATCAACAACGCCTACCTGGGACTGATCCGGCAGGCCGAGCTCGGCTACGAGATGAACTACGCGGTGGACCTCGATTACGGCGAGGGCGGCGTCGACCACGTCATGGCCATGGCCGCCTTCGGCTGCCCCGGCCGCCGCGTGGAGGACCCCGAGGAGCTGCGCTCCGCCCTGGAGTGGGCGGTCGCGACGTCGGAGCGGGAGAGGCTGCCCGCGCTCGTCGAGGTGATGGTGGAGCGCGAGGCCAACGCCGCGATGGGGCCCGCCCTCGACGCGGTCAAGGAGTTCGAGCCGGTGCCGGAGCTGCAGGCGGGAGGAGTCACCCTGTGAACCTGATCCTCAAGTCCGGGACGGCCTGGGCGGACGCGTGGGACCGGTGCCTGGCGCTCGCCCCGGAGGCGTTCGACGGCGACCGGGTGCTCAACCACTGGGCGGGCACGTGGCGGCGCGACGGCCGCCCCGGCCCCGCGACCTCCCCGGTGGACGGCACCACGATCGCCGGGCCGCCCCGGCTGGACCGGGCCGCCGCGACCAAGGCCGTACGGGCCGCGGCCGATGCGCACGGCGAGTGGCGGCACGTGCCGTTCGCCGAGCGCCGGGCCCGGGTCACGGCGGCGCTCGACGCTCTGGAGCAACACCGCGACCTGCTGACCCTGCTGCTCGTCTGGGAGATCGGCAAGCCGTGGAAGGCCGCCGCGACCGACGTGGACCGGTGCGTCTCCGGCGTGCGCTGGTACGTCGCGGAGATCGAGACGCTGCTCGGCGACCGCCGGCCGCTGCCCGGGCCGGTCAGCAACATCGCGAGCTGGAACTATCCGATGAGCGTGCTCATGCACGCGCTGCTCGTACAACTGCTCGCCGGCAACGCGGTGGTGGCCAAGACCCCCACCGACGGCGGGCTCGCCTGCCTCACCCTGGCCTGCGCGCTCGCGGTCCGCGAAGGGCTGCCGATCACGCTGGTCAGCGGCGGGGGAGCGGACCTGTCACCGGCACTGGTCCGGGGCCGCGAGCTCGGCTGCGTCTCGTTCGTCGGCGGACGGGATGCGGGCGCGCAGATCGCGACCTCACTGGCGGACCTCGGGCGACGGCACATCCTCGAGCAGGAGGGGCTCAACTGCTGGGGGGTGTGGGAGTACGGTGACTGGGCGCTGCTGTCGGAGCAGATCCGGAAGACCTTCGACTACGCCAAGCAGCGGTGCACGGCCTACCCCCGGTTCGTGGTGCAGCGGTCCCTGTTCGACGCGTTCCTCGCGGCCTATCTCCCGGCCGTCCAAGGGCTGCGCCTCGGACACCCGCTGGCCGTGACGTCGCCCGAGGATCCGCCGCCCGAGCTGGACTTCGGGCCGTTGATCAACGACGCCAAGGCCAAGGAGCTGTCCGGCCAGGTCGACGACGCCATCGCCGGCGGCGCGATCCCGCTGCACCGCGGCGATCTCGCGGCCGGGCGGTTCCTGCCGGGCCAGGACACCGGGGCGTACCTCGCGCCGGTGACGATCCTGGATCCGCCGCGCTCCTCCCCGCTGTTCCACGCCGAGCCGTTCGGCCCGGTCGACACGGTCGTCTGCGTGGACACCGAGGCCGAGCTGCTGGCCGCGATGAACGTCTCCAACGGCGCGCTCGTGGCCACCCTGTCGTGCGAGGACGAGGCCGTCGCGGCCAGGCTGGCGCCGGAGATCCGCGCCTTCAAGGTCGGCCTGAACCGCCCCCGCTCCCGCGGCGACCGTGAGGAGCTCTTCGGCGGCTTCGGCGCCTCCTGGCGGGGGGCCTTCGTCGGCGGCCATCTGCTCATCCACGCCGTGACCCAAGGCACCGACCCCGCCGAGCGCCTGCCGGGCAACTTCCCCGACTACACCCTGCTGCCCTGACGGGCCTGACCCTGACCCGACATTCCTGACTCACCCACCGCCGCCTCCCCGCTGTACGGGGAGGCGGCGGTGAGCTGGGCGAGGGGGGATGGAAGGGTGGTGGAGGAAGGTGGCCGGGGCAGGGGGCGAAACCTCCCGGCCACCTCCCTCCGTTCCCCGCGTCAGTCTGGGGATCGCGAAGGCGAGGTCCCAGCTATGCGGGGGTCAGTGGCCCACCGGCGACCGCCGGTGCGGGGGCCAGGCCGAGTCGATGAGCACCGGTGTAGACGTTCATGGTGCTGCCGCGCAGGAAGCCGACGAGCGTCATGCCCGCCTCCTCGGCCAGGTCGACCGCCAGGGATGACGGCGCGGACACTGCGGCCAGCGCGGGGATCCCGGCCAGCACGGCCTTCTGCACGAGCTCGAAGGAGGCCCGGCCGGAGACCATCAGCACGGTGGAGCGGAGCGGCAGCCGGTCCTCACGCAGCGCCCAGCCGGCCAGCTTGTCCACCGCGTTGTGCCGCCCGACGTCCTCCCGTACGGCGAGCAGCTCGCCGTCGGCCGTGAACAGCGCGGCCGCGTGCAGTCCGCCGGTCCGGTCGAAGACGCGCTGGGCGGCCCGGAGCTTCTCCGGGAACGAGGTGAGCGCCGCCGGCGTCAACTCCAGCGGGTCCTCCCTGACCTCCCAGCGAGCCGCCACCCGGACCGCGTCCAGGCTGGCCTTGCCGCACAGCCCGCACGAGGAGGTGGTGTAGAAGTTGCGGGTCATCGAGGACAGCGCGTCCTCCGGCGGGTGGAAGTCGGCGGCGGTGACGACGTCCACCACGTTGTAGGTGTTGAGGCCTTCCTCGGTGGCGCCCGCGCAGTAGCGGATGCCGGCCAGCTGGGTGCCGGCGGTGAGCACGCCCTCGCCCACCAGGAAGCCGGCGGCCAGGTCGAAGTCGTGGCCGGGGGTGCGCATGGTGACGGTCAGCGGCTCACCGTCCAGCCGGATCTCCAGGGGCTCCTCGGTCACCAGGGTGTCGGGCCGGGCGGCGGCGCGTTCCGCCGTCACCCGCAGGACGCGCCGCCGGGTCGTGACCCTGCCCATGGCCTCAGTCCTCTCGGGGTTCCCGTCCGCGGCGTTCCTTGCGGGCCACCTGTACGTGGGTGAGGCCGAATCGGCCCTTGATGCACAGGTTGCCGTGGGTCACGGGGTTGTCGTGCGGCGACGTGACCTTGACGATCTCGTTGTCCTGGACGTGCAGGCTCACATTGCACCCGACCCCGCAGAACGCGCAGATCGTGGTGGTCTCGGTTTGCCGTGACTCATCCCATTCCCCCGCTTCGCGCAGATCGAACTCGGTCTTGAACGAAAGCGCTCCGGTCGGGCACACCTCCACGCAGTTTCCGCAGTACACGCAGGCGGAGTCGGTGAGCGGAGCGGCGAACTCGGTGGAGATCGTCGCGTCGAACCCGCGCCCCGCGACGCCGATCGCGAAACTGTTCTGCCACTGCTCGCCACACGCATCGACGCATTTGTAGCAGAGAATACATTTTCCGTAGTCGCGGACGTATAGATCGTTATCGACCTTGGGCGGCTGCTCAACGGTGGCCGCGGTGGCCCCGTCCGGCTCCCCGTGGTGGCCGGTGTGCAGCACGTCCCGCGCGCCGGCCTGCACCGGCTCGGCGCGCGGCCCGAAGCGGTCCGGGTCGGCGCCGTAGTCCGCCATCCACTCGTCCGCGCGCGGCGTGGTGGACAGGTCGACCGAGGAACCGAGCAGCTCCAGTACGAGCTTGCGGCTGTGCCGGGCCCGCTCGCTGTCGGTGTGCACGACCATGCCCTCGGCGGCCTGGCGCGAGCAGCTCGGGACGAGCGTGCGCGAGCCCTCCACCTCGACCACGCACACCCGGCAGGCGTTCTTCGGGGTGAGCGTGTCGCCGTAGCAGAGCGTCGGGATGTCCAGCCCGGCCGCCTCGCAGGCGTCGAGCACGGTCGCGCCCTCGGGCACCCGTACGGTCTCGCCGTCGATCGTGACGTCGACGAGCCGGGTGGGCAGCCCCAGATCCACGGACTGCGTCATGACGCCCCCTCCTGGAAGGTTCCGAGCTTGTCGATGGCGGACTCCACCGCGTTCCACGCGGTCTGTCCGAGCCCGCAGATGGACGCGTCCTTCATCGCCTGCCCGACCTCGCGCAGCAGCGCGATGTCGGCGGCCGCGTGCCCGTTGGCCCCGGCCCCGCGGTTGGCGGCAGAGAGGCGCACCAGCGCCTCCTCCTGCCGTACGGTCCCGACCCGGCAGGGCACGCACTGTCCGCAGGACTCGTCGCGGAAGAACGCGGCGATGCGCAGCAGCACGCCCGGCAGGTCCGTGGAGTCGTCGATGGCGAGCACCACGCCGGAGCCCAGCGTGGTCCCGGCGGCCCGGGTGTCCTCGAAGGTCAGCGGCACGTCGAGCTCGTCCGGCCGGACGAACGCGCCGGCCGCGCCGCCGAGCAGCACGGCGCGCAGGTTCTCCCGCACGCCGCCGGCCAGCTCGAGCAGCTCGCGCAGGGTGGCGCCGAACGGCACCTCGTACACGCCGGGCTCGGCGACCGAGCCGGACACGCAGAACAGCTTGGTGCCGGTGGACGTGCCGGTGCCGATCGCCGCGTACGCCGGCCCGCCGCGCAGGATGATCGGCAGCACGTTGACCAGCGTCTCGACGTTGTTGACCACGGTGGGCTTGCCGAACAGCCCGCGCTCGACCGGGAACGGCGGCTTGCTGCGCGGCTCGCCGCGCTCCCCCTCGATCGAGTTGAAGATCGCGGTCTCCTCGCCGCAGATGTACGCGCCCGCGCCGCGCCGCAGCTCGATGTCGAACGCGTACCCCCGGCCGAGCACGTTGTCGCCGAGCAGCCCGCGTTCCCGGGCCGTCGCCATCGCGTTGAGCAGCGCCGCCTCGGCGCGCGGGTACTCGCCGCGGATGTAGAGGTACCCGAGGTGGCAGCCGGTGGCGTAGCCGGCGATCGTCATCGACTCGATCAGCGCGTACGGGTCGCCCTCCATGAGCACGCGGTCCTTGAACGTCCCGGGCTCGCTCTCGTCCGCGTTGCAGACCAGGTAGTGCGGGTGGTCCGGCTGCGCGGCGGTGGCGCTCCACTTGCGGCCGGTGGGGAAGGCGGCGCCGCCCCGCCCGACCAGCCCGGAGTCGTTGATCTCCCGCAGCACGCCGGCGGGGCCGAGGTCGAACGCGCGGCGCAGCGCGGTGTAGCCGCCGCGCGCCCGGTACGCGTCCAGGTCGGCCGGGTCCACCATCCCGACGTTGCGGAGCAGCACCAGGTCCTCGGACCCGGCCTGCGGCACCGACACGGCGGGCGGGGCCTCCGGCTCCAGCGCGCCGGCCCCGGTCCGTACGGCCCGGACGACCTCGTCCGCGTTGACCGGACCGGCCGAGACCGCCGACGGGGAGTCGCCGGCCTCGGTGATGAACATGGCCGGGGCCCGTTCGCACAGGCCCAGGCAGGGCGACTCGTGCCAGGTGGCCCCGTTCACCGGCGCACCGGCCGGCCCGAGCCGCCGGGTCGTCTCGGCGACGAGGTCGCCCGAACCGGCGGCGCGGCATGCCAGATCCGTACAGACGTGTACGGCCCGGGGCGGCGCGGGCCGCAGGCTCAGCAGGGCGTAGAAGGTCGCGACCCCGTACGCCTCCGCGGGCGGCACCGACAGCCGCCGGCAGATGTAGTCGAGGGCCCCCTCGCTGATCCAGCCGAGCCGGTCCTGGACCGCGTGCAGTGCGGGAAGCAGCAGGTCGCGGCGGTCACGGGCCTCGTGCCCGCCGCGTGCGTGCTGCAGCCCGGCCGCGTCGCGCTCGCCGCCGCGCCACCCGTCGGCGGGCGGGCCGAGGAGCGCGTCGACAGCATCGCGCTCCTCGGCCGTGGGCACCGCGTCGCGGAACCGGAGATCCACTCCCGTCTCACCTCGCCTCAGTGTTGATGGGTCGCTCCGCTTCCGTGGCCACTGCGTCCTCGCCGTTCAGTCGCTCGATCCGGATGGCCGTGGCCTTGTACTCGGCCGTGCCCGAGATCGGGTCGGTCGCCTCGATGGTCAACTGATTGGTGTCCACTTCGTCCGGGAAGTGCATGGTCATGAACGCCAGGCCGGGGCGCAGCGCCTGGTCCACCCGGACCGGGGCGACGACCCGCCCCCGCCGGGAGATCACGGCGACCCGTTCGCCCGGGTTCAGCCCGAGCCGCGCCACGTCCTCCGGCGACAGGTCGACCGCCTCACCCTTGCGCAGCGGCGAGGAGAAGCCTCCCGACTGCACGCCGGTGTTGTAGGAGTCGAGCCGGCGGCCGGTGGTGAGCCGCAGCGGGTAGTCGTCGTCGAGCAGGTCGACCGGGGGCCGGTGCTCCAGCGCGGCGAACGGCGCGGGCGCGCCGCGATCCGCCGGATCCTCCGCCCACAACCGCCCGTGCAGGTACGGGGGCTCCAGCGTGTCCTCGGAGAAGCAGGGCCACTGGATGCCGTGCAGGTCCTCCAGCCGCTTGTAGCTCATCCCCGCGAAGATGGGTGCGAGCGAGCGGACCTCGTCCCAGATCTCCTCCGAGGACGCGTACGTCCAGCTCTCGTGACCCATGCGGCGGGCGATCTCGCAGATGATCTCGATGTCGTCCCGCGCGCCCTCCGGCGGCTCCAGCGCCTTGCGGACCCGCTGGACCCGCCGCTCGCTGTTGGTGACCGTCCCTTCGGACTCGCTCCACGCCGCCGTCGCCGGCAGCACCACGTCGGCCAGCTCCGCGGTCGCGGTGCGGAAGATGTCCTGCACGACGAGGTGGTCCAGCTCGGACAGCCGCTTCACGGTGTGCGCCGCGTCGGCCTCCGACTGCACCGGGTTCTCCCCGATGATGTACGCGCAGGTCAGCTCACCCTCGTCCATCGCCTCGAGCATCTGGGTGAGGTGCTTGCCGTGCCGCGGCTGGATCTCCCGCCCGTAGACGGCCTCGAACTTGGCCCGGACGTCCGCGTCCAGGATGTCCTGGAAACCGGGCATCCGGTTGGGGATGGCGCCCATGTCGCCGCCGCCCTGCACGTTGTTCTGGCCGCGCAGCGGGTTGAGCCCGCTGCCGTACCGCCCCACGTGCCCGGTGAGCAGCGACAGGTTGATCAGGGCGCGGACGTTGTCGGTCGCGTTGTGGTGCTCGGTGATGCCGAGCGTCCAGCACAGCTGGGCGCGCTCCGCGGTCGCGTACGCGTGCGCCAGCTCCCGAATCAGCTCCGCCGGCACGCCGGTGACCTGCTCGGCCACCTCGAGCGTCCACGGCTCGACCGCCTCCGCGAACTCCGCGTAGCCGCTCGTGGCGCGCTCGATGAAGGCCCGGTTGGCCAGCCCGGCGTGGATGATCTCCCGCGCGACCGCGTTGGCCAGCGGGATATCGGTGCCCACGTCGATCCCCAGCCACCGGTCGGCCCACTTCGCGGAGCTCGTCCGCCGCGGATCCACCGCGAACATCCGGGCTCCGGAGTTGACCGCCTTCAGCACATGGTGGAAGAAGATCGGGTGGGTATCCCGGGCATTGCTGCCCCAGAGGACCACGAGGTCGGTCTCCTCGACCTCAAGGTAGGAGGAGGTGCCACCGCCGGCACCGAAGACAGCCGCCAGACCGGCGACGCTCGGTGCGTGTCAAGTGCGGTTGCAGGAGTCGATGTTGTTGGCGCCGATGACCGCCCGGGTGAACTTCTGCGCGATGTAGTTCATCTCGTTCGTCGCCCGGGAGCAGGAGAACATGCCGTACGACTCCGGCCCGCGCGCGTCCAGGTTGCGGAGGAACCCGGCGGCGGCCCGGTCCAGGGCCTCCTCCCAGGTGGCCTGCCGTAGCTCGGCACCGTCCCGGACCATGGGGGTGGTCAGTCGCTCGTACGCCATCGGCGTCGCCTCTTCTCGCATGGGTCTCGCATGGGTCTCATCACACCGGCGCGGGGGTGCGCGCCGCCGTGATCGTCTCGTTCATCAGCCCCGCGACCGCGTTCACGGCCCGCAGGTTCGGTGCTTCCACTCCGGTCAGATCGGCCAATTCGACCACCGCCGCGAGGATCACGTCCAGTTCCAGGGGACGCCCTTTTTCCAGATCCTGCAAGGTGGAGGTCTTGTGGTCGCCGGCACGCTCGGCGCCGGCGAGCCGCCGCTCGATGGAGATGCGCGGGTTCGATCCAACCCTGGAGGCCACCTCCAGAGTCTCCCGCATCATGCTCGCCACGAGCTCGCGGGTGTCCCGGTGCCGGCAGATGCCGGCCATGGTGGCCCTGGTCAGGGCGCTGATGGGATTGAACGCGACGTTGCCCATCAGCTTGATCCAGATGTCGTCGCGCAGGTCGGGTTCCACCGGGCACTTCAGCCCGCCCGCCACCATCGCCTCGCTGAACGCGAGACAGCGGGCGGAGGCGCCGCGGGCCGGTTCCCCGATGGAGAAGCGGGTGCCCTCGAGGTGCCGCACGACACCGGGGGCCTCGATCTCGGTGGCCGCGTACACGACGCAGCCGATGGCGCGCTCGGGCGGGATGGCCTCGGTCACCGAGCCGCCCGGGTCGACGCTTTCGATGCGGTGGCCCTCGTACGGGCCGGGCAGCCCGTGGAAATACCACCACGGGATGCCGTTCTGCGCGGCGATGACCGCGGTGCGGTGGTCCATGAGTGGTCTCAGCAGCGGCGTCGCCGCGGCGTACCCGTTGGCCTTGAGGCCGAGGAAGATGTAGTCGACGGGGCCGATCTCGTACGGATCGGCGGTGGCGTGGGGCAGCGCGGTGAAGTCACCCCGCGGGCTGAGCACGCGAACGCCGTGCCGCCTGAGGGCGTCGAGATGGGGGCCGCGCGCGACGAGGTGGACCTCCACCCCGGCACGATCCAACGCGGCTCCCACATAGGCACCGATCGCTCCGGCGCCGAGGACAGCGACTCTCACGAAAACTCCGTTCCGTGGGGGTTACCGCATTCTGTCTACAGTATGCTGTCACCCTCGGTCAAGGGTGGCGCCACCCTGGCCGGGGTGTCGGCGAGGTGGCTATCGGCCCGTCGCGCCGGTGCGGTACACACTGCGTAGGGACAGCTCGGGGACCGTTTCGAGGCGAGGAAGGCGGAGCGGGACATGCACGTCGTGGCCACCGCGGGGCACGTCGACCATGGCAAGTCCACGCTCGTGCGCGCGCTCACCGGGATGGAGCCGGACCGCTGGGCGGAGGAGCGGCGGCGCGGGCTCACCATCGACCTCGGCTTCGCGTGGACCCGGCTGCCCTCGGGCCGCACGGTCGCGCTCGTCGACGTGCCCGGGCACGAGCGGTTCATCGTCAACACCCTGGCCGGGCTCGGTCCCGTCACCGCCGCCATGTTCGTGGTCGCCGCCGACGAGGGGTGGATGCCGCAGTCCGCCGAGCACCTCGAGGCGCTCGGGGCGCTCGGCGTCCGGCACGGCCTGCTCGCCGTCACCCGCAGCGACCTCGCCGACCCGGCGCCCGCGCTGGCCCGTGCCCGTGCCGAGCTGGCCGCCGCCGGGCTCGCCCAGGCGGAGGCCATCGCGGTCAGCGGAGCGACCGGCGACGGCCTGCCCGAGCTGCGCGCCGCGCTCGACCGGCTCACGGCCGCGCTGCCGGCGCCCGACACCGCGGCGCCGGTGCGGCTCTGGGTGGACCGCTCGTTCACCGTGAAGGGCGCCGGCACCGTGGTCACCGGCACGCTCGGCGGCGGCACGCTGCGGGTGGGGGACGCGCTGCACGCGGTGCCGTCCGGCGCCGAGGTGCGGGTGCGCGGGCTGCAGTCGCTCAAGGAGACCCTCGACACGGTGCCCGCCACCGCGCGGGTCGCCGTCAACCTGCGCGGCGCCGAGTTGTCCGGGCTGCGGCGGGGCACCGCGCTGCTCACCCCCGGCGGCTGGCTGCCCACCACGCAGGTGGACGTGCGGCTGTTCCCGCCGCCCGGCGAGGTGCGGCCCGTCGGCGAGCGGCTCATGCTGCACCTGGGCTCCGCCGCGGTCGGCGTACGGGTCCGGCTGCTCGGCGCCGGCACCGCGCGGCTCACCCTGAACCGGGCGCTGCCGCTGCGCATCGGCGACCGCGCGCTGCTGCGCGACCCGGGCCGCCGCCAGGTCGTGGCGGGGGTGCAGGCGCTCGACGTGGCACCGCCGCCCACCGCCAGGCGCGGCGGGGCGGCCGCGCGCGCAACTGTGCTCGCCGCGCTCGACGGGGTGCCGGACGGAGCGGGGGAGCTGGAGCGGCGCGGGCTCGTCCGGGCCGCCGACCTGGCCGCCATGGGGTGCGTGCCGCCTGAGGCGCCCATGTTCGCCGGCTGGATGCTCTCCCCTGAGTACCGTGACACGCTGCGTGACCGGCTCGTCGGCCTGATCCGGGGGTACGCGGTGGAGCGGCCGCTGGAGCCGGGGCTGCCACAGGACGTGGCGGTGCAGGCCCTCGGCCTGCCCGACCGGCGGCTGCTCGGGGCGCTCGGCCTGTCCGCGATGGGGGTCCGGCTGAGCGACGGGCGGCTGTCCATCGGGGACGGCGCGCCCGGCCTGCCCGATGGCGTACGGGCCGCGGTCGACGAGCTCCGGGATGAGCTGGCGGAGCGGCCGTTCTTCGCGCCGGAGAAGGAGCGGCTCGCCGCGCTCGGGCTGACCGCGCGGGAGCTGGCGGCCGCCGTCCGGGCCGGGGCGCTGCTGCGGCTCGCCGAGGGGGTGTACCTGCTGCCCGACGCGGTGGAGCGGGCCACGCCGATACTCGCCGAGCTCGACCAGCCGTTCACCGTGGCGCAGGCGCGGACCGCTCTGGCGACCACCCGCCGGGTGGCGGTCCCGCTGCTGGAGCTGCTCGGCCGGCGCGGCGTGACCGTACGGGACGGCGACCACCACCGCGTCCGGCACGGTGCGGTCCCCGCCCCGCGCCCCGGCTGAGCGCTTTCGCCCGTTCGGTGCAGAAAGCCCCAGGATGCGATGCATTCGGGGGCCGCCCGTGGTCCGGCACGTCAGGC
>WHSL01000154.1 GCA_009380095.1 Streptosporangiales bacterium | reverse complement strand
TCCGCGGCTTGGTGGAGCCGTACGCGGGCTTCCGCGGCTTGGTGGAGCCGTACGCTGGCTTTGGAAGGGGTGAGTTTGGATGAGTCGGTATCGGTATGGGCCTTATCGTGATGGGCCTGATCCGCTTGCCCCTCCTTATGACGTGCGGGATGCCGTGGATGAGATGGGGGAGTCCATCTTGTCCGGGTCTTCGCCTGGGGAGGCGTTGCGCAATCTGTTGCGGCGTGGGGGGTCGCGGTTGCGGGGCTTGGACGAGATGTTGCGGGATGCGCGGGCGCGGCGGGATGAGTTGCGGGCGCGGGGGCGGCTTGATGGGACGCTCGAGCAGGTGCGGGCGTTGTTGGACAAGGCGATGGGGCAGGAGCGGGCCGAGCTCTTTCCGGATCCGGGGGATGATGCGCGGTTGCGTGAGGCCGAGTTGGACTCGTTGCCGGACGACACCGCTGAGGCGGTACGGCGGCTCTCCGACTATGAGTGGCGTTCCAAGGCTGCGCGGCGGACTTTTGAGCAGTTGCGGGATCTGTTGCGGCGTGAGGTGTTGGACGCGCGGTTCCGTGGCATGCGGGATGCCCTTGCCGATCCTGATCCGGAGCAGTTGCGCCGGGTGAAGGAGATGATGAGGGCGCTTGGGGACATGCTCGACCGGGACGCGCGGGGTGAGCATGCCCAGGCCGACTTCGAGCGGTTCATGGAGGAGTACGGGGACTTTTTTCCCGAGAATCCGCGGGACTTGGAGGAGCTTGTCGACTCGCTGGCGCGGCGGGCCGCGGCTGCGCAGCGGCTGCTCGCGTCGCTCACGCCGGAGCAGCGTGCCGAGCTGTCGGCGTTGATGGAGCAGACGCTGGAGGAGGCTGGGCTGGGCGAGGAGGCGGCCCGGCTCGGGGAGGCGCTGCGGTCGCGTCGGCCCGACCTGGACTGGTCCGGGCGGGAGCGGATGACCGGTGAGAATCCGATGGGCATGGGGGATGCCACCAGTGCGCTCGAGGAGCTGGCCGACCTCTCTGAGTTGGAGAACACGCTGGCTCAGGACTACCCCGGGGCGCGGCTGGACGACGTCGACGAGGACGCGGTGCGGCGGGCGCTCGGGCGTGGCGCCGTGGACGACCTCGAGGAGCTGCGGCGCATCGAGCGTGAGCTGGAGCGGCAGGGGTATCTGCAGCGCAGCGGCGGGCAGTTGGAGCTCACCCCGAAGGCGGTGCGGCGGCTCGGGGAGAGCGCGTTGCGCCGGGTCTTCACGCAGTTGGAGGCGGGCCGGCCGGGAGGGCACGAGCAGCACAATGCGGGGCAGGCCGGGGAGGCCACAGGTGCGACGCGGCCGTGGCGGTTCGGTGACGAGCAGCCGCTGGACGTCGTACGGACCCTGAACAACGCGGTGCTGCGGGGCGGGCCGCGGCGGCCGGTCCGGCTCTCGGTGGACGACTTCGAGATCATGGAGACCGAGCGCCGTACGTCGGCGGCGGTGTGCCTGCTCGTCGACCTGTCGTACTCGATGGCGTTGCGCGGCACGTGGGGGGTGGCCAAGCAGACGGCGCTGGCGCTGCACACGCTCGTCACCACCAAGTTCCCGCAGGACGCCATCCAGGTGGTGGGGTTCAGCAACTACGCGCGGGTGCTGCAGCCGGCCGAGCTGGCCGGGCTGGACTGGGACAAGGTGCAGGGCACGAACCTGCACCACGCGCTGATGATCGCCGGGCGGCATCTGGACAAGCACCCCGACTTCGAGCCGATCGTGCTCGTCGTCACCGACGGGGAGCCCACCGCGCACCTGATGCGGGACAGCCGGGTGTGGTTCGACTGGCCGCCGGCGCCGGAGACGCTGCAGCTCACCGTCGCCGAGGTGGACAAGATGACCCGCCGCGGCGCCACCATCAACACGTTCATGCTGGCCGACGACTACCGGCTGGTGGACTTCGTGGAGGAGGTGGCGCGGCGCAACGGGGGGCGGGTGTTCTCGCCGTCGCCGGAGCGGCTCGGCGAGTTCGTGGTCAGCGACTTCCTGCGGGCGCGGCGCGGGCGGCGGCGCGCGGGCTGAGCCGCGCGGGCCGGCCGTCGCTCAGTGGCGGTGGCCCTCGTCGCGTTCCACGATGGGGACGTCGGGGGCGAACGCCCGTACGGCCCGCTCCAGGCGCTCCCGGTCCAGGCGGCGGCTGAGCACCCAGCGGCACTCCGGGCCCTCGTCCAGGCGCACGCCGACGCAGGCGTAGGCGTGCGGGCTGCGCCGCACGGGAGGCCGGGAGAGCTCGACGGCGCGCACCTTCTCCCAGGGGATCACCGTGGACTTCGGGTGCCGGCCGTGCGCGTCCCGGCCGAGCCGGACGCCGCGCTCGTCGACGCCGAGGATGACCTCGCTGCGCAGGCCGTACCAGAGAGCGCGGACGTCGTCGGAGTACTCGAAGATCAGCACGCCTATGAGCGCCAGCGCCAACGGCCACAGCAGCGGGCGGTCCCACGCCAGCGCCACCGGGATCGACGCCCACAGCGGCAGCGTGAGCCAGCGCCACGGCCACGACCTGGAGAATCGCAGCACATAGGCCTCGTCGGAGGTCACCGCCGGTTTCTCCGCCATGACCAGCACCCCCATCCCCACGCGTCCCCGGCCGCTCTACCTCCCTTAATACAGCCCGAGCCCGCCGATGAAACCGGTTTTCCGGGATCAGGTCTCGATCGATGGGACGCGCGAACGGCCCGCCCCGGTTCCACCGCCAAGGTTGCGGCTCGACAACGAAAGCACCTATCCCCCGAGCGTCCTACTACGGACTGTCGTCGTCAGCCGCTAGGGTTCGGACCATGTTTCTGGACAAGCTGATGCTGCTGCTCCACATCGGCTTCGCGATCTTCACCATCGGCCCACTCACCGTGGCGACAAGCCTCACACCCCGCTACATCCGCAACAAGGACGTAGCGGTCCTGCGCTTCCTCCAGCGCATCACCCGCATCTACGGCGCCGGCACGGCCCTGGTCTTCCTGGCCGGCCTGGTCCTGGCCCGCGACAAGTTCGACCAATTCTGGCTCTCCGCCTCCATGACCCTCTTCATCGTGGCGGTCCTGCTGCTGTTCGGCCTCGTCGTGCGGGATCAGAAGAAGGCCATCGACACGCTGACCAACGAGGAGTCGGAGGATGACGCCCGGGTGCAGACCGGCCGCATCGCCGGCGTCTCCGGAGCCATCGCCATCATCTGGCTGGTCATCCTCACCTTCATGATCTGGCAACCCGGCGCCTGAGGCGACCTTCGTCAGCGAGGGCCTGGCGGAGGTCCTCCAGGAGGTCCTCGGCTGACTCGATGCCGACCGAGAGGCGGATCAGGTCGCCCGGGACCTCCAGGGCCGACCCGGCGGCGGAGGCGTGCGTCATCCGGCCCGGGTGCTCGATCAGCGACTCGACCCCGCCGAGCGACTCGCCGAGCGTGAAGAGCCGCGTACGGTCGCAGACCGCGACGGCCGCCTCCTCACCGTCCCGTACCCGGAACGACACCATCCCGCCGAAGTCCTTCATCTGCTTGACCGCCACGTCATGGCCTGGATGCGTCGGCAGGCCCGGGTAGAGGACGTCACCGACCCGCGGATGCCGCTCCAGCATCGCGGCCACGGCGGCGGCGTTCGCGCAGTGCCGATCCATCCGCACGCCAAGCGTCCTGACCCCGCGCATCGTGAGCCACGCGTCGAACGGCCCGGCCACCGCCCCCATCGCGTTCTGGTGGAACGCCAGCCGCTCGCCGAGCCCGGCGTCGGCGGTGACGAGCGCCCCGCCCACAACGTCGGAGTGCCCGCCCAGATACTTCGTGGTGGAGTGCACCACCACGTCCGCCCCGAGCGCCAACGGCCGCTGCAGATACGGCGAGGCGAACGTGTTGTCCACCGCCAGCAGCGCCCCCGCCTCATGCGCGATCTGCGCCAGCAACGCGATGTCGACGATGCCGAGCAACGGGTTGGTGGGCGTCTCCACCCACAGCACCCGGGTGTTCGGCCGAACGGCGGCCCGGACGGCGTCCGGGTCGCCCTGCGGCACCGCGTCCCACGCCACACCCCAGCGGTCGAACACCTTGGAGATCAGCCGGAACGTGCCACCGTACGCGTCGCCCGGGATCAGCACGTGGTCGCCGGGCTCGAGGACCGCGCGGAGCAGCGCGTCCTCCGCCGCGAGGCCGGAGGCGAAGGCCAGCCCGCGGGAGCCGCCCTCGAGCGCCGCGAGGCACTCCTCCAGCGCGGTACGGGTCGGGTTGGCGCTGCGACTGTACTCGTAGCCGCCGCGCAGGCCACCCACCCCGTCCTGCTTGTACGTGGAGACCTGGTAGATCGGCGGCACGACCGCCCCCGTGCCGGGATCCGGCTCCTGACCGGCGTGGATGGCGAGTGTCTCGAACCCCTCGGTCGTCATGCCACCGAGCGTAGTCGCCGCACGCGGTGTTCACGTCCCGACGTTTCCAGGCCGTACGTCGGTGTTTCATCCCGGGCGGTACCGTTTTGCGCCATGGAGCTCAACGACGCGGCCGGACGACCCGTCCGCCGGTTGGTCGCCGGCCTGGTGCAGCGGGCCTGGAAGTGGGTCCGCGACACCGGGATGATCACAGCCGGCACCCCCGCCGGGCGGAGATTCGGGGCCTTCGGCGCGGGCTCCTCGATCGCCTTCCCGCCGGGCACGATCTTCGGCGAGCCGTGGATCCGGATCGGTGAGGACACCCTGGTCGGCGCCGAGATCACGCTGTCCGCCGGCATGGTCCCCGGGCTCGAGCTCGGGCCCGAGCCGGTGGTCGAGATCGGTTCCGGATGCACGATCGGCCGCGGCAGCCACATCGTCGGGCACAAGCGGATCGAGATCGGCGACAACGTGTTCACCGGGCCGTACGTGTACGTCACGGACCAGAACCACGCCTACACCGACCCGCAGACCCCGATCGGGCGGCAGTGGCCGATCGACGAGCCGGTACGGATCGGCTCCGGCAGCTGGCTCGGCGCGGGCGCGGTGGTGCTGCCCGGCACCACGCTCGGCCGCAACTGCGTGGTCGCCGCGGGGGCCGTGGTCCGCGGTGAGTACGGCGACCACTGCGTGCTGGCCGGGGCGCCCGCCAAGGTGGTCCGCCGGTGGGATCCGGGGGCGGGCTGGCAGCCGCCGCTGCGCGGGCGGCAGGCCGAGCGCGCCGCGGCGGAGGCGGCCCTGCTCGCCGCGGCCGCCGACGACGGCGCGGTGCGCGCCGTACCGCTGACGGCGCCCGACGCGGCCGACGCGCCGCTGAACGGGAGTCGCGCGCGACCGCCGCGTTGACCTTCAAGCAGCTCGAAGGCGCAGAATCGCGTCCATGGAGGACACCAGCGCCCTGCTGAACATCGGGGCCTTCGCGAGCAAGGTGGGGCTCTCCCCGAGCGCCCTGCGGTTCTACGACGACTGCGGCGTGCTGCGCCCCGCGCACGTGGACGAGGACACCGGCTACCGGTACTACGCCCCCGAGCAGGAAGCCCGGGCACTTCGGGTCCGACGGCTGCGCGAGGCGGGCCTACCGCTCACCGAGGCCGCGCTCGTCCTGGACGGGAGCCCGGCGGAGGCCCGCGCCGTACTGGAGGAGCACGCGCGCCGGACCCGGGCCACGGCGGCCGCGGCCCAGGCGGCCGTCGAGGAGATCCTGCGGGAACTGCCCGGCGGGACGAGCCGGGCGGCGGTGACGGTCGGCGGAGCCGAGCTGGCCGGTGCGGTCCGGCAGGTGGCCCCGTCGGCGGCGACCGGCGCGGCGGCCGAGGAGCACCCCGCGCTCGGCTGCGTGCTGATCGAGCTGGACGGCGCCGAGGTACGGCTGACGGCCACCGACCGGTACCGGCTGGCGATCCGTGACCTGCGGCCGGGCGCCGTCGAGGGCGGCCCCCGCCGGCTGCTCGTCCCCGCGGCGGAGCTGACCGCGGCGGCGTCCTGGGGCACGACCCGGCCCGAGGTCACCATCGAGGTGGACTCCGACGGCGTACGGCTCCGCGCCGGGGACGAGGTTCGCCCGCTGAGCCGGGTGACCGCCGCGTTCCCCGACTACCGGATGATCCTCGACGACCTCCCCGCCGCCCGGCACCGGGTCATCACCGGCCGCGACGGGCTGCGCGCGGTGCTGGCCGCCTCGACGGACCGGGTCACGTTGCGCGCGGACGAGGGCCGGCTCGACATCGCCCCCGCCTCCGGGGACCTGGTGGAGCTGCCGGCGATCCGGATCGGCCCGCCGGTCACCGTGATCTTCGACCCGGCGGTGCTGCTGCCCGCGATCGACGCAGGGGCCGGCCCCGACGCGCTGCTGGAGATCGCCTCGCCGCGCGGCCCGGTGGTCGTCCGCTCCGCCGACCAGGGCAGCTTCACCACCCTGGTGATGCCCATCCACGACCCCGCCGCCACGGCGTGACCCACCCCGCCGAGGAGACCGCCATGGATACCGAGAACCCCGTCGTCCGGCTCTGCTCCGACGGCAAGCGCGCCGAGGGCCGGGACGACGCCGCGCGCGACCTCTTCCGGCAGGCCTGGGAGGCCGCGGGCGACGACTACGAGAAGTGCGTCGCGGCGCACTACCTCGCCCGGCACCAGCCGACGCCCGAGGAGACGCTGCGCTGGAACCAGGAGTGCCTGGAGCGGGCCGACCGGGCCGGCGACGGACGGGTACGGGGCTTCTACGCCTCGCTCCACCTCAACCTGGCGAAGGCGCACGCCGACCTCGGCCGTCCCGAACAGGCGCGGGAACCTGTCGAGCGGGCCGCCGCGCGGCTGAGTGATGTGCGCCCGGCCCGTACGCGGACGCGCTCCGCGACGCGATCGCCGACGGCCTCCGCGACGCCGTACCGCGGCCTGACTGAGCCGTCGCGGCCCGCGGCCTCAGTGGGCGCGGACCATGGGGGTGGCGGCCAGGTAGCCGAGGAGGTCCTGGCGGGTGAGGACGCCGGAGGGGAGCCCGTCCACGAGGACCACGATGGCGTCCGCGTGCTCCAGGGCGGACAGCGCGTGGCTGACCGGCTCGCCGGAGCCGACGATGGGCAGCACCGGCGACATGTGCCCGCCCAGCGCCTCGTCGGGCCGGGCGCGCCCGTTGAACAGGGACTCCAGCAGCTGCCGCTCGGAGATCGAGCCGACCACCTCGGCCGCCATCACCGGGGGCTCCTCGTTCATCACCGGCAGCTGCGAGACCCCGTACTCGCGCATGATCGAGATCGCCGTGTCCACCGTCTCCTGCGGGTGCACGTGCACGAACTGCGGGAGCTGGTTGCCCTTGCGCGCCAGGACGTCCCCGACCCGCGCCTCCTCGGTCTCGGCGGCGAGGAACCCGTAGTCGGCCATCCAGTCGTCGTTGAAGATCTTGCCGAGGTAGCCGCGCCCGCCGTCCGGCAGCAGCACCACGATCACGTCGTCCGGCCCGGCGGTCGCCGCCACCCGCAGCGCCGCCACCACCGCCAGCCCGCACGAGCCGCCGACCAGCAGCGCCTCCTCGCGGGCCAGCCGGCGCGTCATCAGGAACGAGTCCTTGTCGCTGACCGCGATGACGTCGTCGCAGATCTCGCGGTCGTACGTGGCCGGCCAGATGTCCTCGCCGACGCCCTCCACCAGGTACGGCCTGCCGCTGCCGCCTGAGTACACCGACCCCACCGGGTCCGCGCCGATCACCTTGACCCGCCAGCCGGAGACCTCCTTGAGGTACCGCCCGGTGCCGCTGATCGTGCCGCCCGTGCCGATCCCGGCGACGAAGTGCGTGACCCGGCCGTCGGTCTGCTCCCAGATCTCCGGCCCGGTGCTGCGGTAGTGCGACTCCGGGTTGTTGGGGTTGGAGTACTGGTCCGGCTTCCACGCGCCGGGGATCTCCTTCGCCAGCCGGTCGGAGACGGAGTAGTACGACTCGGGGTGGTCGGGGGCGACCGCGCTGGGGCAGACGACGACCTCGGCGCCGTACGCGCGCAGCACGTTGATCTTGTCGATGCCGACCTTGTCGGGGCAGACGAACAGGCAGCGGTACCCCCGCCCGGCCGCCACGATGGCCAGCCCGACGCCGGTGTTGCCCGAGGTCGGCTCCACGATGGTGCCGCCCGGCCGGAGGACACCCTCGGCCTCGGCGGCCTCGATCATCCGCAGCGCGATGCGGTCCTTGACCGAACCGCCGGGGTTGAAGTACTCGACCTTCGCCAGAAGGTCCGGGCCCAGGTCGCCGCGCACCCGGTTCAACCGGAGCAACGGCGTGTCTCCCATGAGCTCGACAAGGGAGTCGTGTACGCGCACAGCGGCCGCCTCGTAACGTCTTCGTCTCGAAGGGCCTGCCGGCGGACTCGGAGCCGACGGGGCCCTGCTGGCTGCGACCGGCGACGTGGCCGGCCTCCACGCCGATGACCGGCGCATTCGACGGTAACGTACCTGCGGCGGTGCACGCCAAACGGGCGCCTCCGCGGGCCTGGCCCGGGGGCACGGCCCTGCACCACGGAACCGTCCGCCCACGGCCGCGTCGTGCCGGCCTTTTCGTCACCCCCGTCGCTTAACCTTGAGGCAGATTCCGGCCCGGAGTGGAGGTGGCGGCGAGGTGGCTTGGTGATCCGTACAGCGCAGGTCCGTCGCATCGCCACGGCGACCGCGTACGGGGGTGGCGGGCTCACGTTTCTCGGTGCGGTGACGGTCAGCGTGCTCTTCCTCGAGGCCAGACTCGCCCGCCGCACGATCGGCGACGCCGACGGCGAACCACCCGTGGTGGACGGCGTGTACGGACTTCCCGGCGCCGTCGACCCCGCCGCGGCGCCGATCCGCATGGCCATGCTCGGCGACTCCAGCGCCTGCGGCTTCGGTGTCGAGGATCCGCTGGAGACCCCCGGCGCGCTGATCGCCTCGGGGCTGGCGGCGGTCTCCGACCGGCCGGTGGGCCTCGTCTCCACGGCCAGGGTGGGGGCGCGCTCGGCCGACCTGAACGACCAGGTGGAGCAGGTGCTCCCGATGGCGCCACAGGTCGTCGTCATCTTCGTCGGCGCCAACGACGTGACGCACCGGGTCTCCCCCGCGCTGGCCGTGCGACAGCTCAGCGCCGCGGTGCGCCGGCTTAGGGAGGCCGGCGCGGAGGTCGTCGTGGGCACCTGTCCCGACCTGGGCACGGTGGAGCCGATCGCGCAGCCGCTGCGCTGGCTCGCCCGGCGGTGGAGCCGGCAGATGGCGGCGGCGCAGACGGTCGGGGCGGTCGAGGCCGGGGCCCGTTCGGTTTCGCTGACCGACCTGATGGGGGCGGAATTCGCCTCGAACCCCCGCGAGATGTTCGGACCCGACCGTTTCCACCCATCTGCCCGAGGCTACGCACAGGCTGCAGCCGCAGTGCTACCGTCTGTGTCCGCGGCGCTCGGGTTCTGGCCGGATTCGGAGATCCAGCCGGACACGCGGCGCGGCGAAGGAGTTCTGCCGATCTATCTCGCGGCGGCGGAGGCCGCGGAGGAACCCGGTACCGAAGTGGCCGCCACTCAGGTGGCTGGCCGCGAGCGTGGCCCGCGGGGGCGCTGGACCACGCTCATGCGCCGTCGCCGGCGCACCGTCCCCGCCGATCCCCCTGTCGAACCGGCCTCCGAGCCGGCCGCGCAGCCGGGGTCGCACCACCCCGGGGACTGACCGGCCCTCCCTAGCGATTCCCGCCGTCGGCCGTGCCTTCAGTGCGCGCTTTTCCAGTGGGGGTCCCAGCGATGCGGTACCGGCCTTCGGGCGCGATCCGTCCGTCACGTTACGCAACCAATCCGACACATGTAGTGAACCGGGCACACCACCCGGGAGGGGTGGGCCGCCCGGCAGGGACGGCCCGCCCGGGGGGCGCGGTCCACCTGGCCGGGTCAGCTCGCCGGCGGGGCGGGGCGCTGCTCGCGGCGCTCGCTCTTACCGCGCTGACCGGGCTGACCGCCTGCTCGGGCGAAGAGGCGGCCGAGCCGCGAAGCTGGACCGCCGCCGGGCTGAACGCGGTGAGCAAGGTCGTGGCCGGCTCGGGCGTGGCGGCCGTGACCGGCCTGCGCAACGGCACGCTGCAGACGAACGTGCTGGAGCTCGACACCGGCCGCCGGCTCTGGTCGAAGCCCACGGCGATGTTCGGTCGCCTGCCCGGCCTCGGCGTGCAGCCGCCGGCGATCGCCGGTCCGGCCGGCCGGCCACTGGTGGCGACCGTTGAGCAGGTGACGACGCGGGGGCCGGTCAAGGCGGCGCTTGTCGCACGAGAGGCACGCACCGGCAAGGAACGGTGGCGCCGGCCCATGCACAGCACGTTCGGCCCAGCCCGCTGCGGCAGGTCACTGTGCGTCTCGGAGAACACGGCACTCAAGCAGGCCCGCTTCGTGGTCCTGGACCCGGCGACCGGCAAGCCGCAGTGGGGCGTGCCCGGCATCTCCGAGGTGCAACACGCCGACGCGCGACGCATCGTCATCTTCCGGCTGGCGCGCCACCCCGTCCTGGAGAGCCGCGACCCCCGCACCGGCAAGCTGCACTGGCGCACCTCGGTAGAGGACGCCTTGGGCAGCGGCATCACCCTGGCCGGCGGCTGGACCTTCGGGGTCTCCGGCGACTCCCTGGTCGGGTACATGGCCCCGTACCGCACGCGCCCCCAGGAGCGCATGTCCACCTTCGGCTTCTTCGCCCTGGGCCTCGCGGACGGTCAAGTCCGCTGGGTCCGCCCCCGCCAGGTCCGCGTCTACCCGAGCGGCACGCCGGCGACCATGCTGGTCACCCGGGACGTCAACGCCCAAGACGGCTACGCGGGCTTCACCGTCCTCGACCCCGCCACCGGCCGGACCACCGCACGCATGCCCGCCACCGCCGTCCCCGACACCAACTGGTGGCTGGCCCTCCCGGAACGACCGGACGGCGTCGGCTTCCTCACCCGCAACCAACCCGGCCACTACTACGACCTCAAGGCCGGCAAGCCCCAACCCGGCAAGAGCCACAAGGGCTGGGCCTTCTGCTCCTCCGACCCCAAACCCCTGCGCATCACCGGCGCCCCAGGCTTCTACCCTGCCGCGGCCGTCTGCCACTACGACCTCGGTACAGGCCGCCGTACCCAGAACACGGCCCCACCCTCCTGGTACACAGGCAGCACCGAAGGCTGGCGCCTCTGGCGAGACGAAGCCGGCAACCTCAACGCCCGCCAAACCCCTGGCACGACCACCGTCGCCGGCATGTACGGCTGACCCCGCCGCCCACCTCGGAGACCTGGGGCCGGCGCCCGCCCTCACGCTCGGGACAAACGGCTCCCGCGGGACCACAGACGGGACCCATAGTGCACCGAAAGGACGAGACCGAGTAGCGTTCGGAGTGGCCAACCCGGATCACGCAGTGGCCAACCCGGACCATGCCAAGAGCGAAGCGCCCACCAGGGAGGCGGACTAAATGTCCGAAGCCGTCATCGTCTCCACCGCCCGTTCACCGATCGGCCGCGCCTTCAAGGGCTCGCTGAAGGACATCCGTCCCGACGATCTCGTCAGCCAGATGATCACCGCCGCACTCGGCAAGGTCCCGCAGCTGGACCCGACCGAGATCGAGGACCTGATGCTCGGCTGCGGCCTGCCCGGGGGCGAGCAGGGCTTCAACATGGCCCGGTCGGTGGCGGTGCAGCTCGGGTTCGACCACCTGCCCGGCACCACGATCACCCGCTACTGCTCCTCCTCCCTGCAGACGACGCGGATGGCCTACCACGCCATCAAGGCCGGCGAGGGCGAGGTCTTCATCTCCGCCGGGGTGGAGGCCGTCAGCCGGTTCGTCAAGGGCAACAGCGACTCGATGCCCGACACGCACAACCCGATCTACGCCGAGGCCGAGGCCCGTACGGCGCGGAGGGCGGAGGGCGGCTCCGGCCAGTGGCAGGACCCGCGCGAGTCCGGCGAGGTGCCGGACATCTACATCGCGATGGGCCAGACCGCGGAGAACGTCGCCGGGATCCACGGCATCACCCGCGCCGAGCAGGACGAGTTCGGCGTACGGTCGCAGAATCTCGCGGAGAAGGCCATCGCGGACGGATTCTGGGCCAAGGACATCACCCCCGTGGCGCTCCCGGACGGCAGCGTCGTCTCGGCCGACGACGGCCCGCGGGCCGGCACCACGCTGGAGAAGGTCTGCACCCTGCAGCCGGTGTTCCGCCCCGACGGCACCGTCACCGCCGGCAACTGCTGCCCGCTGAACGACGGCGCCGCCGCGGTGGTCGTGATGAGCGACCGCAAGGCGGCGGAGCTCGGGCTCACCCCGCTGGCCCGGATCGTCGCGACCGGTGTCACCGGCCTGTCCCCGGAGATCATGGGGCTGGGCCCGATCGAGGCGTCCAAGCAGGCGCTCGGCCGGGCGGGCATGACCATCGGCGACATCGACCTGGTGGAGATCAACGAGGCGTTCGCCGCCCAGGTCATCCCGTCGGCCCGGGAGCTCGGCATCGACATCGACAAGCTGAACGTGAACGGCGGTGCGATCGCGGTCGGGCACCCGTTCGGCATGACCGGCGCGCGGATCACCAGCACGCTGATCAACAGCCTGCAGCACCACGACAAGACCTTCGGCCTGGAGACCATGTGCGTCGGCGGCGGCCAGGGCATGGCGATGGTCCTGGAGCGGCTGAGCTGAGGCGACCCGAGCCGAACCGAGCCGAGCTGACGGGCGCGCGGCCCCGGAAGGAGGTCCCTCCGGGGCCGCCGCCATGTCCCTGAGCGGGAACGGGCCACGCTGGGGCCCCCGCTTTTCACCGCGAGTAATTATTGATCTACCGGCAGTCGCGAAAAGGTGGCGTCCAAGGGGTTGTGCGTGACCGCGCTGTGATGCAGTCTCGCATCAAAGCCGAACGCGACATGAACGCCGGAGGTCCGCCAATGTCCCTGAACCATTCGCCGGAGACGCATACCAAGCTCATCGCCCGCATCCCCAGGGTCACCGGTCGTGATCTCCCCGAGTGGTTCCAAAGTCTCGATAACGGCCCAGCCTTCCTCCGCTGCGAAGAGCGGTCCCACTGGCTGGCCGACGAGCACGGCATCTCGCACGGCTACGCGAGTGCCATCGTTCATGAGTACGAGCTGCGCAGGCGCGCTCGGCTCAACGCCTGATCGATCAGACGAACACCGACCCTCGGCTCGCCCGGTCGTCTCGGCCGGGCGTCGCCATGCCCGACAGCCCGCGCACGGACGCGGTCCCGCGCAGATCAGGGCGTCCTGGGAATAGCGGCGGTGGACCCGGGAATTCCCTTCAGCATGGATCTGGCAAGCGCTCGCGACTTCTGCCGGACGCATCATCGTGCCGTCCTGGCCACCCAC
>WHSL01000352.1 GCA_009380095.1 Streptosporangiales bacterium | reverse complement strand
GTACCGGCGCGGGATGATCTACTTCGAGGCCAAGGACTACATCAGTGCGGCCCGGACGTTCGGGCGCGGCTGACGCGGCCCTGGCAGGAGGGCGGCCTGGCCCTGCTCAACACCCAGATCGAGGTGTTCGAGGACAACGTGGAGCTACTCCGTACGATCGTCGAGCGGGTCCCCGACCTGGGCGTGGTGGACAAGCTCGCTGGCTTCCGGCAGCGCATGATGGACCTGATCCGCATGTATCTCGTCGTGAACCGAGAGCGCTTCCGCGACGACCTGGACATCGACGCCGCGGTGTGGATCATCGCGGAGGTCTCCGGCCAACTCGCCACCCGGTACGTGCTGCACCGCCCGCCGATCCCGCGCGAGCGCATGGCCGACGAGCTCGCCACCCTGGTGATCCGCTACATCGGCAAGTGAGGTCAGGGCTCCGGGGAGTCGAGGTCGACCTCGGTGCGGAGGATGCTGTAGACGACGCCGTCCCGCCACCGGCCGCCACGGAACGCGCCGGCCCGGATCACGCCCTCGCGGGTGAAGCCGGCCTTCTCCAGGGCGCGCTGCTCGGCGTGGTTCTCCGCCTCGGTGTCGGCCTCGATCCGCATCACCTGGGAGTGCAGGAACAGGTACCGGACCAGGAGCCGCTGCGCCCGGGTGCCCACGCCGTGGCCGCGGGCCTCGGGCAGCAGCCGGATGCCGATGTTCCAGCAGAACGACTCGCGGACGACGAGGAACTTGCGCCAGCCCACGAAGCCCAGCCGTTCATCGTCGCGGACCACCATCAGGCGCCCGCCATCCCCGCCGAGCAGGCCGTTCTGCGCCCACTCCCGGCGCAGCGCACCGGGGTCGTGCCAGCCGTGCCACTCGAACTCGCCGGACAGCTCGGGGTCCAGCGCGAAGCGGTCGAACATCTCCAGGTCGGGTTCGAGTACGGGACGCAGGCGCACGGCATCGAGGCTCACAAGCCCCGGACGGTATGCCGCGTCTCCCCCGTCCGGCAAGCCCCGTTCGCCCGGGGAGACCGCTACTTCTCGGGGTCCTCGTACGGCCGCCACACGCCGCGGACCCGCGGCACCCGGTCGTACTCCTCCCCCGGCAGGCGTTCCAGCGCGCCGGCGCGGAGCCAGCGGGAACGGCGCAGGATCAGCGGCGCCGGGTCGCCGGGCGCGCCGGGCCGCTGCTCCACCCAGGTGATCAGCCCCATCCAGTCCCCGTCCTCGCCGCGCATCCAGGCCAGCAGGAACGCGACCACGCCGAGCGCGTCCACCGCGATCAGCGGCGGGAGCGGCGGCGGTCGGTCCTGATACTCCGGCACACGGCCCATGATGCCGACAGGGCGGCGCCGGATGACGCGCGCCGTGCGGGCGGGAATGGATCCGCTTCTCTATATGTTGTACGGAGAACCGTCCAACCGCAAGGGCGCGGGCGTGATCGACCGCAACTACGCCGAGGACGACATCGCCCGGTTCACCGCCATCCCGGAGGCCGCCGTGCCCGGAGACGCGTACGTGCTGTTCGACGTCGAGCGCGGCGAGGAGTTCTGCGGGGCCGTACCGGACGAGGCCATGGAGACGATCAGGTCCCGCGGGCGGACTGCACTGACCATCGAGGAGGGCGTCGCGCTGGCCGGCCTGTTCCCCGCCGTGCTGGCCAAGAACAAATGCTTCAGCCTGGGCGGGTCGCGCTGCGGCGACCGCCGCGTCCCGGCCATCTGGATCAGCGCCAACGCCCCCAAGCTGGGCTGGTGCTGGGCCGGGAACCCGCACACGTGGCTCGGCATGGCCTCCGCCGGCGCCCGGGCCACCGTCTGACCGGAGCGCCCGGGTCACGCCTTGGGGACGAGGGCGCGGTACTCGGGTTCGAGGATGCCCATCTCGACGGAGTCCACCCAGACGCCGCCGATCCGGGCCTGTTCCCGGGTGACGCCCTCGCGGACGAACCCGAGCCGTTCGTACACGTGCCGCGCGGCATCGTTGTGCGCGTACACGCCGAGCCCGAGCCGGTGCACGCCCAGGTCGTCGAACGCGACCCGCTGGGCCTCGCGGACCATCGCCTGGGCGACGCCCCGGCCGCGGGCGTGCGGCGCGACGAGCACCCGGCCGAGCCGCGCGGTCCAGCGGTTCACGCCGGCGGACATCGAGGCGTGGCCGGCGGGCTTGCCACCGTGCATGACGGTCCAGATGCGGAGCCGGTCGCCGGACTGGGCTCCGTACGCCGCCAGTTGCGTGACGTCGAGCGGCCAGCGCATGCCCGGCCCGCCCCACATGGTCAGCTCGTCCGGACCGGCGATCCAGGAGATGAGGTCGGCGAAGTCCGCCGCGACGAACGGCCGGAGTTCGATCAACGCGCCCGTCCCATCAGGTGGAACTCGGGGTTCGGGCGGAGCGCGGTGAGGTGCGCGAGGCGGTTGGACATCGCGAACAGGGCGGTGATGGAGCCGACGTCCCAGATCTCGTCCTCGGTGAGGCCGGCCTCGCGGGCGTCCGCGAGGTGCCGCTCGCCGAACAGCTCGGGCTCACGGGTGAGCGCCAGCGCGAGGTCCACGATCGCCCGGCCGCGTTCGTCGAGGTCCGCGCGCCAGGGGTTGACGGCGACGCGGTCCGCGATCTCCGGGTCCTTGGTACGGATCCGCAGGATCGCGCCGTGCGCCACCACGCAGTACGAGCAGTGGTTCGCCCCGGACGTCGCCACCACGACGAGCTCGCGCTCCGCCTTGCTGAGGCCGTCTTCCCGTTCCATCAGCGCGTCGTGATAGTCGAGGAACGCGCGCAGCTCCGCGGGCCGCCGGCCGAGCGCGCGGAACACGTTCGGCACGAACCCGGACTTCTCCGCGATCACACCGATCCGCTCCCGCAGGTCGTCCGGAAGATCCTCGAGCTCCACCGCGCCGAACCGGCTCACCTGATCACCCATGCGCCCAGATAAGCATGCTCCCGGAACCCCGGGCAACGCAGGTCAGGTGGTGAGGTCGCGGGCGTACGCCGCGCCTCGTGACCGACGGAGTCGTGCGCCGACCCCAGCTCGAACGGCCCCCGCGGGTCGCCCTCGGGCAGCTCGGCCACCAGGGTCTCCATCGCCGCCACGAAGTCCTCCGGCTCATGGGAGTCGAAGGCCGCCCACAGCTCCTCCGCCCGCCGGTCCCACTCGGTTTCCGTTATCGCTCCAGCATCCCAGCCCGCCGGGATCGCCTCAGCCCGGCGTGTAGTCGCTGGGGAAGACCTTGTGGCGCTTGACGCGACGGCCTCCCGTACGTGTTCCTCGGTCACCCAGAAGCCGTTCATGTGGTTCATCGGGCCGTCCCAGGTCTCGGCCACCACGGGCAGCCGCCCCGGCGTAGCGGTGGTTCCGCCAGATCGGCTCCTCGCGCGGGACGATGATCGTCACGCCGGTACGGGCGAGGTTGGGCGGCGGGCCGGGCCTGTCGAAGATCAGCGTCTTGTAGCCCACCGTCACCCCGGAGACGTCGGTGATCGCGTTGTGCCGGCCGGTGGGCAGCTCCCCGACGACGATGCCGAGCTCGCGGAGGCGGTACCGCGTGCGGCCCCGCGACGCCCGAACCGTAGGACCGCGCCGCCGCCGCGGCCAGATCGCGAACGACAGCAAGAGCACCGAAGTGCTTACAGCCTGTCCGCTAG
>WHSL01000393.1 GCA_009380095.1 Streptosporangiales bacterium | reverse complement strand
CTCCCCGTACCCATCGCCACCGCGCACCGACACCCTGGAACGCCCGTCCGAAACCCAGGATCGCCGCACCCCGCGCCAGGACCCCCGAGACCGCGGCACTACGCGCCAGGACACCCGGGACCGCGGTGAGCGCGGTGAGCGGGGCGAGCGGGGTGAGCGGGGTGAGCGGGGCGAGCGCGCGGACCGTACCGGCCGCGGAGACGGCGCGGACACCGGCCGCGGTGAGGCCTCGGACGCCGCTCGAACCGGCCGGGGCGAGCGGGCGGACCGCGCGGATCGCACCTATGAGCGGCTGGACGAACGCCCGGACGCCGCCGGGGCGGGGCCGCGGGACCGGTTCCGGTGGAGCGACGTCCAGCTCGCCGACGAGCTGCCGCACACCCGGCCACGCTCGCCGGAGGCCCCGTACGCCGCAGACGGGCGACGGCACTGCGGGGCGCTGGAGAACGTGCTGTACCGGCAGTGGGACGCCTCGGACGGGCCGCCGCCACCGGAGGTCGTACGGGCCGTGGACAGCCTCGCCGAGCTGCCCGGCAACCTCAAGGAGAAGCTCGCGGGAGGGCTGGACGCCATCTACGTGGGCCCCGGCGGCGTACCCGAGCTGGACGACATGCAGCACCTGCGCGGCGTCGAGCTCCCGTCGGGCAAGGCGACCTGGGACATCTGCGCGGGCGCGTACGGCGATCGCAAGATCGTGGTGGGCGACCGCCCCTCACCGACGCCGGACGTGATGTTCCATGAGGTGGGCCACGCGCTCGACGACATTGACGGCGGCGCCGAGGACTGGCAGTCCGATTCCGCGGAGTTCCGTGCGCTGTACCAGGAATGTCTTCCACACTTGGGGAGTGACTTCCATCGGCAGCCCGGCGACCTCGGACGCCGCGAGTTCTTCGCGGACGCGTTCGCCGCGATCGCGTCCCGGCAGCGGCCGGCGCTCATCGACATGCTGGCCGGCGACACGCGCAAGGCGCTCGGGGTCATGCTGTTCTTCAACCGGCGCTACGACATATAGGGCCCGGCCCGAGACGTGTCCACGCGCCGCGAACGACGCGAGGTGGTCGTAGATGTACGTGGTCAGGCTCTCCGATGGCACGTTGTGGGTGCCGGAGAGCGCCGTTGACGACGCCGGCACCATCGGCACGGCCTACGTGAAGATCGGGCCCGACGACCCCGATTACCAGCGGCTGCTCGAGCAGTCGATCACCGAGGAGGAGCTCGAGCGAAGGCGCGCGGAATGGCGCGCGGGCGACGAGGCGCTACGCCGTCAATTCGAGGAGTGGAAGGCCGAGCAGGACTCGTCCAACTAAGCCCCGGGGGGCGGAGCGCGCTATTGGACGGGGTTTCCGGCCACTTCTTCGCCGCGCAGCAGGGCGCGGACCTCGGACTCGCGGAAGCGGCGGTGACCTCCGGGCGTGCGGATGCTGCTGATCCGCCCGGCCGCGGCCCAGCGCGTCACGGTCTTAGGGTCGACCCGGAAGAGGGCGGCGACCTCTCCAGGGGTCAGCAGGCGCTCGCTACGACTCTCCACGTTCAATCCCCCTTCGTCCCGCGTCTGCGGGCGAGGACTCCAGTGTGCACATGACGGCCCGATTTCTCCCTAGTTTTCGGAAAACCCGGCGTAAGTGGTCGATTTCACGCAACGTGTGACGAGAACGTGATCTCGGTTTTGATCCACTCACGGATTGACCTGCACGGATACCGGAACTCAGAGGTCCGGCCCGTCAACTTGGCGGGGTACGCGCCGATCATGGCGTTTCTCGTACGTCAGCGTAGTGGTGTGATCACACGTCGCAGGGGAAATCGCCCGGGAAGGTGCGTACGGCCCCGTGTCCGGCCCGCGCGGCGCGGCGGCATACTGGCGTTGTTATGTCTTCCGTCGTCAAGTACACGCTCGCCCGGCTGCTGCTGTTCGCGGTGGCGTGGGGGCTGCTCTATCTCGTCGGCGCCCGCGGGCTGCTCGCCCCGGCGCTGGCGGTGCTGATCAGCGGGCTGGTCAGCTTCGTGCTGCTGTCCCGGCAGCGCGACGAGATGTCCTCCCGGATCACCGGCGGCATCACGGAGGTGCAACGCCGCATCGACGCCGGCGCCGCAGACGAGGACCG
>WHSL01000254.1 GCA_009380095.1 Streptosporangiales bacterium | reverse complement strand
GAAGGAGCCGCCCTGCATCACCACGCGGGAGTTGCCGGCCGGGTCCTTCATCGTGCAGTTGTACGGCTGGTGGCTGTGGCCGGTCATGACCACGTCGACGTCGGGGGTGACCTGGCCGGCGATCCTGGTGCCCGGGCCGCCGGCGACGACCTGGCAGGAGTCCGGGGTGGCGCCCGCGGTGACCTGGTCGCCCTCGTGGACGACCAGGACGATCGCCTTGACGCCGCGCTTGCGCAGGTCGCGGGCGGCCTTGTCGGCGGACTCGACCTCGTCGAGGAACTTCAGGCCCTTGACGCCGTCCGCGGTGACGATGGAGGGGGTGGTCTTGGTGACGACCCCGATGAAGCCGATGCGGGCGCCGCCGACGTGCTTCACCACCGACGCCGGGAAGGCCGTCCTGTCGTCGGACTCGCGGATCACGTTGGCCGCGAGGAACGGGAAGTCGGCGCCGTCGTACTCCATGCCGGGGGCGCAGCCGTCCACGGGATGGCAGCCGCCCTGCTGGATCCGCTGCAGCTCCGTGTAGCCCTCGTCGAACTCGTGGTTGCCGACCGAGGAGGTGTTCAGACCCACGTGGTTCAGCAGCTCGATGGTGGGCTCGTCGTGGTAGGCGGCGGACAGCAGGGGAGTGGCGCCGATGCTGTCGCCGGCGGCCACCCGGATGCTGTTGGCCGCGCGCAGCCGCTTCAGATGCGCCGCGAGGTACGCCGCCCCGCCCGCGTCGACGGTCGCCCCGGTCTCGTCGATGACGCGGCCGGAGGAGCCCGTGGGCGGCTCCAGATTCCCGTGCAGGTCGTTGATGCCGAGCAACTGGATCGGCACGGTACGGGCGCCGGCCGCCGCGGTGGCGGCACCCGCCCCCGCGAACCCGGCCGCCGTCACCGCGACCGCGGTTCCCACGATCGCGAACCGGCGCAGCAGTCTGGACATGGCCCTCCCGTCCGGGGCACGGGCACCACGCCGACCGCGGCGCCCAGTTACGGCAAACCCACAGCACACTAAGAGAATCGGATGGCACCGAGGCGACGCGTGGATGGCCGGGTGCGGTCAGATCATGATGTTGAGGTTTCGCACCACCGCCGCGCCGAGCTCGGTGTCGCCCTCCAGCGTCACCACACCCGACGGCAACACCGTCTCCGGGTCCCGGCGGCCCGTCGCGAGGATCAGGAACGCCTCCGTGTCCATCCGGATCCGCACGGTCGGCGCGCCGCTCAGCCGCTGCACGACCTGCCCGCGGCCCTCCGCCACGGAGACCGCGACCTGCCGGCGCACCGGGCCGGCGATCTCCAGCAGCACCGAGGCCCCGTCCGGCGCGGCGGCGGACTTGGCGACGACGCGCGGCAGCGGGATCAGCAGCCGGTCGATGGTGTGCGCGGCCGCGGAGCCCTCCATGCCGCCGGCGCGGCCGGTGGCGCGCCGGATGTCCTGCTCGTGCACCCAGTGGTCGAGGATGCGGACCTGCAGGAAGTCGAGCACGGTGCCGGGCCCGACCGGCGTCCAGCTGTCCTTGGCCAGATCCTCGTCGGTCGCGGCCTCGAGGTCGGCGAGCCGGGTACGGACCATCGCGTGCCAGGCCGCGATCAGCTCATGGATCGGCCGCGTCCGCCAGTGGTCGATCGCGTGCTCGTTGAACTCACCGAGGTCGTTGCGCACGTACGCGGGCAGCGGGTCCATCTTGTGGTCGGGCAGCGACTCACCGCTGACCAGCGACTCGCCGGTCAGCAGGTGCGCGAGCTGGTCCCGTACGGTCCAGCCCGGACAGTCCGTGGGCAGCTCCCACTCCTCCTCCAGCAGGCCGTCGGCCAGCCGGTCCAGCGACCCCCAGACGTCACGCAGCTTCGCGATCGTTTCGTCTTTCGAAGGGGGCATCGTGCTCCTCGACTCGGGGACCAGGGACGGAACGCGGTCGTCCGAGAACGGCACAGCGGTCCGAGAACCCAGCCATTCTGCCGCTACCGGGTCTCCACGTCACCAGCGCGGTGGACAAGATTCGGCATTTCGCTGCAAGACACATCAAGGCGATCGGAATCGGGGCGTTGCCCCCACATGACGGCGATCCCGGCGTCGGGGTCGAATCCGGCTACCAGCGTGCCGGGCACCTCGAGCACCGCCTCCACCCGCAGCTCCGGCAGCGACAGCACCACGCAGGCGTCCTCCCCCGGGCCCTCGGGGGCGGCGCTGCTCAGCCAGGCGTGCGAGCCCGCCGCGTCCGCCTTCACCGCGCGGAACGCCACGTCCAGCTCGTCGTCGATGTGCAGGCCCGGGTTGTGCAGGTCCTGCCGGCGCAGCATGTGCGCGGCACCCCGGCTCCCGGTCGGCGGCCGCGGCCCCAGCCACGGCCGGGTGGGGCCGAGCAGCAGCTGGTCGCGGAGCGGGTCGAGGGCCACCGGCCCGCACGCCGGTACGTGACTCATCTCCTCCCGGCCGCCCGCGTCGTCGCTCACCCGCCACGGCTCGCGCAGCCCGCCGTCGGCGGCGACCCGCCACACGCGCCCCTCGGCGCGCGCCACCACGAGCACGCCCCCGCCCGGCGCGGGCCCGGCCACGGCGAGGCCACGGCCGAGCCGGCGGCGCCGTACGGACCCGTCGGCCGGGTCCAGGAACGTCAGCGTGGTGCCGTCGCGGGTGGCGAGCATGGGCCGGCCCGCCTCCGCCGCGAGCACCGTGGCGGCGCTCGGCAGCCCGGCCGACCAAGTCGCGCGGACCGCCAGCGTGGCCGGGTCGAGCCAGAGCAGGCGGTGCCCGGCGCACACGTACAGCCCGCCGCTGCCGTCGTCGGCGACCGGCGTGGCGGCCACCGCGGTGACTGCGGCACGGGGCCGGAACTCCCCGGTCAGCTCGCCGGTCCGCAGGTCGAAGCGGTAGAGCCGGCTCGCACCCGGGGCCACCTGAGGCCCGTTCGCGACGTAGACCGCGTCGTGCCACGGGTCGGGCCAGGCCTGTAGCGGCCCCGGCCCCGCCACCTCCGCCCTCCAGCGCACCCGTGTGCTCATGCGGCCAGTCTGCAACCACTGACCCCGTACGTGCACCTTCGGCGGCAACGTGGCGCGTCGCGGTACGGAGGATCCGGGAACACCACGCACCTGCCAAATGTTCTTCTATCAGGGCGAGGGAGAGGAAGTGATCGGATGGCCACCAGCCGGGCACACACCTCGGCTGAAGAGTCGCGTGTGGAGCGCGACCTTCTCGGGACATACCTGGAGGAGATCAGCCGTACGCCGCTGCTCGACGCCGACGGCGAGGTGGAGCTTGCCCAGCGCATCGAGGCCGGCCTGGAGGCCGAGCGCAGGCTGGCGGAGGAGTCCGACCTGGCCGACGGGGAGCGCGCGGAGCTCACCGCCGAGGCCGAACTGGGCCGTCGCGCTCGTGAGACGTTCATCCGCGCCAACCTACGACTCGTCGTGTCGGTAGCGCGTCGTTACCCGGGCGACTCGATGTCCTTGCTGGACCGGATCCAGGAGGGCAACCTGGGCCTGCTGCGCGCGGTCGAGCGGTTCGACTACCGGCGCGGCTTCAAGTTCTCCACATACGCGACATGGTGGATCCGCCAGGCCATCGGCCGCGGGCTCGCCAACACCTCCCGGACCGTACGGTTGCCCCAGGCCGTACACGACGAGGTCAGCCGGCTCCGCCGGGCGCGCCGCGAGCTCAGCCTGGAGCTCGGCGCCGACCCGGCTCCCGAGGAGCTGGCTCGGGCACTCGACCTGAGCGTCGAGCGCATCGCCGCGCTCGACCGGTGGAGCCTTACCCCGGCGAGCCTCGACTCGCTGGTCGGTGACGACGAGGAGACGGCGCTCGGCGACCTGCTGCCGGCCGACGAGGGGACGGGATCCCCCGAACGCAGCGCGCTCGCGCACGAGGGCCGGGAGCGACTGCACGAGCTGGTCGGGCGGCTGACCCCCAGGGCCGCGCAGATCGTACGGGCCCGGTACGGACTCGACGACGGCCGCGAGCGCACCCGGGCCGAGGTCGCCGCCGAGGTGGGCCTGAGCAGGGAACGCGTGCGCCGGATCGAGGCGGACGCGCTGCACAAGCTGCGCCGGCTGGCGCAGGAGGAAGAGCTGTCTGCGGACCTCGCGGATCTGGCCGCGTAACGGTTCCTGATCTACGTTTAGGCGAGCGGCCTCGCGGGCCGCTCGCCTTTACGTATCAGGGAGTCGCCCCATGGGAAGGTACGCGGACGCCTTCGCACGCAGCATCGACGATCCCGAGGGTTTCTGGGGCGCGGCGGCCGAGGACCTGCGCTGGACACGGCGGCCGGACCGCGCGCTCGACGCCTCCAACCCGCCCTTCTACCGCTGGTATCCCGGCGGTGAGATCAACACCTGCGACAACGCGCTGGACCGGCACGTGGATGCGGGGCACGGCGAGCGCGCCGCGCTGATCTATGACTCGCCGGTCACCGGGACCAAGCGCACGTACACGTTCGCCGCGCTGCGCGACGAGGTGGCCCGGTTCGCCGGGGCGCTGCGCCGGCTCGGGGTGGAGCGCGGCGACCGGGTCGTCATCTACATGCCGATGATCCCCGAGGCGGTGGTGGGCATGCTGGCCTGCGCCCGGCTCGGCGCGGTGCACTCGGTGGTGTTCGGCGGCTTCGCCCCCAAGGAGCTGGCCACGCGGATCGACGACGCCAAGCCCAAGGTCGTGCTCACCGCCTCGGCGGGCATCGAGCCGGGCCGGCAGGTCCCGTACGTGCCGATGCTGCACGAGGCGCTCCGGCTCTCCTCGCACCGCCCCGCCAAGCGGGTCGTCTTCCAGCGCCCGGAGCACCGGGCGGAGCTGGACCCCGATGGCGACATCACCTGGGAGCAGGCGCTGGACGGCGCCGAGCCGGTGGACTGCGTACCGGTCGCCGCCACCGACCCACTCTACGTGCTCTACACCTCCGGTACCACCGGCGCGCCCAAGGGCATCGTGCGGGACAACGGCGGGCACGCGGTGGCGCTGCACTGGAGCATGCGCAACGTGTACGGGGTCGAGCCTGGGGACGTGTTCTGGGCCGCCTCCGACATCGGCTGGGTGGTCGGCCACTCCTACATCGTGTACGCGCCGCTGCTGTACGGCTGCGCGACCGTGCTGTACGAGGGCAAGCCGGTCGGCACGCCGGACGCCGGCGCGTTCTGGCGGGTCGTCGCCGAGCACGGCGTACGCGCGCTGTTCACCGCGCCCACCGCGATCCGCGCGATCAAGAAGGAGGACCCGGAGGGCGCGCTGATCGGGGCCTATGACCTGTCCGGGATGCACACCCTGTTCCTCGCCGGCGAGCGGCTGGACCCGGAGACGTACCACTGGGGCGTCCGGGTGCTGGACAGGCCCGTGATCGACCACTGGTGGCAGACCGAGACCGGCTGGGCGATCGCCGCCAACCCGCGCGGGCTGGAGGAGCTGCCGGTCAAGCCGGGGTCGCCGACCGTGCCGATGCCCGGGTACGACGTGCGCATCCTCGACGAGGCGGGGGAGGAGACGGCGCCCGGTACCGACGGCGCGATCGCCATCCGGCTTCCGTTGCCGCCCGGCACGCTGCCCACGCTGTGGGGGGCGGACGAGCGGTACGTGGAGGCGTACCTGTCGCAGTTCCCCGGGCACTACCTGACCGGCGACGGCGGGCACGTGGACTCCGACGGCTACCTGTACGTGATGGGCCGTACCGACGACGTGATCAACGTGGCCGGGCACCGGCTGTCCACCGGGGCCATGGAGGAGGTCATCGCGGCGCATCCGGCGGTCGCGGAGTGCGCGGTGATCGGCGTGGCGGACTCCCTGAAGGGGCAGCTGCCGCGGGCGTTCGTGGTTTTGAAGGCAGGTGTGGACGTGGACGCGGAGAAGCTCGCGGGGGAGCTGATCAGCTCCGTACGGGAGCAGATCGGGCCGGTCGCGGCGCTGAAGCGGGCGGACGTGGTGCCCGGGCTGCCCAAGACCAGGTCCGGGAAGATCCTGCGCGGCACGATGCGGTCGATCGCCGACGGTGAGCCGGCTCGGGTGCCGTCCACGATCGAGGACCCGGGGGTGCTGGACGCGCTGCGGCCCGTACTGCGGGCGGAGGAGTGACCTTTAAGGGGAGAAATCGGGTATTCTGGGCCGTTCTGGATTACGGTTTACGGTCATGCTCGAACATCACGGGTATAGCGCGCGATTCGCGGCGTTCGCGGCAGACTTCGCGGCGGCCGCCATTCAGCGTCAGGAGGCGCTGCAGGCCTTCCTGCCCCAGGGGGCCTGGGAGGTCGACCTGGACGCACGCACCCTGGTGCTGGGGAACGAGAGGCTGTACGGGGTCACGCTGCTCGGCACGTTCGCGCACTCCGACCGGACCTGGCTGTGGGGCTGGGCGAACCCCGGTTTCGGCTGGGACGAACCGGCGGTGGCGCCGCTGCGCGGCATGTACGCCTACGGCCGGCGGCAGAACATTCCCGAGCTGACCACCGGCGTCCTCGACTTCTCCAGCTTCCCCGAGCCGCTGCGGGCGGCCGGCGCGCTGGCCATTCTCGCGGCGGTGCCGCTGGGCGGGTGCGGCGTGCACGCGGTCGAGGTGAACGACGGGGCCGGGCAGTGCTTCCTGCACCTCGACGACCCGCGCGGGCCCAAGCCCGGGCTCGACCCGGTGACCGCGCCGCGGCTCATCATGTCCGCCATCGAGGCCTTCCCCGACGACCACCGGCGGGTGGTGCGCGGCTTCCTCACCCACCACGGGGCCGAGCTGGACGAGTCGTCCGGGCAGATCCTCACGCGGGTGCCGGAGGGGCTGCTGATCGCCGACTTCGACGACCGTAACCGGCTGACCAACCTCTCCTTCAAGGGCGATCGAGGAGAGTGGTGATCCTTTCCGCCAGGCGTTCGGCCTTGGCGCGGATCTTCGGTACGGCCGTGGAGTCGTCCAGCGCGCCGCGGCGTGGCGGGCCCAGCGTGAAGAGGCGGTCGTGCGGGTGTCCGTATGGGGTCAGCAGGGCTCCGTCCCGCGTTTCCAGGCCGAGGCGGAGCGGCTCAGGGCGGGCGATGCCGTCCGCGATCAGCGTGCCCGCGAGGTCCGGGTCGGCGGTGACGTCGCCGGCCGATGGTAGGTGGCCGGTGGCGACGATGGCGATGTCGGCGGTGAGCGGGCCAAGGGTGGCGCAGCGCAGCACCGGCCGTCCGTACGGGCCGAGCGCGATCCCCGTCACCCGGTCGGTGCGCAGTTCCAGGCCCCCGTGCAGGAGCTCCTGCGCGGCGAGCGTGTCGCGAAGGTAGTCGCCGTAGTCGTAGCGGGTCAGGAGGTCGCCGCCGCCGGTGGCGCGGCCGAGGTCCGTGGCCCAGCGGACGAGGTGGTGGGGGTCACCGGAGTACGCGCTCATCGCGGCGGCGGGGGTGTTGAGCAGGTGCGCCGGGTCCGGCGTGGCGTACGCGACGCCGCGCCCGTGCCGGCCGTCGTCGTCGATGAGCACGACGCGCGGCCGGAGCGGCGCGCCCGCGCGGTTCAGCTGATGGACCGCCGCGAGCGTGCCGCTGGCGCCGCCTCCCGCGATCGCCGGGAGGGGCGTGCGGGTGGCCGTACGGATCGAATCCCGGTGAGTTCCATGCACAGATCCCAACTATAGAAGTAGGTTTAATCGCTATGGCGATGACCTGCCGGGAAGCGCGGGTCGTCGCCGGCTCTTGGACACGTCATCGGAGGAGGAACCTTGGAGTGGCGCCTGGACCCGGCGAGCGACGTGCGCGTCCCAGAGGCGG
>WHSL01000143.1 GCA_009380095.1 Streptosporangiales bacterium | reverse complement strand
GGGTCTAGAGGTCGGTGGCGTCGAGGGCGGCGGTGACGATCGCGTCGGTGTCGATGCCGTGGTAGCGGTACACGTCCTCCAGGGCGCCGGACTGGCCGAAGCCGGTGACGCCGAGCGCGATGCCCGGGACCCGGTTGATCTGCGGCAGGAAGGCCAGCGTGTGCGGGTGCCCGTCCAGCACGGTCACCATCGGCAGGGCGCGGGACGCGGGGAAGACCTGGTCGAGGATCCAGGTCTCCGCCTCGTCCCGGCCCTGCCGCGCGCGCAGCGCGCGGAACAGCTGTCCCGGGCTCGTCACGCAGATCACGTCCGCCTCGGTGCCGAGCTCGGCCAGCCGGTCGGCGGCGGCCAGCGCCTCGGTCAGCATGGCGCCCATCGCGGCGATGGTGACCTCGGGGCGGTCGGCGCGGCGCAGCGCGTACGCCCCCGCCACCACCTGCCGCCTGCGGCGTTCCCGCGCGGCCGGGTCCTCGGGGACGGCCGCGAGCCGCTGGTCCACCGGCCGGGTGGACAACCGCAGGTACGCCGACCCGCCGTCCGGCCGGCCCAGCCGGGCCAGCGCCGCGAGCAGCGCCCACTCGGCCTCGACGGCGAACGCGGGCTCGTACGAGACGAGCCCCGGCTGCTCGATGCCGATCGACGGCGTCGTGATCGACTGGTGCGCGCCACCCTCGGGGGCCAGTGAGACCCCGGACGGGGTTCCGACCAGGATGGACTGCCCGCCCGCATACATGCCGAAGGACCAGGGCTCCAGCGCGCGCTCCAAGAAGGGGTCGTACATCACGCCGATCGGCAGCAGCGGGCTGCCCCACCGGTTCCAGGTCGCGCCGAGCTCACCGATCAGCCCGACCAGGTTGGTCTCCGCGATGCCCAGCTCGATGTGCTGGCCGGTCGGCTTCTCCCGCCAGTGCAGGATCGTCTCGGCGTCGTCGTCGAACCAGTCCCGCCGTTCCCGGGTGGACCACACGCCGACCTTGTTCACCCAGCCGCCGAGGTTGGTGGTGGAGCTGACGTCCGGGCTGACCGTCACCACCCGGCGGGCCACCTCGGGCGCGGCGCGGGTGAGGTCGAGCAGGGCACGGCCCAGCGCGGCCTGGGTCGTGGTGGTGCCCGCGGGGGTGCGGCCGAAGTCGTACGGGACCCCGGTGACCGGGTGCTCCGCGACCGGCACCCGGGACAGCCGGGCCGCGGTCGCCGCGCACCGCCGGCCCTCGGCGCTCATCTCGCCGGGGCGCCGCCACGGGTCGTCCGCGTCCGCGCCGAGGGTCGCCGCGAGCTCGCGCATCTGGTCCGCGGTGAGCAGGGCCGAGTGGTTCTGCGGGTGGCCCTCGACGGGCAGTCCGTACCCCTTGATGGTGTAGGCGAGGATCACCGTCGGCCGATCGTCGGAGACCGCGAGCAGCGTGGCGTCGAGCGCGTCCAGGTCGTGCCCGCCGAGGTTGCGGATGGCCGCGCTCAGCGTCTCGTCGTCGAGCTCCGCGCAGAGCCGTTCGATCGCCGCGGCGTCCTCCCCGGAGCCGGGCAGCCGTCGCCGCAGCTCGTCCGGTGCGCAGCGGAGCAGCCGCTGATACTCCGGGTTGTCCATGGCGTCGATCCGGCGGCGCAGCGCGTCCCCGCCCGGCCGGGTGAACAGCTCCTCCAGCAGGTGTCCGTACTTGACGGTGAGCACCTGCCAGCCCGCGGCCTCGAACATGCCACGCAGCCGGCCCGCCGCGATGCCGGGCACCACGCGGTCCAGCGACTGCCGGTTGAGGTCGACGATCCAGACCAGCTCGCCGAGGTCGGTCACGCCCGGGTCGAGTACGGCCTCCCAGATCGCGCCCTCGTCCAGCTCGGCGTCGCCGATCAGTGCGTACTGGCGGCCGGTGCCGGGCTGGACACCGTCCGCGCCCTCCAGCCGGGCCACGTACCGGCGGGCGACCGCGCCCCAGATCGGGGCCGTCGCGCCGAGCCCGACCGAGCCGGTGGAGTAGTCCACGGGATCGGGGTCCTTGGACCGGCTCGGGTAGCTCTGCAGGCCGCCGAACGCGCGCAGCGTGGTCAGGTACGCCGGGTCGAGCTCGCCGAGCAGGTGGTTGATCGCGTGCAGCACCGGTGCGGCGTGCGGCTTCACCGAGACGCGGTCCTCGGCGCGCAGGTGCCGGAACCAGAGCGCCGTCATGATCGACACCATCGAGGCGCAGGAGGCCTGGTGGCCGCCGACCTTGAGTCCGGACGGGTTGGGCCGGACCCGGTTGGCGTGGTCGATGATCGCCGTGGACAGCCACAGCACCCGGCGCTCGATCGCGCCCAGCGTGCGGGCGTCGTCGGTCTGCTGGACGGGCGGCGCGCTCGGGTTGTCGGCCATGGGTCACCCTCGGACTCGTACGGGCACTTCTTGCCTCTAAGCCCAACACCGGGCAGGATTCTGCGCAATGGTTCATCATGAAGTTGTGCAAAGTGCCCAAACAAAGGACTCGGTCCTGAGCAGGAGGTGCGCACCGTGACAGGTGAGCGGCCGCTCGACGGCACCGACGCGCGCATCCTGCTGGAGCTGGCCGGCAACCCGCGGGCCACGGTCAGCTGGCTGGCCGAGCGCACCGGCCTGGCCCGCAACACCGTGCAGGCGAGGCTGGCGGCCCTGGAGCGACGCTCCGCGCTCACCTCGTTCGAGCGGCGGATCGATCCGAAGGCGCTGGGCTACCCGCTGACCACGTACGTGACCACCACGGTGGTCCAGCGCAGGCTGGACGAGGTCGCGGCGGCGCTGGAGGAGATCCCCGAGGTGCTGCAGGTGCTGGGGCTGAGCGGGGAGGTCGACCTGCTCGTGCACGTGGTCGCGCGGGACGCGGACGACCTCTACCGGATCGCCGGCCGCATCCTCGCCATCCCCGGCGTGGAGCGCACCAACACCACGCTGGTCATGCGCGAACTCGTCGACTACCGCGTCACACCCCTCCTCCACCGCCTCACCGGCCAATGATCAAGGGGTTAGATGATGTCGACGCCGGCGGGGAGGGCGAAGCGGGCGACCGGGGGTGCGCCGTCGACGAGGTCGGCGACGAGTTCGCCGATCAACGGGGTGAACTTGGCGCCGTGGCCGGAGCAGGCGGAGCAGACCACGAAGGGGCCGGTGCGGTCGAGGATGAAGTCCTCGTTCGCGGTGGAGGTGTAGAGGCAGGTCAGGTCGGAGCGGGGAACCGAGTCGAGGCCGGGGAGCCACTCCCGTACGTAGGCCACGGCGCGCTCGCGGGCGGCCGGGTCGACGACGAAGTCGCGGGTGTCCGCGGTGGTCGGGGTGGCGGGCGCGTGTTCGCCGAGCTTGAACACCGGCCCTTCGGGCAGCGCGTACAGAGGCATCACCTCGTCGTGCACCAGCGTCGGCCACGGCCAGGAGCCGATCCGCGCCGGCGCGAAGAAGAAGACCTGCTGCTGGGTGACGGTCAGCGGGGGCAGCGCCACGTACCCGTCGAGCAGCCCGCCCGCCCAGGCCCCGGCCGCCACCACGACGGTCCGCGCGTGCCAGGTCTCGTCGCCGGCGGTGACGCGCACGCCCTGGCCGTCGGGCTCCAGGGAGCGTACGGGGGTCTCGTACGCGACCCGCGCCCCGCTCTCCCGGGCCAGCCGGACCAGCGCGGTCATGGTCCGCTCGGGGTTGAGCACCCCGCCGGCCGGGTCGTACAGCACCGGGCCGTTGAAGCGCACGCCCGGCCAGCGCTCCTCCGCGTCGTCCGGGTCCAGCAGCTCCGTGGGGATGCCGTGCTCGGCGAGCAGCTCGCCCATGCGCTCCGGCTCGCGGCGGGGGCCGTGGTCGACGCCGCCGACCCGCTCCAGCAGCGTCTCGCCGGTCTCCTTCTGCAGCTCGTCCCAGAGCTCGCCGGCCTCGGCGGCGAGCCGTACGTACAGCGGGTCGCCGTAGGCGTGCCGGAAGATCCGCCCGTTGCCGTGCGAGCTGCCCCGCCGGTGACCCGCGGGGAACGCCTCGAACGCGGCCACGCTGCGCCCCCGCCGGGCCAGTGACCGGGTGACCGCGGAGCCGGCCAGACCGAGCCCCACGACAGCGACGTCGACGTGTTGCATGCCGGAAACTCTTCCAGACCTAGCGGGCGTATGCCTCACTGACCGGTGAAAACGGGAGCCCGGCGCTCCAGGAACGCCCGTACGCCCTCGGCGTGGTCCGCGGAGGCGAAGCATTCGGCCAGCGCCGTCCGGGTGGCCGCCAGGTGGTCCGGGAGGTCCCCGGTGAGCCCGTCGTAGACCAGCCGCTTGGTGCGGGCCGAGGCGAACGGCGAGCACTGCGCGGCCGCCTCCGCGAGCGCCCGGGCGGCGTCGGGGAGCGCGTCCGGCTCCACCACGTCCAGCACGTACCCCACCGACTTGGCCCGCTCGGCGTCCAGCGGGTCCCCGGTGAACAGCAGCCGCAGCGCCTCGGTGAGCCCGATCTGCCGGGGCAGCAGCCAGGACCCGGCGCCGGTGTCGGGCACCAGCCCGCGCCGCCCGAAGTTCACGCGAACCGCGCCCGGGTGGAGGCGATGCGCAGGTCGGCCTGGACGGTGAACTCGGCGCCCATGCCGTAGGCCGGCCCGTCCACCGCCGCGATCACCGGCTTGGGGTCGCGATTCCGTACCGGATACGTCGTACCGGATCTCGCGCATCGGGGGCTCCTTGTCGCCGCTGTCGCCTCCACCTAATCTAAACAAACGTTCGGTTGTAAAGCAGGGGTGCGGGGGCCGCGTCTCCGGGAGGTTGACATGGAGGACTTCCGCACGATCGGGCGCCGCCTGAGCAACTGGGGCAGGTGGGACTCGGACGGGGTACGCGACGAACGCGGCACCACGAACCTGCTGACCCCCGAACGCATCGTCGCCGCGGCGGGCCTCGTCACCGAGGGCAAGGTGTTCGACCTCGGCATCCCGTTCGGTAAGGGCGGCCCGCAGCCGGGCGGCGGCCGGATCAACCCCGTGCTGCTGGTGTCGGAGTCCGGTGACGACCAGGACTTCCCGGGCGCCTTCCACTACGCCGACGACTACGTGTTCATGCCGCTGCAGAGCGCCTCGCAGTGGGACGGCCTGGCGCACGTGTTCTACGACGACCAGCTGTACAACGGCTTCCCCACCTCCGCGGTCAGCGCGCACGGGGCGCGGCACTGCTCCATCGACAAGCAGGCGAAGGGCATCGTCGGCCGTGGCGTGCTGATCGACGTCGCGGCGGACAAGGGCGTCGACTGGCTGCCCGCCGGCGAGGTGATCACCCCCGACGACCTCGACGGCGCGCTGGCCCGGCAGGGCACCGAGCTGCGGCCCGGCGACATCGTGGCCGTACGCACCGGCTGGCGGCGCAAGTTCCTCGCCGACTCCGACGCCACGTCGTTCATGGCCGGTGAACCCGGCCTCGGCCTGGCCTGCTGCGACTGGCTGCACCGGCACGAGGTGTCCGCGGTCTGCTCGGACAACTGGGCGATCGAGGCGCTGCCCGGCGAGGTCGACGGCGAGACGCTCCCCGTGCACCTGGTGCTGATCCGGGACATGGGGATGACACTCGGCGAGATCCTCGACTTCGAGGAGCTCGCGACGGACTGTGCGGCGGACGGCCGCTTCGCGTTCTTCCTCTGCGCTCCGCCGATCAAGTTCGAGCGAGCGGTCGGCTCGCCCATCAACCCACTGGCGATCAAGTGAGGGACAGGGCACTGGACGGCACGTACGGGAGGTTCGACTGATGCCGGATCAGGACCTCGGCAAGCTCCTCGAGGCACGCCTCGGCCAGGTGTTCGGCCACGCGGTCACGGTCGAGGGGCTGCGCCGGCTGAGCGGCGGCGCCAGCCGCGAGACCTGGGCGTTCGCGGTCACCGGCGGCGGGGAGCCGCGACGGCTCGTGCTGCGCCGCGACCCGCCCGGGCATGGCCGCCCGGCGTCCATGGCGCGCGAGGGCGCCGCCATCGCCGCGGCCGCCGAGGAGGGCGTCCCGGTCCCGCCGCTGGTCGATCTCAACACGGACCCCGACGTGCTCGGGTCGCCGTACCTGATCACCGAGTTCGTGGGGGGCGAGACGATCGCCCGCCGGCTGCTCCGCGACGAGCAGTACGCGGCCGTGCGCCCCACGCTGGCCGCCGAGTTCGGCCGCGTGCTCGCCCGGCTGCACCGCATTCCGCTGCGGAACGTGCCGGGGCTGGAGCGGCCGGATTCGCTGGACGCGCTGCAGGCCCGGTACGACGCCCTCGCCGACCCCTCCCCCGCGGTGGAGATCGGGCTGCGCTGGCTGCGCCGCAACCGGCCGGATCCCGTACCGGACACGGTCGTGCACGGCGACTTCCGCAACGGCAACCTGATCATCTCGCCGGCCGGGCTGCGCGCCGTGCTCGACTGGGAGCTGGTGCACGTCGGGGATCCGAGGGCCGATCTGGGCTGGCTGTGCGTGAAGGCCTGGCGATTCGGGTCCGCGCCGCACGTCGGCGGCTTCGGTGACCGGGAGGCGCTGCTCGACGGGTACGCCGAGGTCGCCGGGGAGCGGCCGGACCCCGAGGCGGTGCGCTGGTGGGAGGTGTTCGGCGTGGTCTGGTGGGCGGTGGGCTGCCGTGGCCAGGCCGAACGTCACCTCGCCGGGGAGACCCGCTCGGTGGAGCTCGCTGCGATCGGGCGTCGCGTCTGCGAGCAGGAGCACGACCTGCTGCTGGCACTCGGCGTCCCGGCTCCCTCGATCCCCGAGCCTCCCGCCGCGCCGCCCCATTCCGACCTGCACGGACACCCGACGCTCGGCGAGCTGGTGGAGGCCACCGAGGGCTTCCTGCGGGACGAGGTGATGAAGGTCGACGACCCCCGGCTGGCGTTCCAGGGCCGGGTGGCCGCCAACGTGCTCGGCATCGTGGCCCGCGAGCTGGCCCAGGGCGCCGCGCTCGAGCGTGAGCACCGCGAGCGGCTCGCCGCTCTCGGCGTACCGGACACCGCCGCGTTCGCCGCCGGCATCAGGGACGGGAGCATCGACGCCGATGATCCCGCCACGCTGCGGGCCGTACGGGACATGGTCACCGCACGGCTCTCCATCGCCAACCCCAAGTACCTGACGTATCCCGGCTGAGCCATACCCGATTCCCCCAGATCGGAGACGCCATGCTGATCAGTGACCTGCTGCGGTACGCGGCGGTGCGTGCCCCGGAGGCGACCGCGCTACGCTTCGAGGACCTGAGCTGGACCTACCGCGAGCTGTACGAACGGACCTGCCGGCTGGCCAACGCGCTGCGCGGCATCGCCCGCCCGGGCGACCGGGTGGCGATCCTCGCGGAGAACCATCCCGAGTACGTGCTCGCCTACTACGGCGTGCCGCTCGCCGGGATGGCGCTCACGTTCCTGAACTACCGGCTCAACGCCCGCGAGATCACCGGCATCCTCGCCGATGCCCGCCCCACCGTGGTGATCACCGAGGCCGCGTACCTCCCGGTCATCGAGGAGGCCCGCGCCACCGTGGACTCGGTGCACACGGTGGTCATGATCGACGCGGACGCGCCGGACACGGTCCGCTTCGGCGCGCTCGTGGACGCCGCCCCCGCCGAGCAGCCCGAGGCCGACGACGACGCGCTGGCCTGGCTGATCTACACCTCCGGCACCACCGGCCGCCCCAAGGGCGCCATGCTGAGCCACCGCAACGTCACGGCCGCCGTCGCCAACACCACGTCCACCTGGGAGCACGGCGGGGACGACGTTGTCACACTGTTCCCCTGGCCGCTCTGCCACATCGCCGGGTACAGCGTGCTGGTCTCGCACACCCGCGCCGCCGAGCTCGTGGTGATGCGCCGGTACGACCCCGAGTCGTTCCTCGAGCTCGTCGAGCGACACCGGGTCACCGACATCACCGGCGCGCCCACCATGCTGTCCATGTTGCTGCGCACTCCCGGCATCGAGACCTACGACACCTCCACGATCCGCCGGATCGGGTACGGGGCCGCGCCGATGCCCGTGGAGGTGCTGCGCAAGGCGATGGAGCGGTTCCCGAACGCACGGTTCCAGACCGGCTTCGGGATGACCGAGCTGTCCGGCAACGTCATGTTCCACACCGCGGACGATCACGTGGCGGCCGTGAACGGCCGTACCGACCTGCTCGCCTCGGTGGGCAAGCCGATGCCGCTCTCGGCGATCAGGGTGGTGGACGCCGAGGACAAGGACGTGCCGGTCGATGAGGTCGGCGAGCTGGTCATCCGCGGCGACCAGGTCACGATGGGGTACTGGGGCATGTCGGATGCCACCGCCGAGGCCATGCGGGGCGGCTGGTTCCACAGCGGCGACCTGGCCAAGCTGGACGCCGACGGCTACCTCTACATCGTGGACCGGCTCAAGGACATGATCCTTACCGGCGGGGAGAACGTGTACTCGCGCGAGGTCGAGGACGTGCTCTATGCCCACCCCGGCGTCGCCGAGGCGGCGGTCATCGGCGAGCCGGACGAGGTCTGGGGCGAGCGGGTGGTGGCGGTGATCCAGCCGTCGGCCGCGGGGCCGCCCGCCGAGGAGGAGCTGATCGCGCTCTGTACGGAGCGGCTGGCCGGGTTCAAGCGGCCGCGCCGCTTCATCCTCCTCGACGAGCTGCCGCGCAACGCGGCGGGGAAGATCCTCAAGCGGGAGCTGCGGGACACGGCGCTCAGGAAGGCGCCTCCTGGGGCCTGACGATGATCTTGACTGCCGGTCCGGGGCCTTCAGCCCCGGTGACCGCGGCCCGCATCTCGCCCATCGTCCTCACCGTCCCAGCAGCTTCGGGTGGCGCATGGTGTGCCCGCCGCCGTCCACGAGCATCAGGTCCCCGGTCATCCACGACGAGTCGTCCCCGGCCAGGAACAGCGCGGCCGACGCGATGTCCTCCGGCGCCCCGATCCGGCCGAGCGGCGTGTTGTCGAGGAACTCGTCCTTGATCTCCGACTGGGTGAAGGCCGTGGTCAGCGGGGTGTCGACGAGCCCGGGCGCGATCGCGTTGACGCGGATACCACGCGCCCCCAGCTCCATCGCGGCGACCTTGGTGAGCATCTCCACCCCGGCCTTGGCGGCGCAGTACGCGGACAGGCCCTGGGCGGGCTGGCGGGCGTTGAGCGAGGCGATGTTGATGATCGAGCCGCCCTCGGGCATCCGCCTGGCCTGGTGCTTCACCGAGAGGAAGACGCCGGTGAGGCACAGGTCGAGGATCCGCCGCCACTCGTCCGCGGCGAGCTCGGTGATCTCCCCGAAGGTGCCGGCGCCGGCCGCGTTGACGCCGATGTGCAGCGGGGCCGCGGTGCGGACCGCCGCCTCCAGGGCGGCCTCGTCCGTCACGTCGGCGACGGCCGGCTCGGCTCCCACGCCGAGCTCGGCGGCGACGGTACGGACCGCGTCGGCGTCGATGTCGATCAGCGTGACCGCCGCGCCCGCGGCATGCGGGCGGCGGGCGATCTCCCGGCCGATGCCCGAGCCGGCCCCGGTCACGGCGGCGCGTCGCCCCGCGAGGCCGCTCACCGGCCCGCCCTCTTCGAGAGGTCCTGGTCGTTGAAGATCGTCGGTGCGGCGCCGGACGGGGTCGAAGCGAGCAGGGTTCCACCGATCATGCGGTCTCCCGGGGTTCAGGTGGTGGGTGTCTCCCATTGGGCGGCGACGAGGTGGGCGAAGGCGGCGGCGGGCGGGCTGAGGCCCTCCCACTGGCGGACCGCCCAGCCCACCGCGATGGGGGTGAGGCCGGGGATCGGGATGGTGCGCAGCGGCGTGTCCGGGGTGCTGGTCAGGCGGGGCAGGCCGGGCAGGACGGCGTGGCCGGCGCGCAGCTCGGCGAGGAGCACGGCGGTGTCCCAGTCCGCCACGCAGACCGGCGCCGGCGCGTCCACGCCGAGCCGTACGAAGTCCTCCTCCAGCCGGCGCCGCGAGGCGGAGTTCTCCGGGTGCGCGATGTACCGGATGGCCGCGAGGTCCCCGGGCAGGATGGCCTCCCGCCCGGCCAGCGGATCGTCGGCGTGCACGACCAGCACCCACGGCAGCCCGAGCACCGGACGCTGCTGGATGCCGGACCGCGGCGCGCCCAGCGTGATCCACGCCAGGTCGGCCCGCCCGCTCTCCACCAGCTCCAGGCAGCGCCGCGCCGACTGCGCCGACTGGAACGCGAGCGTCACGTCCGGGTGGCTGTCGCGGAACGCGGTGATCGCGTCCGCCATGAAGTGCCGGACGGTGACGCCGCCGGTGGTGATCCGCACGCTGCCGCCATGCCCGTCGCGCAGCTCGCCGAGCCGGTGCAGCGCCGCGTCGAGCGAGGCGATGCCGCCGAGCGCGGCCTGGTGCAGGATGTGCCCGGCCGGGGTCGGCACGACCCCGCGCGACCGGCGCTCGATGAGCGTGAGGCCGGTCTCCCGCTCCAGGCGCCGGACGTGCTGGCTGACCGCGGACTGGGGGCTGCCCCAGCCCCGACGATTGATGCCCGAAGCCCACTGGTGAGGGCTTCGGGCAACCTGGCGGCAACCCGTCCCGGGGACGCCGAGCGAGCCGACGGCCCGGGCCGTACGGCAATCGCGCGGCGCCACCCCGGACGGGTGCCGACCCCTCGAGCTCGTTGACCTCCCGCCGGGCTCAGCGACCGGGTACGACAAGGAGCGCGTCGCCGACGGGGCGCTCGCCGGTGGCGTCCGACGGCGTGTTCACGACCTCGCCGTTGAGCACGTCGGTGGAGCCGTCCACCGGGAGCCGCCGCCCGCGGTCGTCGGCGACCCGCCGGTCCACCCGTTGACGGATGCGTCCTTACCTTTCTGGGACATTCGATCGCCGCACGACCGTACGGCCCCCAGGCCGTCGCGGAGCCGACCTTCGCGTGACCACCGTCTGACGGGCTCCCGCACCTGGCAAGACGTTTCCCCGCAAAGCGGGGAACACGGCTCACGCTGGGCGGTAGCGCCGAAGGTCCCGGTCATTCCTGGTCCAATGTCCCTGCCGCGACGGCCCCGGACCGTGGATGCTTGTACCTGGGCGGCCGGTCCGCACAGGTGGAGCGGGAACACGTGCGTCGGTCCGGCTCAGCCCGCCGGTGACGCGGGGGACACGTTCCCCCGCGTCGCTTCATGTCGCGGCGACTCGGGTCGCCGCGGCGCATATCGCGGCGGCCCCGGCGCGACGCGGCCGAACACCGTCCGCTCCGCGGCCGCCGCCAGCGCACGGCGATCGATCCCCGGCCCCGGCCACAGCGGCTGGTGCGGCCGGATCCGTACGGTCAGCCCGTCCGCCCTGACCACCCGGGCCAGCGAGGCCAGAAACCCGTCGGTACCGACGAACGCCGCGACCGTGGTCGGCTCCCCACCCAGCGTGTAGTCCACCGTCACCGGCAGGACCGGCGCGCCCGCGTCGACCGCGGCCTGGAAGGTGGCCCGCCGGAACCGGCCCCCGACCGGCCCGCACCAGGTGGTGGCCTGCGGAAAGGCGACGACCGATCGGCCGGAGCTCAGCAGCCGGGCCACCTCCGCGACCGCTCCCGGAAGGGCGTACGGGTCGTCCCGGTCGATGAAACAGGTGCCGAGCCGCCGGGCGAGCGGCCCGATCACCGGCCAGCCCGCCACCTCGCGCTTGGCCAGCAGGGTCACCGGCGCGCACGCGGCCAGCGCCGGCACGTCCAGCCAGGAGATGTGGTCCGCGACGATCAGCGTCCCCGCCCCCGGCACGGTCAGGGGCGCGGCGGGGGCGTCGAGCCGCACGCCGAGCGCGTCGAGCAGCCGATACGCGCCGTCGCGCGCGGCCTCGGGAGAGGCCGGGCGGGCGCCTCCGAGCACCGCGACCGCCGCGGCGAACCGCCGCAGCGCCGCGGCGGGCCGTACCGCCGGGGCCGTACGGGTCACGCAGGCACGGGTGCAGGCCGAGACCGGCACCCACCCGGTCACGCGCGCTCCCTGAGGAGGAAGCGACGGTAGCGGTCCGGGATCCGCTCGAGGTCGAGCAGTACGTAGAAGTCGGCCACGCCGAAGTCGGGATCGAGCGCCGGCTCCCCGCAGATCCACGCGCCGAGCCGCAGGTAGCCGCGGAGCAGCGGCGGCAGGTCCGGGTAGCGCGGCGGCCCGGCGAGCGGCGCCGCGGGTGCCCACGGACGGTGCGGGCGGACCCGCAGGCCCGCCGGGGCGGCGTGCCGCGCCGCGCCGAACGCGCTCGCCGTGGCCGCGGCGAGCCCCCCGTCGCCCAGCGGCACGGAGGCGCAGCCGCCCAGGTAGCGGTGCTCGGAGAGGAGGGCGTACCGCGCCAGCGCGGACCACATCAGGTTGATCACGGCACCCGTACGGTGCTCCGGGTGCACGCACGAGCGGCCCGCCTCGATCAGCCGGGGCCGTACGGCCGTCAGGCCGGACATGTCGAACTCGCCGTCGGCGTAGAGCCGGGCCGACCGCCCGGGCGGCACCAGCCGGTACGTCCCCACGACCGCACCGGTGCCCGCCTCGGTCACCACGAGGTGGTCGGCGACGGCGTCGAACGCGTCGATGTCGTGCCCGGGTATGGGGGTGTGCAGCCGGACGCCCATCTCGCCGGCGAACACCCGGTGCCGCAGCCGCTGGGCGGCCGCCACCGCCTCGGACGTGCCGGCGATGGAGACGGTGTAGGGGGCGTCGACCACAGGCGCGGGCGCGTGAGTGGACACGGGGGGCCTGCCTTTCCTCGGGAGGTGCGGGCACCTCCATTTCCCGTCGCCCAATCCCTACGCCGGGCACCCCGTTCACCGGAAGGCAATTGTCCGCGAGTTAACGGCCAATTCCCTCGGTAATCGAGTGGAGAAAACCGCACCCTCCCAGGCCACGCGGCATTAGGGCGGCCATATCCCCGGATTAACCCGCCATTCTCCGCGCCCGTGAAGAATGGCCTCTTCGGGCCCGGCACCGTACGGCCTCAGGCCCCCAGATACGACGCGCCGCGGTCGGAGATCTCCCCCGCCGCCTTCACCACGTCGACCGCGAACTCGCGCACCCGCTCGTCCGTGAAGCGGGCGGTCGGCCCGGACAGCGAGAGCGCGCCGACCGCCGCTCCGTCCCGGCCCCGGATCGGCGCGGCCACCGCGGACAACCCCGTCTCGCGCTCGCCGTGGCTGACCGCCCAGCCGGCCGCGGCCGCCTCCGCCGCCCAGCGCTCCAGCGTGGGCAGGTGGGCGAGGCCCTCCGGCGACTCCGCGGCGATCCGCTCCAGCCGCTCCGGCGAGGCGCCGATCAGCAGCACCTTGGACGAGGCCCCCGACCACAGCGGCAGCTCGTCGCCGACCCGGACGACGTGCCGCAGCTGCTGCGGCCCCTCCTGCTGCGCTACGACGACCCGGTGCACGTCGCGCACCATGTACATGTTCACGGTCTCGCGGCCGCGCTCGGCGAGCTCCTCCATCAGCCGGCGGACCTCGGCCGGCGGCTCCCAGGTGACCCGGGCCAGGTGCGACCACCGCCACAGCCCAGGCCCGGCCTGGTAGCCGCGCGCCGTCGCCCACAGCAGGCCGTGCGCCTCCAGGGTCTGCACGAGCCGGATGGCGGTGGTCTTGGGCAGCCCGGTGGCGTCGACCACGTCACGGATCGAGATCGCCGGCCGCTCCTCGGTGAGCAGGGCGAGAATGTCCAGGGCGCGCTTGACGCTCCGCACGCCCGAGGGCTCGATCATGCCTCGTACGGTAGCCGGTCCCTCGGACGGCCGGCCGGTGCCGGGCACGCCGGACCGCGAGCCGGTCAGGCGCGCCAGCGGCCGGTGAAGACCGGCTCGGTCTTGTTGACGAACGCCTCACGGGCGGCCCCCGGGTCCTCGCCGCCCTGGTTGACGGTCTGCGCCCGCGCCTCGGCCTGCAGCGCCTGAGCCAGCGTCATGTCCACGGCCGCGTTCACCAGCTGCTTGTTCTGCGCCAGCGCCACCGGCGGCCCGGCCAGCAGCTTTCCGGTCAGGTCGTCGACGAACGCGTCGATTTTCTCCGGCTCCACCACCCAGGTCACCAGGCCGAGCTCCCGGGCCTCCTCACCCTGCACGAAGTCGGCGAGCAGGGCCAGCCGCTGCGCCTGCCGCAGCCCCACCAGCTTGGGCAGCAGCCACGATCCGCCGAGGTCGAGGGAGAGGCCGCGTCTGGCGAAGATCTCCGAGAACCGTGCCCGCGGCGTCGCCACCACGAGGTCGCACCCGATGGCCAGGTTCATGCCCGCGCCCACGGCGACCCCGTCGACCTTGGCCACCGTCGGCTTCGGCAGGTCGTGGATGGCCTGGGCGACCTTGTTGACCCGGTGCATGTTCGGCAGCGGGTGCGCGGGACGGCCGGACCGGTCCGCCAGGTCGGCTCCGGCGCAGAAGTCGCCGCCGGCCCCGGTCAGCACCACGACCCGGACCTCGGTGTCGTCGGCCGCCGCGTTGAGGGCCTCGCCGAGCAGCCGCCACGCCTCGCCGTTGAGCGCGTTCTTCACCCGGGGACGGTTGATGGTGATCGTGGTGATCGGGCCGTGCTCCACGATCACAGGGGTTTCGGCGGTCATGCGCGGTTCCTCCCGGCTGGG
>WHSL01000399.1 GCA_009380095.1 Streptosporangiales bacterium | reverse complement strand
GGTGCGCAGAAAATGTTCTCTGGCAACAGCTTGGTAACACGACCTTCCGCACGTCGTGGCTCGGTAGGTATGACGATCTCGCATCCGCGAAGCGGAAGGGGATCTTCATGTCGAGGCCGCCTACCCCGTTCACCAGGCTTATCGCGCTCGCCGCGACGGCCGTACTGCTCGCCGCCTGCTCGTCCGGGCGGGAGACCGCCACCGACGAGGGCGATCAGTGAGCTGGACGCCGCGATCGCCCGCCAGGTGGACGCGATCGCGCTCGTCGCCCCCGACCAGCAGATCGGCCCGCAGGTGGTGGACAAGGCGAAGGCCGCCGGGATCCCCATCGTGGCCTCCGACGACGTGCTCAAGGACGGCAAGGGCAAGGAGACGGGAAACAAGGCGGCGCTGTTCATCAACGGCGCTGTTCATCAACGGCGCGGTTCATCAACGGCGCGGACGTCGGGGCCGAGGCCGTACGGGTGCTGACCGAGAAGGTCCGGGGCGGCAAGGAGCTGCCCGCGAAGACCATCGCCAAGACCGCGATGGTCGACTCGGAGAACTGGGAGTCGGCCGGCGTGAAATGCACCTGACGGACGCGCCGGCGCTGCGCGTCGAGGGCCTGACCAAGCGGTTCGCCGGGGTCCAGGCCCTCGACGACGTCACGCTCGACCTGCCGGCCGGCGCGGTCACCGCGATCATGGGGGAGAACGGGGCCGGCAAGTCCACCCCGCTCAAGATCCTCAGCGGCGACTACCGGCCGGACGGCGGACGGGTGCTGCTCGGCGGGCGGCCGATCACGTTCGACGCGCCGTCCGCCGCGGGCCGCGCCGGGATCCGGGTGATCTACCAGGAGCCGGAGATCATCCCGCACGTCTCGGTCGCGGAGAACGTGTACGCAGGTGCGTTGCCGCGCCGGGGTCGCTTGCTCGACCGCCGTACGCTGCTGCGCGACACCGCCGAGGACATCGAGCGGTACGGTTTCGCGGGCGTCCTGGACCCGGGCACGCCGGGCATCCGGCTCTCCCCGGCGCAACGCCAACTCGTCCCAGAGGACCGCGAGGCGTTCGACGCGGGGCCCAAGGCGGCCCTCGACGAGGTCCGGGTCACCCTTGACCTCGGCGTGTTCAGCGATTTCTCCAGCGCTGGCGGATCATCGCTGACGACGCCCGCCGCGACCCGGGCGGACGCCGGGCCATGTACGCCCGGGCCGAGGAGATCCGCGCCCAGGGCGAGGCGCGTTGCGGGGCTATTTTGTGTGGTCGCTGCTGGACAATTTCGAGTGGGCGCAGGGGTACGGTCCGCGATTCGGCATCGTGCACGTCGACTTCGACAGCCTGATCCGTACGCCGAAGGACAGCGCGCTGTGGTACGCCGATCTCATCCGGTCCCGCGCGTGAGCGACGGCGGCGGAACGGAGCGGGGCGCGATGGACGTGAGGAGAACGGCGTGACCGAGCGGGCGGCGAGGGCGGGCGGACAGCCCACGCTCGAGGAGGTCGCCGCCGCGGCCGGGGTCTCCCGGGGCACGGTGTCGCGGGTCGTCAACAACTCCCCGCAGGTCAGCCGGCAGGCCCGGGAGGCGGTGCTGCGCGCCATCGACGAGCTGGGGTACGTGCCGAACCGCGCGGCGCGGACCCTGGTGACGCGGCGGACCGACTCCGTGGCGCTGGTGATATCGGAGTCGGAGGAGCGGCTCTTCGAGGACCCGTACTTCGCCCGCATCGTGCGGGCCGTGAACGTGGCGGTCGCGGACACCGGACGGCAGTTGCTGCTCGCCATGGTGCGCTCCGGGGACGAGCGCGGGCGGCTGGAGAACTTCCTGACCGGCCAGCACGTCGACGGGGTCCTGATGCTGTCGCTGCACGGCAGCCCGTCGAGGAGATGGGGCGGGAGATGACCCGCCTCATGCTGAGCCTTGCCGCCGGCGAGGACGACGCCCCGGATCCCGTCATCCTCCCCACCCACCTCATCCCTCGCGCCTCTACCTGAGGGTGGGGTACCGCCGGG
>WHSL01000111.1 GCA_009380095.1 Streptosporangiales bacterium | reverse complement strand
GTCGCGGTCCAGCGCGGACAGGTCCCGCACCCGGAACACCGACCACATCGTGTACCGGATCAGCTTGTTGAGGTCGCGCGCCTTCGGCTTGGCGGCGTCACTCGCCTGATCGCTCACGTCCCAGCTCCTTCACCGCTCTGCCCCGTTAGCCGCTCTGCCCCGTAGCCGCTCTGCCCCGTAGCCGCTCTGCCCCCGTACGGAGTCCGCCGCGCCCTTCCATTGTCCCGCCGCGGCGAGGTGGTCGCGCACCCGGCCGGCGGCCTGGGCGGCGGTCTCCACGCAGGCCGGCACGCCGACCCCGGAGTAGGCCGCGCCGCAGACGGCCAGTCCCGGTACGGCGGCGACCGCCTCCCTGATCCGCGCGACCCGGCCCAGGTGCCCCACCGTGTACTGCGGCAGCGCGCCGCCCCAGCGGGTGACCCGGGCGTCCACCGGCCGCTCCCGGACCCCGCAGGCCGCGCCGAGGTCCGCGACGGCCGCGGCGATCAGCTCCTCGTCCGGCCGCTGCAGCACCTGCTCCTCCCCGATCCGGCCGATCGAGCAGCGGACCAGCATCAGCCCCCCGGCGTCCCGCGTCAGGTGCGGCCACTTCACGCTGGAGAACGTCACCGCCTTGACGGTCCGGCCGTCCACCGCGGGCACCAGGAAGCCGCTGCCCGTGGGCGGCTCGGGGAACGCGCCCTCCCGGAAGGCCAGCGCGACGATCGCCATGCTGGCGTAGTCGATGCGGGACAGCTCCGCGGCGGCGGCCGGGGCGACCCCGGCGAGCAGCCGCGCGGCCGGGCGCGCGGGCACCGCGACGATCACCGCGTCCGCGGTGACCTCCTCCGGGTCGTGCGCCGGGCCGGCCACCAGCCGCCACCCGGTCTCCGTACGGCGCAGCTCGCGGACCGTGCGGCCGGTCCGTACCCGCGCGCCCGAGGCGGCGGCGACCGCGGCGGGCAGCGCGCCGAGCCCGCCGCCGATGACGGTGGCGAACACCGGGCGGGGGTCGTCCGGGGTGCGCTCGCGCAGCTCCCGTACGCCCGCCAGCAGCGGCTCGCCGCGGCGTGCGATGCCCGCGATCTGCGGCAGCGTGGCGTCCAGGGAGAGGTCCGCGGCGCGGCCCGCGTACACGCCGCCGAGCATCGGCTCGACCAGCCGGTCGGTGACCTCGGCGCCCAGCCTGGCGCCGACGTACTCGCCGACCGAGACGTCCGTGGTGACCGGGGCGGCCGGCAGCGTCAGGTCCTCGGCGGCGCGGCGGGAGCCCTCGGGGCTGAGCACGCCGCTCGCCGCGAGCTGCTCCAGGTCGCCCGGCACGCCCATCACGTGCCCGCCCGGCAGCGGCCGCAGCGCGCCGCGCGTCCACACGCCGGAGCTCGTCGTGCCGGGGTTGACGAGGCGGTCCCCCAGCCCCGCCGCCGCGGCCAGGTCGAGCCCTTCCGGGCGGCGCGCGAGCATCGCCTCGGCGCCCTCGTCGAGCCGCACCCCGGCCAGCTCGGAGCTGTGCAGCTTCCCGCCGATCCGCGGCGAGCCCTCGTACACGGTCACCGCGAGCCGGGGGTCGCCGCGCAGCGCGTGCGCGGCGGCGAGGCCCGCGATGCCGCCGCCGATCACCGCGATCTCGTACCGGCGTCCGTCCATGCTCCAACCTTGGCAGACCGGCGCGGGTGCCCCGTCCGCCGGGGGCACGCCGCCCGCGCGGCTTCGTGACCGAATCGCGATCGCGTATCGGGAACCGGCATGTGGCGGTGCGCGCCAAAGTCGCATGAGAAAGACATTCACCGCCGCCCTGGGCGGTGTGGCGTTGGCCACCGCCCTGCTCGCCGGGTGCTCCGGTGGCGGCACGGAGGAGAGCTCCGGCGATGCGCTGAGCGCCCCGCGCGACGCGGGCGGCGCCGGCGCGGGAGACGCGCGTTCACAGGCCGGCGAGGCCGCCAAGCGCGCCCCCGGCGCCGGTTCCGGGTCGGGCAAGGGCGCGCCGGCGCAGCCGGTCCACCTGGCCTCCCAAAAGATCATCTACGAGTCGGACCTGGGCATCCGTAGCGGCGACGTGCCCGGCGTCACGGCCCGCGCCCGGCAGGCCGTACGGACCGCCGGCGGCTACGTGGCGCGCGAGAGCTCGTCGGAGTCGGGCAGTGCGCAGCTGACGCTGAAGGTGCCGGTCGCCGAGTACGAGAACGTGATCGGCCGGCTCGGCGGCCTCGGCAAGCGGCTCAGCCTGAACCGCCGCAGCCAGGACGTCACGCAGGAGGTCGCGGACGTGGAGAGCCGGGTGCGCTCCGCCAAGGCCTCCCTGGACCGGCTCCGCGCGCTGATGGCCGAGGCCACCTCGGTGGGCGAGGTGATGAGCGTCGAGCAGGAGATCAGCGAGCGGGAGTCGGAGCTGGAGTCGCTGCAGGCCCGGCAGAAGTCGCTGGAGCAGCAGACCACGTACGGCACCATCCGGCTCAGTGTCTACACGCCGCCGGACGCGCCCGCCAAGCCCGAGGAGAAGACCTTCATCACCGCCCTCGGCGAGGGCTGGCAGGCGCTGCTCGCCGCCGGGACCGCGGTGCTCGTGCTGGCCGGCTGGATGCTGCCGTTCCTCGCGTTCATCGCGCTGTTCGCCGTGCCGGCCTTCGTGCTGTGGCGCCGCCGCCGGGTCACTCCGCCGAGTACGCCACCGGCTCCCGCCGAGGCCGCCGACTGAGGGAGGCCGTGCGGGCGGGCCAGCGGGAGGCCCAGCGAGCGAGCGGGTCAGCGCCGGCCGGACTCAGAGCCGGCCTGACTCCTCGTGCACGAAGTCGGTGAGCCGGGCGAGGACGTCGGGGTCGGTGTCGGGCAGCACCCCGTGACCGAGGTTGAACACGTGCCCCTCGGCGGTGCGGCCGCGCCACACCACGTCCCGCGCCCGCTCCCGCACGGTCTCCCAGGGCGCGAACAGCACCGCGGGGTCGAGATTGCCCTGCAGCGCCTTGCCGGGGTCGACGCGCCGAACCGCCTCGTCGAGCGGGACCCGCCAGTCCACACCCACGACGTCCGCCCCGGCCTCGCCCATGAGGCCGAGCAGCTCGCCGGTGCCCACGCCGAAGTGGATCCGCGGCACGTCCAGCTCGCCCACGGCCTCCAACACCCGCCGGCTGTAGGGCAGCACGGACCGGCGGTAGTCGTCCGGCGCGACCGAGCCAACCCAGGAGTCGAACAGCTGCAGGGCCGAGGCGCCCGCATCCGCCTGGACCTTGAGGAACGCGATGGTGATGTCGGTGAGCCGGTCCATCAGCTCGTGCCACAGGTCGGGCCGCCCGTACATGAGCGCCTTGGTCCGCTCGTGGTTCTTCGACGGACCGCCCTCGACCAGGTACGACGCGAGCGTGAACGGCGCCCCGGCAAACCCGATGAGCGGGATCTCGCCGAGCTCGCCGACGAGGGTGCGCACCGCCTCGGTGACGAAGCCGACGTCGGTGGGCTCCAGGCCGCGGAGCCGTTTGACCCCTTCGATGTCGCGGATCGGCTGCCCGACGACGGGCCCCACGCCGGGCTGGATGTCGAGCTCGACGCCCACGGCCTTGAGCGGAACCATGATGTCGCTGAAGAAGATGGCGGCGTCGACCGAATAGCGCCGCACCGGCTGCAGGGTGATCTCCACGATGAGATCGGGCCGCGCGCACGCCTCGAGCATCGGGATGTCCGCGCGGACGCGCCGGTACTCCGGCAGCGAGCGGCCGGCCTGGCGCATGAACCACACGGGTGTGTGCGGCACCGGGAGCCGTCTGCAGGCGCGGATGAACGGAGTGTCGTCCAGGGTCACGGTCCCGATGGTCCCACGTCTGCCGTCCTGATGCCGAAATACGGGGGTCATCACGGCGTGTGCGGCCCTCCGCCGCACGCCTGGGCACAGTGCCACGGGGACATGCCCGTACGGTCCAGAAAGAGCGCGACACGCCGGGCGAGATCCGCCGGACGGTCCCGGGCGCATGCGACCTTCGGTAGCGAGTCGGCCGATTGGAGGCGAGTCGCGTGCACCTGGTCACGCTCACCTGTCCGTCATGCGGAGAGGCCCGCCGGTTTCAGCGGCCCCCCTGCCCCGACGGCCACGGCGACGACTGCCCGGACCGGGCCTGCGTCGACTGTGGCACCGCCCTGTTGATCGGTTTCCTGGCCGAGCAGCGAACGGCGCCGGTGGCCACCGGCTACAGCAGCGCCGCGATCGCGGCCTGATGCCGCCACAGGAGCGACCCCCGATGTCACATCTGCACCCCGTCCCATCAACCCCCGGCGAGGGAGGCGGTCCCTCGCCGGGCACCGCCGAGGCCGCACAACCGCAGGCCATCGGCGTGGCATGCTCGGGCACCGGCCCCCAGACCGCCTACGCTCAGCTCATGCCGCCCGGTGAGGACGACGCCGCACCCGTCGCCTTCCGCAACGCCGTCGCGAGCCTGCACGACCGGCTCACCCGGCCGGAGGTGGTGATCGAGGAGATGCCGCCGCCCCGACGGCTGGCACCCTACGCCGCCGCCCTGGAGGCCACCGTCCTCCGTGAGGACGACGAGTTGGCCGATGGCAAGTTCCTCGTGCTGTACGACCCCGAGGGCACGCGCGACTGGCCCGGCCCGTTCCGGGTGGTCATCTACGTCAACGCCGAGCTCGAGCCGGAGATCGCGGCCGACCCGCTGATCGGATCGGTCTCCTGGAGCTGGCTCGGCGAGGCCCTGGACGCGCACGGCGCCGCGCACCACACGATCAGCGGTACAGTGACCCGCGCCGTGACGGAGGGCTTCGGCGAGAAGGCCGACCGCCCGACGAGCACCGAGCTGGAGATGCGGGCCTCGTGGACCCCGGAGGACGAGGACCTGTCCGGGCACGCCGCCGCCTGGTGCGACGTTCTCTGTTCGGTGGCCGGGCTACCACCGGTGCCGCCCGGTGTGGCCACACTGCCACCGCCCAGAAGGGTGCCGAAGGGTACCCGACCTGCGGACTGAGCGGCTGGAGAAGGACATACGGTAAACGCGTGGCGGAAACGGCGGAACAACAGACGGAGCCCGACGGCACCCCGGCGGTGCCGCTGCTGGAACCCCGCGACGGCATCCCACCCGTCGTGCAGGACGAGACGGCGCTGCGGCATGTCGTGAAGGCGTTCGCCGCGGGGTCCGGCCCGGTCGCGGTCGACGCGGAGCGCGCCTCCGGCTATCGCTACAGCCAGCGCGCCTACCTCGTCCAGTTGCGCCGCGAGGGCGCGGGCACCGCACTGATCGACCCGATCGTCTGCCCGGACCTCTCCGCGCTGGACGCGGCCCTGGCCAACACCGAGCACGTGCTGCACGCGGCGGGACAGGACCTGACGTGCCTGCGGGACGTCGGGCTGGAGCCGCGCACCCTCTTCGACACCGAGCTCGCGGGCCGCCTGCTCGGATTCCCCCGGGTCGGGCTCGGCGCGATGGTGGAGAACGTCCTGGGGCTCACCCTGGAGAAGGGACACTCGGCCGCCGACTGGTCCAACCGGCCGCTGCCGGAGGACTGGCTGCGCTACGCCGCCCTCGACGTCGAGGTACTGGTGGAGCTGCGCGACCGGCTCGAGGAGCAGCTGCGCGAGGCGGGCAAGCTGGAGTGGGCCCGCGAGGAGTTCGAGGCCGTGCTGGCCGCGCCCCCCAGGGAGCCCCGGAGCGAGCCCTGGCGGCGCACCTCCGGCATCCACCGGGTGCGGAACCGGCGCGGGCTCGCGGTGGTGCGGGCGCTGTGGACCGAGCGGGACAGGCTGGCCCAGGAGAAGGACCTTTCCCCCGGCCGGGTCATCCCGGACAGTGCGATTGTGGAGGCCGCGCTGGCCCTGCCACGCACCCCCAAGGACCTGTCGGCGATGCCGGCCTTCACCGGCCGGCTGGCCCGCAGATACCTGAACTCCTGGTTCAAGGTGATCGCGAAGGCCCGCGCCGAGAGCGACGACGCGCTGCCACTGCCCAGCGTGCCCGGCGAGGGGCCGCCGCCGCCGAACCGCTGGGCCGAGCGCGACCCGGCCGCCGCGAAGCGCCTGGAGGCGGCGCGGGCGGTGGTGACCGCGCTGGCGGAGGAGCACTCCATGCCGGCGGAGAACCTCATCCAGCCCGACGCCGTGCGCCGTCTCACCTGGACGCCGCCGGAGGACCTGGGCGTCGCCTCGGTCGCCGACACGCTGCGCGGTCACGGCGTGCGGAAGTGGCAGCTCGGCCTCGTCGCGGCCCCGATCGCACAGGCGCTGCGGCACCTGTCCGAGTGAGCGGACCTCTTGCGGGGGGCCTGTCGACGGGCCCACACTGCTCCTTAGGTTAGGTTTGCCTAAGCCGTCCCCCGAGGAGTCGTCGCCGTGTTCGCCAACTATTTGATCGGCCTGCGCGAGGGCCTCGAGGCCGCGCTCGTCATCAGCATCCTCATCGCGTACCTGGTCAAGACGGGACGGCGCTCCGCGCTCCCCCCGGTCTGGCTGGGGGTGGGAGGCGCGGTCGCGCTGAGCGCCGCCTTCGGCGTCGGGCTGAGCTTCACCCCGGTGGACACGTTCAAGGCTCAGGAGACGATGGGCGGTGTGCTGTCCATCGTCGCCGTCGGCCTGGTGACCTGGATGGTCTTCTGGATGCGGCGGGCCGCCCGGTTCATGAAGGCCGAGCTCGAGGGCCGCATGGACCAGGCGCTCGATGTGGGCCCGCTGGCCGTCGGCGTGGTCGGCTTCATCTCGGTGGGGCGTGAGGGGCTGGAGACCGCGCTCTTCCTGTGGAGCGGCATCCGCGCCGCCGGAGAGACCGCGGCGCCCATCGCAGGAGCGCTGGCCGGCCTCGCCACCGCCGTCGTGCTCGGTTACCTGATCTACCGGGGTGGGCTGCGGCTCAACCTGAAGCGCTTTTTCACCTGGACGGGCGCGGCCCTGATCGTGGTGGCCGCGGGCGTGCTCGCCTACGGCATGCACGATCTGCAGGAGGCTGAGCTGCTGCCAGGCCTGCAGAACAAGGCGTTCGACCTGAGCGAGGCGGTGCCCACGGAGGGAGCGCTCGGCTGGCTGGCCTCGGCGGCGCTGACGCTGCTCAAGGCGGTCTTCAACTTCCAGCTCGATCCGACCTGGCTGCAGGCGGTCGTGTGGGTGGCCTACCTGGTGCCGGTGATGGTGCTGTTCCTGCGTCCTCACCGTTCCCCCCTCCCCGGGTCGGCGGCCGCCCCGGAGGGCAGCAAGGCGCGCTGACCCCGCGCCGCCGCGGCCATCGCGGCGAGGACGGCGAGCACCAGGCAGACGCCGGCCATGGCCAGCACGGTCGGCCACGGGAACCCGAGCGCGACGGGCACGCCGAGCTCCGCGCTCAGCCCGGCGCGCATGGTGAGCGGGGCGGCGCCGGCGACCGCCAGACCGCAACCGGTGCCGACCGCGACGACCAGGCAGGTCTCCCCCGCCGCCATCGCGAGCACCTGGCCGCGGGTGGCTCCGGAGAGCCGCAACACCGCGAAGTCCCGCGCCCGCGCCGCGCCCGCCATGAGCAGCGTCACGGCGACCGAGAGCGCGGTGTAGCCCAGCGCCATGGCGATCAGGATGGCGATGAAGATGCGCACCAGCCGGTCGTCCTCGGCGTCGGCCGCCGCCCGGTACGCGCCGGCGTCGACGATCCGCGCGCCGAGCCCCGGCTCGCCCGGCCGCGCACCGGCCGGCAGGTAGACCTCGGAGGTGATCGCCGAGGGGTCGTGGGCCCGGACCGTCGCCCGGTCCAGCAGGACATCGCGGGCGGAGGAGCCGTCCGCGACGAGGGCGGCGACCCGGAGCCGCGCCGTCCGCCCGTCCTCGAAGGTGACGGTCGCGTCGCCGCCCAGGCGCCAGCCGAGCCGTGCGGCCGCCGACTCCGCCACGGCGACCGCCCGGCCGCTCACATCGGCGAGCGAGCCCGCGACCACGTCCATGCCCGGCGTGCCCCGCAGCGCCCGCGGGTTCACCCCCGCCCCCGTCACGTGTCCACCGGCCACGTAGAGCGTCGTCGGCAGCACAGATTCTCCGCCGACCCCGTCGCCGGGGTCGGCGACGGTGGTGTGCTCGGCGCGGGCGACGGCGGTGTCGGAGAGGCCGGGGGTGCCGGCGGGGGCGACGACGCGTTCCGCCCGTGTCATCGCCGCCTCTTCCAGGGTGAAGCCGTGGGCGCGCAGCTCGAACATGCCCGCGATCAGCGTGCCGAGGCCGACGGTGAGCAGCACCGGCGCCGCCGTCGAGGCCGTGCGGCGGACGGCCGTGAGCAGGTTGGCACCGACCAGCGTGCCGATGGCGCCGGGCCGGCGCGAGAGTGGCCGCGTCACCACGCGGATCAGTGGGCTCACCAGCGCGGGCGCGAGCAGCGCGGGCGCGAGCAGCGCGAGCCCCACGATGAGCGCCATCGCCGCGTACAACACGAAGGTGATCATGTCGTCGGCGGCTCCGGTCACGCCGGCGACGAGCAGCATCGCCCCGGCGGCGAGCGCTCCCCCGCCCACGATCCACCGGGTGCGCGGCAGCGCCCGGTCATCCACTGCGGCCTCACACAGCGCTTCGAGTGGCCCGACCCGGGAGGCCCGCCGCGCCGCGGCCCACGCCCCCGCCAAGGCGATCGCCAGGCCGCCCAGGTAGGCGCCGGCCAGGGGAAGCGCGCCGACGCGGACGGTGAACCCGGCGGGCTGCAGCCCGCCAAGGACCAGCAGATCCGCCAGAGCCGGCGCGGCGGCCACGCCCAGGGCCACGCCGGCGGCCCCCGCCACCGCCCCCGTGGCGAGCGCCTCCCGCAGCACCATCGCGCGGACCTGCCGTGGCGTGGCGCCGACCGCGCGGAGCAGGCCGAGCTCACGCCGCCGGGCGGACACGGAGAAGGCGAAGGTCGACGCGACCACGAAGATGGAGACGAAGCCGGCGAGCGTCGCCATCGCGGTCAGCACCTGCATGCCGATCCACCGGATCCGTGCGTCGCCCTTGGGCTCGAGCGCTCCTTCCCGTCGCGGCGTACACGGTCACCGCGTGGGCGGGTGCCCGTGCGGCCATGGCGCGGGCCATCCTCGACCCGCCCGACGAGGAGCTCGGCGAGGTCGTGCGGTCCCGGGCCCGGCTCGTCGACGCGTTCGAGGCGGAGCGGCGGCGCATCGAGCGCGACCTGCACGACGGTGCGCAGCAACGACTCGTGGCGCTCACCATGGCCCTGGGCATCGCCCGCCTCGACCTGCCGCCCGGGTCGGCGGCGGCGCAGCGCGTCGCCGAGGCGCACGAGCAGGCCAACCGGGCGCTCGCCGAGATCCGCGAGCTGATCCGCGGCGTGCATCCTCCCGTGCCGACCGATCGGGGGCTCGCCGCGGCCGTGCGCGAGGTGGCGGGCCGCTCTCCGGTCCCGGTCGACGTGAGCGTCGTGCTGCCGTCCCGGCCGCCGCCCGCGACGGAGGCCACGGCCTACTTCGCGGTGAGCGAGGCCCTGGCGAACGTGGCCCGGCACAGCGGGGCCGGCCGCGCGTGGGTCTGTGGGAAGATCGCCGGCGATCGGCTCGTCATCGAGGTCGGGGATGACGGTGCCGGGGGCGCCGACCCCGCTGCGGGCACCGGTCTGGCGGGCCTCGCCGATCGCGTCGCCGTGCAACGCGGGAGCCTCTACCTGTCCAGCCCTGAAGGCGGGCCGACGCTGCTCCGCGTGGAGATCTCGTGCTGAGCCAGTACGTGGAGCAGACCTACGCCGTCGAGCTGCTCGACTCCGGCGACGGGGCCGGCGTCGGCTACCTGCTGAAGGACCGGGTCGGCGATGTCGCCGAGTTCACCGGCGCGGTGATCCGGGTCGCGGCCGGCGGCACGGCCGTCGACTCCGAGGTCGTGCGGCAACTGCTGGCCCGCCGGCGGGACCCGCTGTCCCGGCTCACGGCGCGCGAACGCGAGGTGCTGGCGCTCATCGCCGAAGGCAGGTCCAACGCCGGTGTCGCCGACGCCCTCGTCGTCTCCGAGGCGGCCGTCGGCAAGCACATCACCAACATCTTCCAGAAGCTCGACCCTCTCCCCCACCGCCGACGGCCACCCCCGGGTCCTCGCTGTCCTCGCCTACCTCCGCGGCCGATGAGCGCGAACGACACAGGCACGCGGCGCCCGAGCGAGGCAGCCGGCGAGCGGTCAGGTGGTGATCTGGATGACAAGGTCGTCCAGGTCGGTGCCGACGAGGTCGGCCTCAGGAGGCGGCGAGGGCGGAGCGGTGTCCGGGCCCCACTCCGCCGGGCGGGGGACGAAGCCGGTGGCCAGGCCGGTCCGCTTGGCGGCGGCGAGGTCGGCAGGGTGGGCCGCCACCAGCATCACCTGCCCGGGCTCCAGCCCGAGCAGCCGTGCGGCCATCAGGTACACCGCCGGGTCCGGCTTGTACGTGCCCGCGAGCTCGGCCGATAGCAACGTGTCGAACGGCAGCCCCGCGTACCGGCTCAGATCCAGCAGCAGCCGTACGTGCCCGTTGGACAGCGACGCGATCGGCACGTGCGCACGCAGCCGGTGCAGCGCCTCGGGCGTGCCCGGCCACGCGTCGAGCCGGTGCCACCCGGCCACCAGCTCCGCCCGGTCCTCGGCGCCGAGCGTCACGCCGAACTCGGCGAGCACCGAGGGCAGCGACTCGGCCTGCAGCCGGTCCAGGTCGCACCAGGGACGGCCCTGCGAGATCACCGTCTGCAGCGAGGGGTGATACTGGCGCCGCCACGCCGTCGCGAACGCATCCGGGTCGAGCTCCACTCCGGCACGTTCCGCGACCCGCCGCGCGTGCGCCGACATGGATCCGTACCAGTCCACCAGCGTGCCGAAGACGTCGAAAACCACCGCCTGAGGCGACTCCTTGGGTCTCATGCGCCCCATCCTGGTGCGGCCCGCCCGCCGGTTCCACCCCGAAGTCGTTCACATGACCTTCCGTCTCGCGGGAGCATAAGGCGGAGAGGAGGATCCGTGACGAGATACCGGGACGGCAATCTGCCCGCGGCGTTGTCGAGCCTCATCGGCCGCGCCGAGGAGACCGAAGAGATCCTCCACCTGCTCACCGGCTATCGGCTCGTCACGCTCACCGGCGTGGGGGGCGTCGGCAAGACCAGGCTCGCGCTCCGGGTGGCGGAACGCCTCAGCGCGGACCTCAGCGACGGTGCCTGGCTGATCGAGCTGTCCGAGCTGCGCGAGCCCGAGCTGCTCGAGCATGTGATCGCGGAGACCCTCGGCTTCTCCGACCAGACCACGCTGCCGCCGTCGGAGCTGCTCGCGGCGCGGCTGGCGGGCCGCCGCCTGCTGCTGGTCCTCGACACCTGCGAGCACCTCGTCGACGCCTGCTCCGACCTGGCCACGGAGCTACTGGCGGGCTGCCCCGGGCTGACGATCATCGCCACCAGCCGGCGCCCGCTCAGCGCACCCGACGAGTACGTCTACACGGTCCCCCCGCTGCTCGTGTCGGCCGAGGGCGACGCCCCCGGGGACGCCGAGCTGCTCTTCGCCGAGCGCGCCGCGGAGACGGTGCCCAAGTTCACGCTGACCGAGGGCCGGCGCGAGGCCGTACGGGAGCTGTGCCACCGGCTCGACGGCATCCCGCTGGCCATCGAGCTGGCCGCGGTACGGCTCCGCACCATGTCGCCCGAGCAGCTGCGGTCGCGGATGCGGTCGCGTCTGCCGCTCCTGGCCGGCGGCCGCCGCACCGACGTGGCCCGGCATCGCACGCTGCGCGCCGCGATCGGCTGGAGCCACGAGCTGTGCGAGCCCGTGGAGCGGCTGCTGTGGGCGCGGCTGTCGGTGTTCGCCGGGGATTTCGACGTCCCGGCGGCCGCCGCGGTCTGCTGCGACGACCAGATCCCCGAGGTCGTCCTCCCCGAGCTGCTCGACGGCCTGGTGGAGGAGTCGATCCTGCTGCGCGCCCCGGTCGACGGCTGCGGCCCGCGCTACCGGCTGATCGGCACGCTCCGCGAGTACGGGGCCGAATGGCTCGCCGCGCTCGGCGAACGGCACACCGTCCGGCGCCGCCACGTCGACCACTACCTGCGCCTGGCCCGCCAGGGCGACACCGACTGGCTGGGGCCGGAGCAGCTCACCTGGTACGAGCGGATGGTCCGGGAGCAGTCGGAGATCCAGGTCGCATTAGAGGTCTGCCTGGCCGAGCCGGACGGCGAGCGGGGCCTGGAGCTGGCCGGCGCGCTGTGGTTCTTCTGGTTCGGGTGCGGGTTCATGCGGGACGGCCGGCGCTACCTGAAACGGCTGCTGGAGGCGAACCCGGAGCCCAGCCCGGCACGGTCCAAGGCGATGTGGGTGTACGCGCTGGTGATCACGTATCAGGGCGAGACCGCGGCGGCGGACGCGCTGGCCCGCCAGGCGAGCGACGATCCGACGCAGGCGGCCGTGGCCGGTGCCGTCGCCGCGAACGCCGCGCTGCTCGCCGGCGACCTGGAGCGGGCCAAGGCGCTGGCGGAGCGGGCCCTGACCCGGCAGCGGGAGCTCGGCGACACCGGGCTCGCGCGCTTCCTCGCACCGCTGGTGCTGGCGTTCACGACCGCCGCGGAGGGGGACCTGCCCGGCGCCGCCGTGCTGCTGGCGGACATGCGGGCGGAGTCGGAGCGGCGCGGCGAGGTGTGGGCGCGCACGTACGCCGACTTCGTGGACGGCTCGACGGCGCTGGCGCGCGGCGACGGCGTCACCGCCGGCCGGTACGGCCGGATCGCGCTGCGGGACAAGTGGCGCATCCACGACCTGCTCGGGGCGGCGGTGATCCTGGACCTGCTGGCGAAGGCCGCGTGCCTCACCGGGGAGAAGCGCCGGGCCGCGCTGCTGCTCGGGGTGGCGCACCGGGCCTGGGCCACCTTCGGCGGCGACCGGCTCGGCGTGCCGTTCCTGGTGGAGCAGGCCGAAGAGTGCCAGCGCCGCACCCGCAAGGAGCTGGGCGAGAAAGGCTTCCAGGCCGCGTACGACGCCGGCCGGGACCTCGACCTGCCCGCCGGGGTGACGTACGCGCTGGGGGGTGGCGGACCCACCGGGCCCGCCACCCGGCGGGTCAGCTGAAGCGTGGCTCAGCCGAAGCACGCGGACAGATGAAGCGCGGTGTCAGCGGAAACGCCGCCCGTTCACCCGCTCCGAGACGCCGGCCCGGTCCAGGTACGGCGTGATGCCTCCCAGGTGGAAGGGCCAGCCGCCGCCGAGCAGCATGCACAGGTCGATGTCCGCGGCCTCGGCCACCACCCCCTCGTCCAGCATGATCCGGATCTCCTCCGCCATGGCGGCGAGCGCGCGCTCACGCACCTGCTCCTCGGTCGCCGGCCGGTCCCCGCCGGCGAACAGGGCGGCCGCCTCCGGGTCGACGCTCAGATCCGGTGCGTACACGCCGGACTTGCCAGCCTCGACGAGCCGCCGGTGGTTCGCCGAGACGTGGAACCGATCCGGATAGGCGGCCGCCATGGTCTCCGCGACGTGCAGCGCCACCGCCGGCCCGACCAGCTGCAACAGCATGAACGGGGTCATCGGCAGCCCGAGCGGGGCCGGCGCACGGTCGGCCACGTCGATCGGGTGCCCTCGTCCACCGCCGCGGTGATCTCGCCGAGGAACCGGGTGAGCACCCGGTTGACCACGAACGCCGGCGCGTCCTTGACCAACACGGCGGACTTCTTCAGCCCCTTGCCACGGCGAACGCGGTGGCGAGCGTGGGGCCGTCGGTGGCCGTGCCGCGGACGATCTCCAGCAGCGGCAGCACCGCCACCGGGTTGAAGAAGTGGAAGCCGACGACCCGTTCCGGGTGCGCCAGCTCGGCGGCCATCTCGCTCACCGACAGCGAGGAGGTGTTGGTCATCAGCACGCAGTCGTCCGCCACCACGGCCTCGACCTCGGCGAACACCTGCCGCTTGACCTTCATGTCCTCGAACACGGCCTCGATGACCACGGAGGCGTCCGCGAACGCGTCCTTGCTCAGTGAGCCGGTGATCAGCCGCTTCACCCGGCTCGCCGCGTCCGGCGACAGCCGGCCCTTGGCGGCCAGCTTGTCGACCTCCCCGTGCGCGTACGCGAGCCCCTTGTCCAGGCGTTCCTGGTCGAGGTCGGTGAGCACGACCGGCCCTTGGGCCCCGGCCTTGCCGAACGGCGTGCGCACGCCGTCCACGAATACGACGTCCCGTGCGGTTCGCGGCACGTTGGCTCTCCTCAGCGGATGGGGTGGACCCGGTGCTTCCACCCCGATGCTACTGACGGGTAACCCAGATCGCTACTCGCAGGTAACCATGGCCTGGCGCCGGGTCGCGCGCTGCGATGTCACCGGTCAGGGCTAGGGTGTCCGGCGATGTCCGACCTCACTGTGATCATGCTCGCCGGCCTCGCCGTGTTGGTCGGCGCGGTCGTGCAGAGTGGGGTGGGACTCGGGGTGGGGCTCGTCGCCGCTCCCGTGGTGACCATGCTCGACCCCACGCTGATGCCGGGCTGCGTGCTCGTCACCACGCTCACGCTGCCGATCTTCACGCTGTCCCGGGAGGCGGGTCACGCCGACTGGGGCGGGCTGAAGTGGGCGCTCGGCGGGCGCGTGTTCGGCACGATGGCCGGCGTGTGGGTGGTGGCCAGCGCCCCGAAGAACCTGCTCGGCCTGATCGTGGGCGGCATGGTGCTCGCGGCGGTGGCGCTCACCGCGTGGAAGGTGCGGATCGCGCGCAACCCGCGGACGCTCATCGCCGCCGGCGCCACCTCGGGCATCACCGGCACGTCCACCTCGATCGGCGGCCCGCCGCTGGCGATCCTCTACCAGCACGCCCCCGGGCCGCAGGTGCGCGCCACCCTGGGCGTCTACTTCACGGTGGGCGCGGTGCTCTCGCTCAGCTTCCTGACCATCGCCGGCGAGCTGACCTGGCGTGAGGTGCTGGCCGGGCTGGCGCTCGTGCCGTTCACCGTCACCGGGTTCCTGATCTCCGGCCCGCTGCGCCGCTTCCTCGACCAGGGCTACACCCGGGCGGGAGTGCTCGTCGTCACCGCCGCCTCCGCGACGACCCTGATCATCCGGAGCCTGGCCTGACCGGCGGACCGGGGTTGAGATCATGCTCTGCACGAGGTCTGCACGGAATCCGCACGGAGCGGAACTAGACTCGCACCATTGCCCGTCCGCCGATCGAGGAGAAGACGAGTGACGCTGCTCGAGTCGATTCGGGACCCTCACGACCTGAAGCGACTGCCTGCCGGCCGCCTCCCTGAGCTGGCGGCGGAGATCCGTGACCACCTGATCGCGGCGTGCTCGCGCGCCGGCGGGCACCTCGGGCCCAACCTGGGGGTGGTGGAGCTCACCCTGGCGCTGCACCGGGTGTTCGACTCCCCACGCGACCGCATCGTGTTCGACACCGGCCATCAGTCGTACGTGCACAAGCTGCTCACCGGGCGGCAGGACTTCTCGAAGCTGCGCCGCCGCGGCGGCATCTCGGGGTATCCCAGCCAGGCCGAGTCCGAGCACGACATCGTGGAGAACTCGCACGCCTCCACCGCGCTGAGCTACGCCGACGGGCTGGCCAAGGCGTACCGGATCCGCGGCGAGCGGGACCGTACGGTCGTCGCGGTGATCGGCGACGGCGCGCTCACCGGCGGGATGGCCTGGGAGGCGCTCAACAACATCGCCGCAGCCAAGGACAGCCGGCTCGTCATGGTGGTGAACGACAACGGCCGGTCGTACTCGCCGACCATCGGCGGCCTCGCGAACCACCTCGCGACCGTGCGCATGACGCAGGGCTACGAGCACGTGCTCGAGGTCGTCAAGAGCACGCTGTCGCGCACCCCGCTGGTCGGCGCGCCGCTGTACGACGCGCTGCACGGGATCAAGAAGGGCCTGAAGGACACGCTCCAGCCGCAGGTGCTGTTCGAGGACCTCGGCCTGAAGTATCTCGGCCCCATCGACGGCCACGACGAGCAGGCCATGGAGAGCGCGCTGCGCCGGGCGCGGGACTTCGGCGGCCCGGTGATCGTGCACGCGCTCACCAAGAAGGGCTTCGGCTACCGGCCCGCCGAGGACCACGAGGAGGACTGCTTCCACAGCCCCGGCGCGTTCGACCAGGAGACCGGGGAGCTGCACGCCAAGCCCGGCGTGCAGTGGACCAAGGTGTTCAGCGACGAGTTGCTCGCGCTCGGCGGCGAGCGGCCCGACGTGGTGGCGCTGACCGCGGCCATGCTGCATCCGACCGGGCTGGCCCCGTTCGCCGAGGCGTATCCGGAGCGGGTGTTCGACGTCGGCATCGCCGAGCAGCACGCGGTCACCTCCGCGGCCGGGCTCGCGCTCGGCGGCCTGCACCCGGTGGTCGCGGTGTACGCGACGTTCCTCAACCGGGCCTTCGACCAGGTGCTGCTGGACGTGGCGCTGCACCGGCTGCCGGTCACGTTCGTGCTGGACCGCGCCGGGGTGACCGGCGAGGACGGGCCGAGCCACAACGGCATGTGGGACATGTCGATCCTGCAGGTGGTGCCCGGGCTGCGGCTCGCCGCGCCGCGGGACGGCGCCCGGCTGCGGGAGCTGCTGCGCGAGGCGCTCGTGGTGACCGACGGCCCGACCGCGCTGCGCTTCTCCAAGGGCCCGGTGGGCGAGGACGTGCCCGCCGTGGGGCGGATCGGTGAGATGGACCTGCTCGCCCGGACCGGCGCGGAGGACGTGCTGGTCGTGGCGGTGGGCGCGTTCGGCCGCGCGACGGTCGAGGTGGCCGAGCGGCTGTCCGCGCAGGGCATCGGCGTGACCGTGGTGGACCCGCGCTGGGTGAAGCCGCTGGACCCGGAGCTCGCGGCGCTGGCCGCGCGGCATTGGCTCGTCGCGGTGGTGGAGGACAACGGCCGGGTCGGCGGCGTGGGCGACGCGGTGGCCCGGCGGCTGCGGGACGAGGGCGTCGCGGTGCCGGTGCACACGTACGGGATCGAGCAGCGCTTCCTCGAGCATGCCAAGCGCGACGAGATCCTGGCCGACCTCGGGCTCACCCCGCAGGACCTGGCACGGGACATCACGGAGGCGATCGCCCGGGTCTCCTCCGGCGACCCGGTGGACGACCGGAGCAGCGGGCACGCCGCGCACTGACAGGTTCCGGCGGGCGGCTGGCGTGCCCCCCTCACGGTGCGGGCGCGCGATCAAGCAGAATGCGTTGTGTGAACACACCCGCCCCCCTCCGTGTCGCGATCATCGGCTCCGGCCCGGCGGGGATCTACGCCGCCGACGCCCTGACCAAGCAGGACGCGATCCCCGCCGCCGTGGACGTGTTCGACCGGCTGCCCACGCCGTACGGCCTCGTCCGCTACGGCGTGGCCCCCGACCACAAGTCCATCAAGTCGATCGCCCGGGTGCTGCGGGACGTGCTGGAGCGTCCCGGCGTCCGGTTCCTCGGCGGGGTGGAGTTCGGCAAGGACATCACCCGCGACGACCTGCACACCGCCTACGACGCCACGATCTACGCGACCGGCGCGATGGTGGACCGCCGGCTCGGCATCCCCGGTGAGGACCTGCCCGGAAGCGTCGCCGCCACCGACTTCGTGAACTGGTACTGCGGGCACCCAGACGTGGACGTCGAGCGGTTCGTACTCGATGCGCGGGAGGCGGTGGTGATCGGCGTCGGCAACGTGGCCGTCGACGTGGTGCGGATCCTCGCCAAGACCGCCGAGGAGCTGAGCGACACCGACGTGCCCGAGCCGATGCTGTCCGTGCTCGCCGAGAGCCGCATCGAGCGGGTGCACATGATCGGCAGGCGCGGGCCCGAGCACGCCAAGTTCACCCCCAAGGAGCTGCGCGAGCTGGGGCAGCTGCCCGGCGCGGGCGTGCACGTACGGCCCGCCGAGATCGCCTTCGACCTCAGCAGCGAGGAGCTGCTGCAGGTCGAGCGGCAGGCGCGGAACAACCTCAAGGTGCTCATCGAGTGGGCGGGCCGGGAGCCCGCCGGGCTGGCCCGCCGCATCGACGTGCGGTTCTGGCTGCGCCCGGTGGAGATCCTCGGCACGGACCGGGTGGAGGGCATCCGGCTGGAGCGCACCGAGCTCGACGGGGACGGCCGGGTGACCGGCACTGGGGAGTACGAGACCCTGCCCGCGCAGCTCGTGCTGCGTTCCGTCGGGTACCAGAGCATCCCGCTGCCGGACGTGCCGTTCGACGACCGGGCCAAGGTCGTGCCGAACGACGAGGGCCGGGTGCTCGGGCCGGACGGCGCACCGGTGCCGGGCGACTACGTGGCGGGCTGGATCAAGCGCGGGCCCACCGGCGTCGTCGGCACCAACAAGTCCGATGCCGCGCAGACCGTACGGTCCCTGCTCGCCGACGCCCCGGCGCTCACCGAGGACGCCCGCACCCCCGTCGAGGACCTGCTGGCCGAGCGCGGAGTCCGCCTCGTCACCTATGAGGACTGGCTCAAGATCGACGAGGCGGAGATCGCGCTCGGCGCCTCCACCGGCCGCGGCGAACGGGTCAAGCTCGTCGGCTGGCACGGCCTCTACGCCGCCCTGCACGACGCCTGACTCCCCAGGCCGGCAACCCCTTAGGCGTGCAGCGGCTGCGGCGCGGGGCGGTTGGACCTCTCCAGGGTCGAGGCGAGCTCGCCCGCGCGGACCGCGGTGTTGGAGAGCAGCGACGACGTGATGCCGTGCGTGTGCTCGGTGCCGCCCTGCAGGTAGATCG
>WHSL01000049.1 GCA_009380095.1 Streptosporangiales bacterium | reverse complement strand
GCCCGGCTGGGTCCCCCCCGGCTCCGCATCCGGCTGAGTCGCGCCAGGAGCGGCGTTCGGCGGCAGCAGCGCCACCGCCACCGCTCCCGCCGAGGCGGCGTTGGCCAGCGCCGGCGCGTCACCCGCGGGCACGACCACGGAAACCGAGACCGTCCCGCTGCTCCCCGCCCGCATCCGGTCGTCGCTGCGGACGTCGTACACGGTGCCGGAGTCGGCGAGCACGGTCCCGCCCTGATCCGACTGACCGGCCGAGCCGACGGGCCGTACGGCATAGGCCCGCACCCGGTCACCCGGCCGCAGCCCCGCGGCGGGCAGCTGCCCGGGCTTGAGCGCCAGCCCGACCACCACGTTGCCGCCGCCGATGTCCGCGCCGGCGGCCACCATCTGCCGTGACAGCAGCGCTCCTGGCACCAGCCCGACCTTGGCGTAGAAGCGCACGACCTCGCCGCGCTGCGCCCACGGCACGGTGGCGACGCCGGAGTCGGCGGAGACCTGCACCTCGCGCAGGGCGTCCGGCGGGATGCGCTGCCCGGCCGCCACGGGCCGGGCGATCGCGATCACCGACTCACGGTCCCCACTCCGGATCACCAGCATCGCGCTCACCAGCGCACCCCCGATGATCAGCAGGACGGCCAACGCCGCCAGCGCGGGACGACGCTCGCGTCGCGTCACCGGCATCCGCCCGGCCGGCGAGGTGGGCGGTAACTCGGGCCGCTTCCCGACACCCGCCGGGCCGCGGGAGTTGGCCGAACGCTCACTGGTCCTCATGGCTGGCTGGACGCTCCTGTGACTGCGGGGACGTCTGGGGGGCGGGGGGCCGCGACGATCATCGCGTCATCGAATGGGGGACCGTTCCGGGACTCTGCTTTCGTACTCCGCCTGGGGCGGAATTATCCGGGGATTGCCGACCGGCGCCGATCCATCGTTCAGAGCCGGATACGCACCGTCAAGGCGGCGTGACCGTTATGGACGATTGTGGCCACCCCCTCTTGACCGAACCGTGCTCGTGATTTATCGACATCCCCGTACAGGGCGCCGCGTCGCGCGTGTGACCGGGGATATCGCCCGGGAAAAGGGTCCTGAGCCCCGGGTCGCGGACGGTCCGGGCGATGTCCGGCAATGGGTGGCGGATGAGGATTCAGATGTGGATCATGAGACGCGCGGCCGTACCTTTATCTCCGCACGGCTTCGGCGGCACCAATTCGGGACCACCCGCACATTTCCCCCGCGCCGCCCGGCCCCAATCCGCGATCTTGCGGGTTAATCGAAGCGTGACCGAATGTGCGGGCGGCAGCCTGAGAGGAGTGCCATGCGCATCGCGGTCACCGCGCTCACCCGCGGCGGTCCCAGCCACGTGGTCCTGACCACCGACGAGTCGGCCACCGTGGGAGCGGTCGCGGTGGCGATCGGGGAGGCCACCAGGGGCGGGGAACGCCTGGCCCCGGTGATCCCGATCCAGCGGCCGCACCTCACCCCCGGAGCCAGCCCCGCCGCGCAGGTACGGCCCCCGATGCTGTTCATGGAGGGCCGCGCGCTCGACCCGTCCACGCTGGCCTCCGCGGTGCTGCACGACGGCGCGGTCGTCACCGCCGACCCCAAGCAGGCCCCGGGCACCGTGCTCACCGAGCCCGAGGGCGTCGTCGAGGTACGCGTGGCCGGCGGACCGGGCGCCGGGCGGGTGCACCGGCTGGGCGTGGGCTCCGCCACGATCGGCTCCGAGCGCGGCTCCGCTGTACGGATCCAGCGCCGCGCCATGCCCGCCCGCGCCGCCCTGCTGACCGTACGGCCCGGCGAGGTGACGGTGGCGCCGATCGACGGCACCCCGCTGCGGCTGGACGGCTCACCCATCGAGGAGTCCACGGCCTGGCCCGCCGGCGGGCTCCTGGAGGTCGGGGACGCCGTGCTCACGCTCGCCGCGGTCGAGCCACCGGACGCGCACCTGTCCGCGCTGACGGACGGCGGGCTCGCGTACAACCGGCCGCCACGGCTGCTTCCCAGCCCCCGCGACACGCGGCTCGAGGTGCCGGTCCCGCCGAAGCCCGCGGAGAAGCCCCGGCTCTACCTGCTCACCGCCGTACTGCCCGCCGTGCTCGGGCTCGTCATGGCACTGGCCTTCCAGCAGTGGTATTTCCTGCTGTTCGCGCTGCTCAGCCCGGCCATGGTGTTCGGCCAGTGGTGGAGCGACCGGCGGTACGGGCGGAAGAGCCACCGCACGCAGGTCAAGGAGTACGAGCAGCGCAAGGCCGATTTCGAGGTCCGGCTCGCCGAGCTGCAGGCCGGGGACGAGGCCGCGCGGCGGGACGCGTACCCCGACCCGGCGGAGGTGCTGCTCACCGCGACCGGACCGCGACGGCGGCTGTGGGAGCGGCGGCGTACCGATCCCGACGCGCTCCGGCTGCGGGTCGGGCTCGCCGACCAGGCCACCGAGGTGGACCTCGTCCCCGAGCGCGGCGCCGACCACGACGCGGAGCTCCCACCGGCGCCGGCGTCCCGTCTCGTACCGGTGACGTTCGGGCTCGCCGACGTGGGCGTGGCCGGGCTCGCGGGCGAGCGGGTACGGTCCCGCGCGCTGGCCGGGTGGCTCGTCGCGCAGGCCGCCGTACTGCACTCGCCGCGCGATCTCACCATCGTGGTGCTCGGCTCCGACCCGGCCGCCGCGGACGACTGGGACTGGGTGCGCTGGCTCCCGCACACCCGCCCGCGCGAGGACGAGTCCTGCGTGGCACTCGTCGGCACCGACCCGGAGACGGCGGCGCGGCGGGCCACCGAGCTGGCCGACCTGGTCTCCGCGCGGACCCGTTCCGCGACCCCGGCGGGGTTCGGCGGCGGACGGCCCGGGGTGCCGTACGACGTGCTCGTCGTGCTGGACGGTGCGGGATCGCTGCGGCGGCTGCCCGGCATGCCGCAGGTACTGAAGCAGGGGCCTTCAGTCGGCGTGTACGCGCTCTGCCTGGACGAGGCGGAGCGGCTGCTGCCGGAGGAGTGCGCGGTGGTCGCGGAGGTGCCGTCCAGTGGGGAGGGACGGCTGCGGCTGCGCGGCGCCGGGCTGGAGGCGATCGGCGCGGTGCTCCCGGACCTGGTCGCCCCGGCGTGGTGCGAGCGGACGGCGCGGTGCCTGTCGCCCGTACGGGACACCTCGCGGGAGGACGACGAGGGGGCGCTGCCCGGGTCCGTACGGCTGCTCGACATGCTGCGCATGCCCGACCCCGACGCGGACGCGGTCGCGCAGCGCTGGGCGCTCGGGCCGGCCACGAACGTGCCGGTCGGGATGGCCGCGGACGGGCCGTTCACGCTGGACCTGCGGATGGACGGCCCGCACGGGCTGATCGCCGGGACCACCGGCGCGGGCAAGTCCGAGCTGCTCCAGACGCTGATCGCCGGACTCGCGGTGGCGAACCGGCCGGACGCGATGAACTTCGTACTGATCGACTACAAGGGCGGCAGCGCGTTCGCCGACTGCGCGCGGCTGCCGCACACAGTCGGCATGGTCAGCGACCTGGACGCGCACCTCACCCAGCGGGCGCTCGACTCGCTCTCGGCCGAGCTGCGGCGCCGCGAGGAGATCCTGTACGCGGCCGGGGCCAAGGACATCGAGGACTACCAGGAGGCGCGCGCCGCGCGGATGTCGGCCCGGGCCCGGCAGGGGCGGCCGCCGGTCGGGGACGCCGCCGCACCGCCCTCATTGCCCCGGCTGGTGCTGATCGTGGACGAGTTCGCCGCGCTGGTCGCGGAGCTGCCGGACTTCGTGTCCGGGCTCGTCGGCATCGCGCAGCGGGGCCGGTCGCTCGGCGTGCACATGATCCTCGCCACGCAGCGGCCCGCGGGCGTGGTCTCGGCGGACATCCGGGCCAACACGAATCTGCGGATCGCGCTGCGGGTCACCGATCCGGAGGAGTCCAGCGACATCATCGACGTACCGGACGCCTCGCGGATCCCCAGGTCGGCGCCGGGGCGGGCGTACGTACGGTCCGGTGCGCACTCGCTGACGGCCGTGCAGTCCGCCCGTATCGGCGGCCGCCGGCCCGGTGCGGGTGCGATGGTGCCGGTGGCGGTCACACCGCTGTCGTTCCGTGCGCTCGGCCGGCCGCTTCCCTCGCACGCGGTCGTGGAGGAGCCGGGCGACCCTGGGGAGACCGACCTGCAGGCACTGGTGGAGGCGGTCAGTGAGGCGTCGCGCCGTCTGGGCCTCGACCGGCCGCATTCTCCTTGGCTCCCGCCGCTGCCCTCGGTCCTGACCCTCGACGATCTGCCCACGCCGACCGCATTCCCGGCCGAATCCGGCCACGAGCCGCCCGCCCTCCATGACGCCGGCGTCGGCGGGCCCGGTGGCAGGTCCTTCTCGACCGGGGAGGCGGGTGGCGGGCACGGCCTTAGGGCGGCGGCCGGGGCCGGTGTCGGGGTCGGCGACGAGGTGGCGGGGTTGCCGATCGGGCTGACCGACCTGCCGTCGGAGCAGGCGCGTCGGCCGCTCACCCTGGATCTGGCCGGGGGCGGGCACCTGGCGGTGGCCGGGGCGGCGCGCTCGGGCCGTACGACCTTGCTACGGACGCTGGCCGGCGCGGTCGCGGCGTACACCTCGCCCGCGGACGTGCACCTGTACGCGATCGACTGCGGCGGGAGCGCGCTGCTGCCGCTGCTGCGGCTGCCGCACTGCGGCGCGGTCGTCACCCGGGAGCAGACCGAGCGGGTGGGCCGGCTGCTGGCGCGGTTGAGCGCCGAGGTGACCCGCCGGCAGCAGCTGCTCGCCGCCCAGGGCCACGCCGGGCTCGCCGAGCAGCGGGCGGCCGCGGCGCCGGAGGACCGGCTGCCGTGGATGCTGTTGTTGCTGGACCGCTGGGAGGGGTTCTTCGCGGCGTTCGAGAACTACGACTACGGCCGGCTGATCGACGCGTACCTGCACCTGCTGCGCGAGGGCCCGGGTGTGGGGCTGCGCGCGGTCACCACCGGGGATCGGTCCCTGTTCCGCGGCCAGATCTCCACGGTCTTCGACGATCGCCTGCTGCTCCCCTTCGCCGACCCCGACGACGCGATCGCCGCCGGCATCGCCGTACGCGAGCTCCCCTCCGACCAGCCTCCCGGACGCGTCCTCCGCCCCGGCCCTGACGGGCCCGAGGAGTCGCAGATCGCCCTCCTCGGCCCGGCTGTATCCGCCTCCGCCGGCCCTCGCCTGGTGACCCCACCGGAAGGCGTCCCGGCCGCCAGGCCCGGACCGCACGGTGCCGCTCCCGCTCCCAGCCCGGTGACTCCGTCGCGTGGTGCCGGATCCTTCGGCCACCCTCGGCAACCGGTCCCGCCACAGGGCGCCGATCCGTCAGGGGCGGGCCAGGTGGCCGCGTTGCACGCGCTCGCCGAGGCGTCGCGGGCGCGGTACGCGCGGGAACCGCTGCCGAACCGGCCGCTCCGGGTGGACGAACTGCCCGCCCGGGTGACGCTGGCCGACGCGCTGGCCCTGACTCCGTACGAGGACGCGGGCTCCGGCGGGCCGCTGTGGACGGTGTTCGGCGTCGGCGGCGACGAACTGGCGCCGCTGGGCGTGGACCTCTCCTTCGACGGCCCCGGCTTCACGGTCGCCGGCCCGCCCCGCTCCGGCCGCTCCACGACGCTGATCACCATGACCCGGGTCCTGCTGGACCGCGGCGTCCCCGTGGTCTGCGTGACCCCCCGCCGCTCCCCGCTGCGCGACCTCACCGGCACCGACGGCGTCCTGGACGTCCTCGGCGCCGAGTCCTCCCCGGAACGCCTCACGGAGGCGATCGCCGGCCACGACCGCTACGTCGTCGTGGTCGACGACGCGGAGCTGCTGTCGGACTCCGCCCTCGGCCCCGAGCTGGACAAGATCCTCGTCTCCGGCCGCGACGCCGAACACGGCATGATCGTCGCCGGCACCACCGACGACCTCGCGAGCACGTACGGCGGCTTCACCGTCACCGCCCGCCGCAGCCGCCACGGGCTGCTGCTGGCCGTACGCGACCCCGCCGACGGCGACCTGCTGGGCGTACGCCTCCCTCGCAACCTCCCACCCGGCCCGGCCGGCCGCGCCCTCTTCGCCCACCACGGCCGCACCACCCCCGTCCAACTAGCCCTCCCCTAGCGCGCCCACACCGGGGACTCGATCGCGCCCGGTCAGACTCTGGCCTGACCCTCCGAGACTCCAGGCACGGCAAGCTGATAGACCCGCCCGCACCCCTCCAGCTCGGCTCCCCCCGCCGCCACCCCACTCGCCGCCACTCCGGCCTTCTGAGTGGCCGGGGATTGCTCGTTGTCTGCAGGCGACCCTGCCGGATCCGTGGTTGTCCGTCGGGGTCGACATGTTGATCGAGGCGATGCCCAGGCCATCGCCGCTCGAGTGCGCCGCTAAGTCCGAGCCGCCCCTCAGCGGTCGTTGGGGATGGCGGCCTGGCGGAGGGCGGCGCGGAAGCGGTGCGTGTCGGGGTGGGTGGCGATCTGCCAGGTGGGCCATTGCTCCGCGGACACGTTCGTGCGGGCCGGGCGCAGGTCGGCGACCGTCATCCCCCAGGCGGCGGACTCGCCGGTGTCGACGCGGAGGGGCAGGGGCTCGTACGCGGCCAGCGACGGCTCTACCGCGAGCATCGCGGTGAACAGGTCGTGGCAGGGGAAGTTGCCGGGATCGGGCGCGTAGCTCCGGTAGTGGTCGAGCATCCGCCGCAGGGTGGCGCCGGCCGTCCCGGCGACCTCGAGCGCGGCGAGCTCGGCGGGGCCGAGCGTGGTGGTCATCGTCACGTCGAGCGGTACGAGCCGGCCCGGTGACGGCCACGGATGCCCCACGACCTGCGCCGCCGCGGACGGGTCGCGGGCGATGTTGGCCTCGGCGCGAGGCAGCGCGTTGCCCGCCCGGCGGATCACCCCGCCCATCACGACCGGGGCGTTCAGCCGTACCGCGGTGTCGATCAGCGCGGCGGCGGTGCTCAACGGGCCGGTGGTGATCAGCGTTGCGGGTTCGCGTGCGGTGAGGTCGGTGAGGAGCTCCTCCGCGGTCGCCCGTACGGGCCCACGGCTCGGCTCCCACGGCCGCAACGACCCCAGCCCCTCCGCGCCGTGCATCTCCACCGGCGCGATCCCCGGGACGGGCCCGATGGGCCCGGATCCCCCCAGCACGACCGGTACGTCCGGCCGTTCCACCAGGTCGAGCAGGAGGATCGCGTTACGCGCGGTCAGCGAGGCGGGACGGGCCCCGGCGGTGGCGACGACGGCGAGCAGATCCACCTCGGAATGCGTGGCGAGAAACCAGAGTGCGGCGAGGTCGTCCACACCGCCGTCGGTGTCCAGCACCACCCGTTGCCTGTCCTGTGCCATGCCGTCCTCCCCCATCGTCGTCACCGGGTGACATACCCACAGGTCCTACGGGAGGGCCGGGAGAGAGTTTCCCACGTGGAACGCTATTTCCATGTAGACGAAAACGGTGGCGTCCACCTCCCTGAGCGCCACGTCAGCAAGGAGGCTTGATGTCCCAAGAGACGGCCCTTCCCCCGGAGCAGCCGGCCGAGAGTCCCGCGACGGACGTCAAGAAGCAGTCGCCCACGCGCGCCCTGGTGGACCACACCCAGCTGGTGATCTTCCGGTTCATCGCCGGCCTCGGCCTCGGCGGGGAGTTCGGCACGCTGCTCGGCGTGCTGGTGGCCGGGCCGATCATCGCCGCCTGGGGATGGCGGGCGCTGTTCGTGATCGGCGCGATCCCGGCGCTGCTCGCGTGGGTGCTGCGCCGTACGCTGCACGAGCCGGAGAAGTTCGTCGAGCAGCAGAAGGCGCGTCCGCGGGGTGGGCCGTCGCCGCTGCGGCTGCTCGTGGTGGACCGACGTACGGCCGTCACCAGCCTCGCCGTCCTCGTGCTCTGCTCCGTCCAGACCTTCGGCTACTACGGGATCATGACGTGGATGCCCACGTACCTGGGCGAGACGCTGGGCTTCAGCCTGACGAAGTCGGGCGTGTGGACGGCCGTCACCATCGCCGGGATGATCGTCGGAATGCCGATCTTCGGCCGGATCGCCGACCGGATCGGCCGCAAGCCGTCGTTCTGGATCTTCCAGGCCGGCGCGATCGTGAGCGTGCTCGTCTACTCCCAGCTCGGCACGCCCGGCGCGCTGCTGATCGGCGGCGCCGTGCTCGGCCTCTTCGTCAACGGCATGCTCGGCGGGTACGGCGCCCTGATGGCCGAGCTCTACCCCACCGCGGCGCGGGCGACGGCGCAGAACGTGCTGTTCAACCTGGGGCGTGCGGTGGGCGGCTTCGCGCCGATCGTGTTCGCGCTGATCGCGGAGTCGAACGGGTTCGGGCTCGCGATCGCGATGCTGGCGGTGCTGTACGCGATCGACATGCTCGCGGTGGCCGTCCTCCCCGAGAGGCGCGGGGCCGAGCTCACCTGAGCCCTCACCTCGGTGTTCACTCCTGAATCGGTTTGCTTTGTGCCCTCCTGGCGGAGCCGATGGCTGATCTGGCTGTATCGGCGGCCGTCCAGCACTCCGAGCGCGAGGCCGATATCGAGATCGCTCGTTCCGGCGTGCGCGCAATCCGGGTCCGGGACGCTCTCCTGATCGATGAGCAGGCCGGGGACGAGGCCTCCGACGACACACAGGTCATCCATGAGGGCGCCAAGAGTCACCGCAACCGTCAGGCAGGCGGATCTCACCTGGGCGGTGTGCGCGGAGGCGTAGCCACTGCGATCACGGGGCTTCGGGGGCGGGGGCATGCTCGTCCTTCAGATGATGGGCTCGGAGCTGACGGCAAGCGGGTCGCCGGGCGAGGTGCGCCCCGACCGTCTTGTCTTCCAGCGGGTAGGTGGAGCCCGAACGTGGTTCGAGGGTGGGTCGGCTCTAGACTCGTGTGGTCGAAGGAGGAGTCGTCCAGTGCAGAAGGTTCTGATCGCCAACCGGGGCGAGATCGCCGTGCGGGTGGCCCGTGCCTGCACCGACGCGGGCCTTGCCTCGGTCGCCGTGTACGCCGGGCCCGATCTCGACGCGCTGCACGTCCGCGCCGCCGACGAGGCCTACGCGCTGGGCGGGCAGACCGCCGCGGACAGCTACCTAGCCATCGACAAGATCCTCGGCGTGGCCCGCGACTCCGGCGCCGACGCCGTCCACCCCGGCTACGGCTTCCTCGCCGAGAACGCCGACTTCGCCCAGGCCGTGATCGACGCCGGGCTCACCTGGATCGGCCCGCCGCCGTCCGCCATCCAGGCGCTCGGCGACAAGGTGCAGGCCCGCCACATCGCGCAGAAGGTGGGAGCGCCCCTGGTCGCGGGCACCGCCGACCCGGTCTCCGGCCCCGCCGAGGTCGTCGCGTTCGCCGAGAAGCACGGCCTGCCGATCGCCATCAAGGCGGCCTTCGGCGGCGGCGGGCGCGGCCTCAAGGTGGCCCGCACGCTGGAGGAGATCCCGGACCTGTACGACTCCGCCGTACGCGAGGCCGTCGCGAGCTTCGGCCGCGGCGAGTGCTTCGTCGAGCGGTACCTGGACAAGCCCCGGCACGTCGAGACGCAGTGCCTCGCCGACACGCACGGCGACGTCGTGGTCGTCTCCACCCGGGACTGCTCCCTGCAGCGACGGCACCAGAAGCTCGTGGAGGAGGCGCCGGCCCCGTACCTGAGCGACGAGCAGGTCGCCCTCCTCTACTCCTCCTCCAAGGCGATCCTGAAGGAGGCGGGCTATGTCGGCGCGGGCACGTGCGAGTTCCTCGTCGGCGCCGACGGCACCATCTCCTTCCTCGAGGTCAACACCCGGCTGCAGGTCGAGCACCCGGTCACCGAGGAGGTGGCCGGCGTCGACCTGGTCCGGGAGATGTTCCGCATCGCCGAGGGCGAGCCGCTCGGGTACGACGACCCGGCCCTGCGCGGCCACTCCATCGAGTTCCGGATCAACGCCGAGGACGCGGGCCGCAACTTCCTGCCCGCGCCCGGCACGATCACCGGCTGGCGTACGCCGTCCGGGCCCGGCGTGCGCCTGGACACCGGCTTCGAGGCCGGTCAGACCGTGCCCCAGGTGTTCGACTCGATGATCGCCAAGCTTGTGGTGACCGGCGCCGACCGGCGGCAGGCGCTGGAGCGGGCCCGGCGGGCGCTCGCGGAGTTCGAGGTCGAGGGCATGCCGACCGTCATCCCGTTCCACCGCGCGGTGGTGGACGACCCGGCGTTCGCGCCGGCCGAGGGGCCGTTCACCGTCCACACCCGGTGGATCGAGACGGAGTTCGAGAACACCATCGCGCCGTACGAGGGCGCGGCCGGGACCGCGGAGGCGCCCGCGCGCGAGCGCGTGACCGTGGAGGTCGGCGGCAAGCGGATCGAGGTCGTGCTGCCCGGCGGGCTCGGCGCGGCGGCTCCGGAGGGCTCGGCGCCGGGCCCGCGCAAGCGCGGCAAGAGCGCCGGCGGCGGCGCGAGCGTGGGGGGCGACGCGCTGGTCAGCCCGATGCAGGGGACGATCGTCAAGGTCGTCGCCGAGGACGGGTCGACCGTGTCGGCGGGCGACCCGATCGTCGTGCTCGAGGCGATGAAGATGGAGCAGCCCATCGCGGCGCACAAGGACGGCACCGTCACCGGGCTTTCCGTCGAGGTCGGCCAGGCCGTCACCAGCGGACAGTCCATCTGCGAGATCAAGGACTGACCGCCGGGGAATCCCCTGCGGGGCACGGGATCCGGCGGGCACCGGTATTTTGTCCGGCATGCCCCGCACCCCTTTCTCCGCAGATGAGGCTGCTCACTGCGAGGCTGCGGGCGGCCGGGCGGTCGCTCGCGCTCACGGGGGCGGCGCTCACGGGGGCGGCGCTCACGGGGGCGGCGCTCACGGGGGCGGCGCTCACGGGGGCGGCGCTCACGGGGGCGGTGCTCACGGGGGCGGTGCTCACGGGGGCGGTGCTCACGGGGGCGGCGCTCACGGCGCTCGTCCCGGCGGCCTCCCCCGCGTACGCGGACGACCTCGCCGACCACCTCGCGGCCCGGCTGCGGCAGGACCCGGTGTACGTGTCGGACAACGCGGTCCGCGAGATCACCCCCGCCGCGGCGCCCCGGCTCAGGGAGGCTGCGGCCACCTTGGGCGTACCCGCGTACGTGGTGATCGTGCCGGACGCCCGGGAGGACCTGCTCGCCCTGCTCCGCGACCGGCTCGGCCGGGACGGCGTGTACTACGTGGGCGACACGGACGGCATCAGCGCGTACGTACGCCAGTACGGCGCCGAGTCCGCCCTCCCCGTACGCGACGCCGAGCACGTGGCGCTGTGTGAGACGGACGGCGCGGCCGACCACTTCGTCCGCTTCACCGAGCTCGTGCACGCCCCGGGCCTGCGGGAACGGGTGGAGAACCTGGACCGTGACGCCCACGAGAGCGCGTACGAGGCCGCGGACCGGCGGCAGGACCAGATCATGACCGGGGCGTTCCTGGGCGCGTCGGTGGTCGCGGCCATCGGCACGTTCGTCCTCGCCGAGCGGAGGCGGCGCCGCAGGCTCGCCGCGGCCGGCGTGGGCACGCTCGCCGCACGCCGCGCCAAGGTGCGGAAGTCCAAGGCGAGGCGCGAGAAGAAGCGGAAGGGCGGCCGATGAGGACACGGATGCTCGCCACCGCGCTCGCCATGGCCGCCGGGACCGCCCGGGTGAGCACCGCCGCGCCCGCCCCGGTGATCGCCGCCGCATCCGCCGCCGCCGCGGCCGTCGGGACCGCCCGGGTGATCGCCGCCGCGACCCCGCCGCGGCCGCCGAGACCGCCCCGGTGATCGCCGCCGCGACCCCCGCCGGGACCGCCCCGGTGATCGCCGCCGCGACCCCCGCCGCAGCTGCCGGGACCGCCCGGGTCGGCGCCGCCGTGTCCCCAGCCGCCGGCGCCGACCGGCTGGACCGGATCGCGGGTGCGCTGCGCGGCGACCCCTTCTACGTGGACCCGGAGGCCGCGCACGCCCTGCCGGCCGAGGAGCGGGCCCCGGCGGCCCGCGCGCTGGCAGCCACCGGAGTGCCCGTCTACACCGTGGTCGTCCCGCTCACCACCGACGACGAGTCCGAGGGCGAGGGCGAGGGCGACGCGTTCCTGCACGCGCTGCACGACCGGCTGGGCCGCGACGGCGTCTACCTGGTGGCCGACGAGGACGCCGAGATCGAAGCCGTCGCGTTCGGCGTGCCGCGCGAGGTGGCCGTCCCGGACGACGTGGCCCGGATCCCGCTGGACGACGAGGCGACACCCCGTACGGCGGGCCCGCGCCTGCTCCGCCTCGCCGAGCTGCTCCGGACCGCCCCCGCGGCCGCCCCGGAGAGCCCGAACCCGCTCAACACGCCCGTGCTCGATGACGCCGCCGGCGTCCCCGACCTGGCCGGCGCGCTCGTGCTGATCGACCAGGGCCGGCGCGCGCACGCCGCCGCGGTGGCCCGCGCCGCCGGGCGGGACGCGGCCGAACCCGTGCCGCCGTGCTTCTTCAACCCGCTGCACGGCGACTCGAAACAGCAGGTGGTGTGGCGTCCGCTGGGTCAGAGGCGCAGACTGAAGGTACGGGCGTGCCACGACTGCGCGCAGGCCATCAGGGGCCGGCGGGCACCCGAGGTGCTGGCCGACGAGCTCGACGGGCGCGAGGTGCCGTAGTTCGAAGTACCCGCGGAGCGCAGCGTCTGGGCCGCCACCGGGTACGGCGCGCTCCGCGACGACCTGGTCCGGCCCATCCTGCGGGGTGACCGATATCGGCTGGGCCGGAACAACTGAGCGTCCTTGTTCGTCCCACAGTTCGAAGGAGGCAGACTACGAACATGAACCGCCGCTTCGTACGGTCCGCGCTGCTCGCATCGGCCGCGGCCCTGCTCACACTCTTCTTCGGCGCAGCGCCCGCGCTGGCCGCCGCACCCGACCCGAGCGCGGCCGCCACCGCGATGAAGAACGGGCGGCTCTACATCGACCCGGCCATGAGTTCCCAGGTGCCAGGCGATTCCGAGCAACGCCTCAAGGAGACCCTCGCCAAGGCCGATCCGCCGGTCCATCTGGCGATCATCGGACCCCGAGAGGTGTCCTCGCCCCAGCAGGCGCATCAGTTCCTCGACACCGTGCAGCAGCAGGTGGGAGCCGGGGGCACCTACGCCGGGCTGTTCGGCAATGACCTGATCGCCCTGTCGGACACCCTGTCGACCCAGGAACTGAACCAGTTGGTCGAGAAGGCCTCCACTGCGGGCGACACGCAGACCGACAAGCTGGTGGAGTTCATCGGGCTTGTCGATGAGGAGAACGGCGGCAGCTCGAACGCTGCCTCTGGAGGTGGATCGATGGCTGGTTCGATCCTGATCGGCGTACTCGTGCTCGGCCTCATCGGAGGCGGGTTCTTCCTGTACCGCTCCCGCAAGCAGCGGATGGCGCGCGAGGCCGAGGAGATGGCCAAGGTCAAGAACGTCGCCGAAGAGGACGTGACCCGCCTCGGCGAGGACATCGCCGGGCTGGACATCGACCTGACCCGCAGCGACCTCGACCCGGACACCCGGCAGGACTACACCCGGGCGATGGACTCCTACGACCGGGCGAAGGGCTCGCTGGAGGCGGCGCAGCGTCCGGAGCAGCTGAAGCCGGTCACCGAGGCGCTGGAGGACGGGCGGTACTTCATGACCGCCACCCGTTCCCGGCTCGCCGGTGATCCCGTGCCGGAGCGGCGCGCGCCCTGCTTCTTCAACCCGAACCACGGCCCGTCCGCGCAGGACGTCATGTGGGCGCCCCCGGGCGGCGCGCCACGCTCGGTGCCGGCCTGCGCGGCCGACGCCGAGGCCGTGCTCGCCGGGTACGACCCCGACGCGCGCATGGTCGAGGTCGGCGGCGGCCGCCGCATGCCGTACTACCAGGCCGGCCCGGCGTACGCGCCGTACGCGGGCGGGTACTACGGCGGCTTCGGTGACATGTTCGGCGGAATGTTCGCCGGCATGATGATCGGCTCCATGCTCACCGGCGGTTTCGGTGGCTTCGGCATGGGCGGCTACGACGCCGGCATGCAGGACGGCGGAGGCGGAGGCGACTTCGGGGGCGGAGGCGACTTCGGCGGCTTCGGCGACTTCGGCGGCGGGGACTTCGGCGGAGGCGACTTCTAGCCGCGGCCCACACCCGTACGGGGAGGGAATTTCCGGCGGAACGCGCGGGTCGCGGCCGGAACTTCCTTCCCCGTATTTGAGACGGCGGCAGGGGCGGGGATACTCGACATATGGAGACGGACCCGACCAGGCTCGTTGCGGTTCGCGCTTCGGACGCCGAGCGGGACCGTACGGTCTCCGTGCTGCGCGAGCGGCTCGCCGAGGGGCGGATCTCCCAGGACACGTTCGTCGCCCGGCTCGACGTGGCGCTGCACGCGCGCACCCGGGACGAGTTGGACGGGCTGCTGCGTGACCTGCCCGACGCCGCCCTCCCCGCCCGGGCGGCGCCCGCCTCGACGAGCGCGGTGGACCGGTTCGCCACGATGGTGGAGGCGGCCTCGGCGTTCTCCCGCCGGATGCAGACCGCGTGGCGGCGCGGCAAGCTGCCGCGCCTGGTGCTGCCGTCCGGCGGGGCACAGCGGCTCACGGTGGGCCGGTCCCCCGACTGCGACCTGCGGCTCGGCGACGACGGGGTGTCCCGCTACCACGCGGACTTCCACCTGCAGAAAGGCCGCTGGGTGGTCGTCGACCTCGGCTCCACCAATGGCACCCGGGTCAACGGCTGGCGGATCACCAAGCCCACCCCGGTGAACGTGGGCGACATGGTCTCCTTCGGCCGGCTCAGCTTCCAGCTGGCCGACCACCTCTGACGCGCTACTCGGGGGTCGCCTGCATGAGGGAGCGGGCCGCCTCAGTGACGCTCCCCGACATCGAGGGGTAGACGGCGAACGAGTGCGCCATCTCGTCCACGGTGAGCTTCTGCTGCACGGCGAGCGACATGGCGAGGATGAGCTCGCTGGCCCGGGGGGCGACGACGACCCCGCCGATCACGATCCCGGTGGCGGGCCGGCAGAACAGCTTCACGAACCCGCCGCGGAAGCCCTGCATCTTCGCCCGCGGGTTCGTGTCCAGCGGCAGCGTCACGGACCGGGCCTCGACCTCGCCCTCGTCCACCTGGGTCTGGGTGACGCCGACGGCCGCGATCTCCGGGTCCGTGAACACGGTGGACGCCACTGTGGAGAGGCGGAGCGGCTGCACGGCCTCGCCGAGGGCGTGCCACATGGCGATCCGGCCCTGCATGGCGGCCACCGAGGTCAGCATGTTGACGCCGGTGCAGTCGCCGGCCGCGTACACCGACGGCACCGAGGTCCGGGAGACCCGGTCGACGCGCACGAAGTCGCGCTCGTCGAGCCGTACGCCGATCTCCGCCAGGCCGATCTCCCGGGTGTTGGGCACCATGCCGACCGTCATCAGGCAGTGGGAGCCCTCGACCGTACGGCCGTCCTCGAGCGTGACGACGACGCCGTGGTCGGTGCGTTTCACCCCGGCGGCGCGGCTCCGCCCGAGCACCGCCATGCCGCGACGGCGGAAGACCTCCTCCAGCACCCGCGCGGCGTCCGGGTCCTGGGCTGGCATGACGCGGTCGCGCGAGGAGACGAGCGTGACGTTGGAGCCGAGCGACTGGTACGCCCCCGCGAACTCGGCGCCGGTGACGCCGGAGCCGACCACGATCAGCTCCTCCGGGAGCGCCTTCAGATCGTAGAGCTGCCGCCAGTTGAGGATGCGCTCGCCGTCGGGCTCGGCGCCGGGCAGCACCCGCGGGTGCGCGCCGGTGGCGACGAGGACGACGTCCGCGTTGATCCGGCGATCCCCCACCGCGACGATGCGCGGGTCGACCAGCCGCGCATGGCCCTGCACGATCTCCACGCCCTCGGCGGCGATCCGGGTCGCGATGTCCCGCGACTGGGCCTTGGCCAGCGCCTTGACCCGGGTGTTCACGGTGGGCAGGTCGACCACGGCGCCGCCGGCCTGACCGTCCGGCCCGCCGTCGAACCGCACGCCCACCTTCGGCGCGTCGGCCAGGTTGCTCATCCGCACCGAGGTGGTGATCATCGTCTTGCTGGGCACGCAGTCGGTGAGCACGCTCGCGCCGCCGAGCCCCTCGTAGTCGACGACGGTGACCTCCGCCCCGAGCTGAGCGCCCACCAGGGCCGCCTCATAGCCGCCGGGACCTCCGCCGATGATCACGACCCGCGTCACGTGCCAACACTCCTCATGGACGATCGCTCCCCAGCGTACCGGTGGCCACTCGCCCCCTTCCCCCGCACGCGCGCCGCGCACGCTCCGGGGGCACCACGCCGGGGTGGGGCGGGGTTCCCCCGCGGAGGCGGGTGGCATCTCGTACGCTTCCCTCGTGCCCTTCTATGCCGCGTACGGGAGCAATCTCGATCCCGAGCAGATGGCCAAGCGCGCTCCGCACTCGCCGCTGTGGGGCACCGGGTGGCTGGAGGGCTGGCGGCTCACGTTCGGCGGTGAGGACCTCGGCTGGGACGGTTCCCTCGTCACCGTCTGTGAAGATGCCGATTCGCACGTATTCGTCGCGGTATACGACGTTCCGGACTGGGACGAGCCACAGCTCGACGCCTGGGAGGGGACGGATCTCGGCGTGTACGTGAAGCTGCGCGTCCGGGTCACCACGCTGGACGGTGACGTGACGGCCTGGTCGTACGCGCTCAACGGTTACGAGGGTGGCCTGCCGTCCGCTCACTACCTGGGGCTTCTCGCGGAGGCCGCGGAACGCGCCGGGGCGCCGGACGACTACGTGGCGGAGCTGCGGTCCCGGCCCTGCCGGTCGCTCGACGCCTGACTTGACTCACCCGGGGCCTGTCAACCGCGGGATCTCATGGCCTTCTCAGGGTCCCTCCGGTTCCAAGTCATCCATTACGTTGGGTAACCTCCGTATCCGTGAACAATGATGCGTATCCGAAGGCCCAGCAGGCCGCCGAATCGCTGCGGTCCAAGACCGGAGCCGACGGTTATGACGTGGCCCTGGTCATGGGGTCCGGCTGGGTCGACGCGGCCGACGCGCTGGGCGAGCCGGATCACGAGTTCGCGGTCACGGATCTCCCCGGATTCACCCCACCCGCGGTCGAGGGGCACGCGGGCCGGATCCGCGCCCTGCCCTTCGGTGGGAAGCGGGTCCTGGTCCTCCTGGGCCGGACCCACCTGTATGAGGGCCACGGCCCGGACGCGGTGGTGCACGGCGTGCGTACCGCGATCGCGGCGGGCGTGTCCACCGTGGTGCTGACGAACGCGGCGGGCTCGCTGCGCGCCGACTTCCAGGTGGGGCAGCCCATCCTGATCAGCGACCACCTGAACCTGACCGGGGCCTCGCCGCTGACCGGTCCCTCGTTCGTGGACCTCACGGACGCGTACGACCCGCACGTGCGGGACCTCGCCCGGATGGCGGACCCGTCCCTGGCCCAGGGTGTGTACGCGCAGCTGCGCGGCCCGCAGTACGAGACGCCGGCGGAGATCCGGATGCTCCGGACGATGGGCGCGGACCTCGTCGGCATGTCGACGACGCTGGAGACGATCGCGGTCCGCGAGGGCGGCGCGCGGGTGCTCGGCATCTCGCTGGTCACGAACGTCGCGGCCGGGCTCGGTGGGGACCCGCTGGACCACGAGGAGGTGCTGGAGGCCGGCCGTGCCTCCGCCGCCCACCTCGGCGACCTCCTCTACAAGATCGTCGACCACCTCTAACCCCGCACCCCAATTTGTTGATCTTGGTTAGGGGGTGGTGAGGGTGTGTACGGCGTTTTCGAGGGTGTCGAGGTGGGTGGTGGCTTCGCGGCGGGTCGCCGTGACGTCCCCGTTGGGGACGTGCTCGACGACCTCGAGGTAGGCCTTGAGTTTGGGTTCTGTGCCGGAAGGGCGGACGATCAGCCGGGCCTCGCCGTCCAGGCGGTAGCGGAGCACGTCCGCGGGGGGCAGGCCATCCGGACCAGTGGCGAGGTCCTCGGCGGCGAGCACCTTCCGGTCGCCCACCTGGGCCGGGGGCTCCCTGCGCAGCCGGCGCATCACCGTGTCGATCTCCGCCAGGTCCGTCACCCGGACGGACACCTGCCGGGTGGCGTACAGCCCGTACCGCTCCGCCTGCTCGTCCAGCAGGTCCCGCAGCGTACGGCCCGCGCGCTTCGCCTCCGCGGCCAGCCCCGCGACCGCCAGCGCCGCGCCGATGCCGTCCTTGTCGTGCACCGGCCGCCCGCCGTCGCCGCCCAGGCAGTAGCCGAGCGCCTCCTCGTACGCGAACACCGGCCGGTCGCCGGGCCCGCCGGCGCGGGCCAGCCACTTGAAGCCGGTGAGCGTCTCCGCGTACCGCACCCTGTGCGCGGCGGCGATCCGGCGCAGCAGTGAGGACGACACGATCGTGGTGGCGACGAGCCGGTCCTCCCCCGAGGTGTGCCGCAGCACGTGCTCGGCGAGCAGTCCGCCGACCTCGTCCCCGCTGAGCAGCCGGCCCTCGACCGCGACCGCCACCCGGTCCGCGTCCGGGTCGTTGGCGAGCACCAGCTCCATCCCGGTGCGCTCGGCGAGGGCGAGCGCCAGGTCCATGGCGCCGGGCTCCTCCGGGTTCGGGAAGGCGACGGTCGGGAAGTCCGGGTCGGGGTCGCCCTGCTCCGGCACGACGCGCGGGGTGGGGTAACCGGCGCGTGCGAACGCCTCCAGCAGCACGTCCCGGCCGACGCCGTGCATCGGGGTGTAGACGGTGGAGATGTCGCGCGCGTCGCCGAGCGGGAGCCGGTCCAGCGCGTCCTCGTACGCCGTCACGATGCCGTCGTCGAGGGTCTGCCACTCCTCGCCGAGCGGCAGCTCGTCGACCCGGCCGACCCGGTCGATGGCCGCGCTGATCTGGGCGTCCACCGGCGGGATGATCTGTGCGCCGTCGGCCACGTAGACCTTGTAGCCGTTGTCCCGTGGTGGGTTGTGGCTGGCCGTGACCATCACGCCGGCGTCCGCGCCGAGGTGGCGGACGGCGTGCGCGAGCACCGGCGTGGGGAGCGGCCTGGGTAGCACCATCGCGGCGATGCCCGCGCCGCTGAGCACGGCGGCGGTGTCCCGCGCGAACACGTCGGACTTGTGCCGAGCGTCGTATCCGATCACCACGGCGGAGGCGGTGCTCTGCGCGTTCAGCCAAGCGGCGAGGCCGGCCGCGGCGCGCATCACGGTGACCCGGTTCATCCGATTCGGGCCGGCGCCGAGCTCGCCGCGCAGCCCGGCGGTGCCGAACTCCAGGCGGGCGCCGAAGCGGTCGGCGAGCTCCGCGGAGTCCCCGGGGCCTGCGGCGCCCCCAGCATCCGCGGCGCCCCCAGCATCCGCGGAGGCCCCGGCATTCGTGGAGGCCGCGGGGCTCCCGGCGTCTCCGGTGTCCAGCAGCCAGCGCAGCTCGTCGCGGGTCTCCGGGTCCGGGTCCTGGTCGAGCCAGTCCCGGGCGGCGGCCTCGTACGCTCCATCGCTCACGTCGTTCACCCCCGAGGGTTCTTCATGCCCGATGCGGCCCACGCCAACGGGTCAGCCCAGCGGGATCAGCACCAGCAGCGCCACGAACGGGACCAGCGCGGCGGCCAGCGGCAGCGGGGACCAGCGCCGGGCGGGCGTCTCGATGCCGGCGGGCGGCTCCGCCGGGGGCCGGTGGCGCTGCTTGGCCTCATTGAGCTGGATGGCCACGTAGTCGGCCGGCGTACGGCCCGACACCTCGGCCGCCACCTCGTCGGACACGCCCGCGGGACGCTGGTCGCGGAGCCGCGCGCGCACCCGCGTACGGCTCGTCTCGCGGATCGCCCACACCCGGAACATCTCCCCCGCCTCACCGAGCCCGCCCGCCTCACCGAGCCCGCCGGCATCGCCGGGTTGGCCCGCCTCGTCAGGTTGGCCCGCCTCGCCGGCTCCGCCCGCCTCACCCGGTCGGCCCGCGGCTCCGTGGTGGCCGGTCTCGCCCCGGTCGCGCACCTCGCGGGCCGCGCCGGCCTCGGCCGGTTCGCCCGGGTTGCGCACGCGGGTGTGCAGGCGGAGCACGTCGGTCACGTCGGCGTGGGTGAACGCCGACCACGGCACCCAGACCTCGCGGAACGGGTTCACCGCCCGCACCCCGCTCGGGTAGGCGAGCACCCGCGGCCGCAGCCACAGCGCGTACGCCAGCCCGACGCTGGTGAGCAGCGCGAACGAGATCACCAGCGAGAGGTGGCTGCCGCGGCCGCGCAGAACGAGGTCGGCGAGGTTCGCCACGGCGAACGCCACCCAGATCCAGCCGATCACGAACGAGGGGGTGGCGCGGAACCTCGCCTGCGGCGCCTCCGCCGCCGGCGCCGCGCCCGAACGCGTCTCGGTCACCGGTCCTAGCTCCTGTTCCTCGCCGCGTCGCGCACCGCCCACTTCAGCTGCGCCATGCCGGGCTTGATCACACCATTGATCAGCGCCAGCCGCTCGTCGAACGGGATGAAAGCCGACTTCATCGCGTTCACCGTGAACCACTGCAGATCGTCCCAGTCGTAGCCGAACGCCTTGACCAGCTCGGCGAACTCCCGGGACAGCGTCGTGCCGCTCATCAGCCGGTTGTCGGTGTTCACCGTGACCCGGAAGTTCAGCCGGCGCAGCAGCCCGATCGGGTGCTTGTCGATGGACGGCGCGGCGCCGGTCTGCAGGTTCGAGGTCGGGCACATCTCCAGCGGGATGCGCTTGTCCCGCACGTAGGCGGCGAGCCGGCCCAGCTCCGTACGGCCGTCGTCGTGCACCTGGATGTCGTCGATGATCCGCACCCCGTGGCCCAGCCGGTCCGCGCCGCACCACTGCAGCGCCTCCCAGATGGACGGCAGCCCGAAGCCCTCGCCCGCGTGGATCGTGAAATGCGCGTTCTCCCGGTGCAGGTACTCGAACGCCTCCTGGTGCCGGGTCGGCGGGTTGCCGGCCTCGGCCCCGGCGATGTCGAAGCCGACGACGCCGCGGTCGCGATACCGCACGGCCAGCTCGGCGACCTCGTTGGACCGCTTCGCGGCCCGCATCGCGGTGAGCAGCGTGCCCACCCGGATGCCGGTGCCCTCCGAGCCCTGCCGGAAGCCCTCCAGCACCGCCTCGATGACCTGGTCCAGCGGCAGGCCCTGAGCCGTGTGCAGCTCGGGCGCGAAGCGGACCTCCGCGTACACGACGCCGTCGGCCGCGAGGTCCTCGGCGCACTCCGCCGCCGTACGGGCCAGCGCGTCGCGGGTCTGCATCACCCCGACGGTGTGCCCGAACGTCTGCAGGTAGCGCTCCAGCGACCCGGAGTTCGCCGACGTCTCGAACCACTCGCGCAGCACGTCCGCGTCGGTGGCGGGCAGCGCGTCGTAGCCGCTCTGGCGGGCCAGGTCGACGATGGTGTCCGTGCGCAACCCCCCGTCCAGGTGGTCGTGCAGCAGCACCTTGGGCGCCTGGCGGATCTCCTCGAGGGACGGCGTGCTCATGGCCATACGTTACGCGCTCCCGGGCACGGACTATTTCCAGCAGAGGCAGAAGGGGTGGCCGGCCGGGTCGTTGTACACACGGAAGCCCTCCTCGTCGTCCGAGGCCAGCCAGATGGCGCCGAGCGCGAGCGCCTCGAGCTCGGTGACGTCGATGTCGTCGATCCACACATCCAGGTGGGACTGTTGCGGAAACGCCGGATCGGGCCAGCGGGGTGGCACGTGGTCCGGCGCGAGCTGGAAGCTGATCTTTCCCGTCGCCCGGTCGCCGACTGACACCCAGTCCGGCTCGTCCGCGGTGATCGGCTTGCCGAGCAACCGCGAGTAGAACTCCCCGAGCGCGTGCGGGTCGGGACAGTCGAGCACCACCGAGAACGCGCGGCCGTTCATGATCGCTCCCTCCGTCCGCCGGGCTCCCCCGGACTTTGTGGCGCCAATTCTGCGCGGAGGGTCTGACATTCCGGGGCGGTCCCTCAGGCGACGCGCTCGATGACGAGCGGCAGCGGCCCGCTGTCCCCGTCTATCTCGAAGGCGCCGCGCAGCGCCTCCTGGGCTGCGGGGAACCGGCCCTCGTCGTCCGCGTGCAGGGTGAGCAGCGGCTCGCCCTCCCGTACGGTGGCCCCCGGCTTGACGTTCAGGGTGACCCCGGCGGTCGCGGAGACCGCGTCCTCCTTGCGCGCCCGCCCGGCGCCCAGCCGCCACGCCGCCACCCCCACGGCGCGCGCGTCGAGCCGGGTGAGCACGCCGGAGGCGGGCGCGGGCACGTCCCGCGTCTCGCCCGCGCGGGGCAGCTGCGCGTCCGGGTCGCCGCCCTGCGCGCTGATCATGCGGCGCCAGACGTCCATGGCCGAGCCGTCGCGCAGCGCGTCCGCCGGGTCCTTGGTGGATACAGCCTTGCCGGCGGTCACGCCCGCGGCGGCGAGCATCTCCCGGGCCAGCGTCACGGTCAGCTCGACCACGTCGTCCGGGCCGCCGCCGGCCAGCACCTCCAGCGACTCGGCGACCTCGAGCGCGTTCCCCACCGCGCGGCCGAGCGGCGCGTCCATGGCGGTGAGCAGCGCCACCGTACGGACCCCGTGGTCGCCGCCGATGGCGACCATGGTCTCCGCCAGCTCCTTGGCCAGCGCGGGGGTGCGCATGAACGCGCCGGAGCCGACCTTCACGTCCAGCACCAGCGCGCCGGTCCCCTCGGCGATCTTCTTGCTCATGATGGAGCTGGCGATCAGCGGGATCGACTCCACGGTGCCGGTCACATCGCGCAGCGCGTACAGCTTGCGGTCCGCCGGGGCGAGCCCCGCGCCCGCCGCGCAGACCACCGCGCCCACCTCGGTGAGCTGGGCGGTCATCGCCTCCGGGGTGAGCGAGGCGCGCCACCCCGGGATGGACTCCAGCTTGTCCAGCGTGCCCCCGGTGTGCCCCAGCCCGCGCCCGGACAGCTGCGGTACGGCCGCCCCGCACGCCGCCACCGTGGGCGCCAGCGGCAGCGTGATCTTGTCCCCGACCCCGCCGGTGGAGTGCTTGTCCGTGGTCGGACGGCCCAGCCCGGAGAAGTCCATCCGCTCGCCCGAGCGGATCATCGCGTCGGTCCACCGCGCGACCTCCCGCCGGGACATGCCGTTGAGCAGGATGGCCATGGCGAGCGCGGCCATCTGCTCCTCGGCGACCTCCTCCGCGGTGTACGCGTGGATCACCCAGTCGATCTGCGCCGTGCTGAGCTCGTGGCCGTCGCGCTTGGCCGTGATGACCTCGATCGCGTCCATATCGGATCAGGGCTCCCGGGGTGGCGGTCCGTTCGAAGAGGCCGATCGTCGCAGATCCTCCGGGCCGAACGCATCAGGCAGCAGCTCGGCGAGCCGCCGCGGCCCGGTGGGTGTGTCGACGAGCAGTTCGGGGCCGCCGTGCTCCCAGAGCAGCTGACGGCACCGGCCGCACGGCATGAGCGGCGCGCCCTCGCCGTCCACGCAGGCGAGCGCCACCAGCCGCCCGCCCCCGGTGGCGTGCAGCGCGGACACCAGCCCGCACTCGGCGCACAGGCCAAGCCCGTACGAGGCGTTCTCCACGTTGCAGCCGACCACGGTCCGGCCGTCGTCGACCAGCGCCGCCGCGCCCACTGGAAAGCCGGAGTACGGCGCGTACGCGCAGCGCAGCGCCGTGCAGGCCGCCGCCCGCAGCGCCGGCCAGTCGGCCGTCACTCCTCCCCCTTGCGGTAGCGCATGCCGTTGGCCGCGGGCATCCGCAGCCGTTGCGCCGCGAGGGACAGTACGAGCAGCGTCGTGATGTGCGGCGTGTACGTCACGATCTGCCCGGGCAGCGAGTCCGTGGTCGCGTACCAGGCGTAGACCGCCACGCCGACCGCGAACGAGACCGCCGCCGGGAGGTACCGCCGGCGGGACACCTGCCACGCCGCGAGCGCGACGAGCCCGACCGCGGCGAGCAGCAGCAGCGCGTGGACGGCGACCGCGCTGCCGCGCAGCTGCACGGCGTCGGTGTAGCCGAACATGCCGGCCCCGGCCGCGAGCCCGCCGGGCCGCCAGTTGCCGAAGATCATCGCGGCCAGGCCGATGTACCCGCGGCCGTTGGTCTGCCCCTCCTGGTACTGCGAGGTCGCGACCATGGACAGGAACACCCCGCCGAGCCCGGCGAGGCCCCCGGAGACGATCACCGCGGCGTACTTCAGCCGCCGCACCCCGACGCCCAGTGACGCGGCGGCCACCGGGTTCTCCCCGCAGGAGCGCAGCCGCAGCCCGAACGCGGTCCGCCACAGCACCCAGTACGAGATCGGCACCAGCGCCACCGCGATCACCGTCACCGCGGACACGTTCGTGGTGAGGCCGCGGATCAGACCGGCCAGGTCGGAGACCAGAAACCAGCGCTCCGCCTCGACCTGGCCGAGCGCGGAGTCCGCCCCCGGCAACGACCAGCGCGGGAAGCCCTGCTTGATCGGCGGCGACTGGCTGGCGCCGGCGTTCTCCACGTCGAGGTACGTCAGCACCGACAGGTAGCGGGCCAGCCCGGTGGCGAGGATGGTGAGCGCGACGCCGGAGACAATGTGGTCGACCCCGAAGGTGACCGTGGCCAGCGCGTGCAGCAGCGCGCCGAGCATCCCGCCGACGACCCCCGCCACCAGGCCCGCCCAGGGGTTCCCAGTCACGTACGCACCCCAGGCGCCGAACCAGGTGCCGAGGATGAGCATGCCCTCCAGGCCGATGTTGATCACGCCGGAGCGCTCCGACCACAGGCCGCCGAGCGCCGCCATGCCGATCGGCACGGCGAGCCCGAGCGCGGCGCCCATCGTGCCGCTGGAGGTGAGCTGGTCGGAGCCGGTGATCACGCGGACGGCGGACAGCGCCACGAACAGCGCCACACCCAACAGCACCAGCCGGATCCAGGCCGGGCGGCCGGGCCTGGTGGCCGCCTCCGGGGCGTGCACGACCTCGACGTCGGTCCCGATCATGCCGCCGCCCCGCCTTCGGCCGTGGCGAGCTGGCGCCCGACGGCCTGTCGCTGAATCCGTACGCCGAACCGGTGCACCACCTCGTACACGACCACCACCGAGAGCACCACCACGGCCTGGGTGATGGTCACGATCTCCTTCGGGATCTCGTTGAGGTCGAGGATCTGCGCGGACTCCGTGAGGAAGGCGAAGAGCAGCGCGGACAGCGCGATGCCCAGCGCGTTGTTGCGGCCGAGCAGCGCGATCGCGATGCCGGTGAAGCCGATCCCGACGGGGAAGTCCAGCGCGAACCGGTGCGCGTCGCCGAGCAGCTGCGGGATGCCGACGAGCCCGGCCACCAGGCCGGAGAGCAGCATGGCCGCCACGGTCATGCGCCGTACGTCGACCCCGCTGGCCAGCGCCGCGGGCGCGGAGAGCCCGGTGGCCCGCAGGTCGAAGCCGAACCGGGTGCGGCGCACTCCGGCGTGGTAGAGGAACCCGACGACGATGGCCAGCACGATGAGGCCGTACACGGCGAAGTTGGCGTCGGGGAACGGGATGCCCGGCACCTGCCCGTCCGGTCCGATCGGGCGCGTGGTCAGGTTGTTGCCCTCGCGGATCGCCAGCCGACCCGGGCTCAGCAGGTAGGAGATGACGCCGCCGCCGATGAAGTTCAGCATGATCGTCGAGATCACCTCGCTGACCCCGCGGGTCACCTTGAGCACGCCGGCGATGCCCGCCCACACCCCGCCGACGAGCATGGCGACCACGATGATCACGAGCTGCTGGAGGCCTGGCGGCAGGCCGGCCACGAAGGCGGAGCCGCCCGCGGCGGCCGCGAGGAAGGCCGCCAGCCGGTACTGACCGTCCACGCCGATGTTGAACAGCTTCATCTGGAAGCCGATGGCCACGGCGATGGCGGACAGGAAGAACGTGGTGGCCCGGTTGATCGTGTTGACCACGCTGTCCGGCTCGCTGCCGTACGTGACCATCTGCTCGATGGTCTGCACCGGCGGGTAGCCGGTGACGATCAGCACGCCGACGGTGACCAGGGCGGCGAACACCAGCGCGATGAACGCCGCCGTCACCGACAGGGCCAGGCCGGATGAGGCGACCCTACGCATCCTTGGTGTCCTCCCCCGCGTCGCCCCCGGCCGCCTCCGGGCCGTCCGGGCGGTCCGGCCGGTCCGGGCTGTCCGGCGCTTCCGGTGCCTCCGGCCGTGCCCCGGTCATCGCCGACCCCAGATCCTCCGGGGTGACCGACGCCGGATCGAGCTCCGCCACCAGCTCGCCGCGGTAGATGACCCGCAGCGTGTCGGACATGCCGATCAACTCGTCCAGGTCGGCGGAGATCAGCAGCACGGCCAGGCCGTCGGCCCGAGCCGCCCGCAGGTGCTCCCAGATCGCGGCCTGCGCCCCCACGTCCACGCCGCGCGTGGGATGCGCGGCGATCAGCACCCGGGGCGTGCCGCTCATCTCCCGGCCCACGATCAGCTTCTGCTGGTTTCCGCCGGACAGCGCGTCCACGTCGACGCCGATGCCGGGCGTACGGACGTCGTAGGAGTCCACGATGCGCCGGGTGTCCGCGCGCGCCCGGCCGAGCCGCAACACGCCGCGCGGCGCGAACTCGCCCTGATGCCCGAGGATGCGGTTCTCCCACAGCGGGGACTCCAGCAGCAGGCCCTGCCGGTGCCGGTCCTCGGGGATGTAACCGATGCCGGCCTCGCGCCGCCGCTTGGTCGGCCAGGAGGCGATGTCCCGCTCGCCGAGGCGGATGCCGCCGCTCTCCGGCTGCCGTACGCCCATCAGCGCCTCGATGAGCTCGGCCTGGCCGTTGCCCTCGACGCCGGCGATGCCGAGGATCTCGCCCTCGTGGATGGTGAAGGTGACGTCGCTGACGACGGCGCGGCCCTCGTCGGTCCGTACGGTGAGGCCCCGTACGTCCAGCACCGGCGTGTCCGTGACGGTGGACTCGCGCAGCTCGGGGACCGGCAGCTCGCCGCCGACCATCAGCGTGGCCAGCTCGCGGGCGCTGGTGCCGGCCGGGTCGACCGAGGCCACCGTGGTGCCCTGGCGCATCACCGTGATCTCGTCGGCCACCGACAGCACCTCGTCCAGCTTGTGCGAGATGAAGATGACGGTGAGGCCCTCGCGCTTGAGCTCGCGCAGGTTGCCGAAGAGCTTGTCCACCTCCTGCGGGACGAGCACGGCGGTGGGCTCATCGAGGATCAGCGTGCGCGCGCCGCGGTACAGGACCTTGAGGATCTCGACGCGCTGCAGCTGTCCGACGCCCTGTTCGGCGACGAGCCGGTCGGGCTGCACGTCGAGGCCGTACGCGTCCGAGATCTCCATGATCCGGCGGCGTGCGGCGGCGCCGATGCCGTGCGCCTTCTCCGCGCCCAGCACCACGTTCTCCAGCACGGTGAGGTTGCCGGCCAGCATGAAGTGCTGGTGCACCATGCCGATGCCGTGCGCGATGGCCTCGGCGGGTGAGCCGAGCCGCACGGTCTCGCCGTCGATCGCGATCATGCCCTCGTCGGGAGCCTGCATCCCGTAGAGGATCTTCATCAGGGTGGACTTGCCGGCACCGTTCTCGCCGACGACGGCGTGCACGGTGCCACGCCGTACGGTCAGGTCCACGTCGTGGTTCGCCACCACGCCGGGGAAGCGCTTGGTGATGCCGCGCAGCTCGACGGCCGTCTCTCCCGGGGAGACGGGCCTCTCGCCAGAGGTCATGTATGGAGCTCCTCGCCGGTCGCCTTCCACCGGGCGCCGGGAGGGACCGGTGAATGAGCCGGCCCCCGCCGAGGCGGGGGCCGGGAGGCGGTTACGGCTTGTCGGGGACCTTGATCTCGCCGTCGATGATCTGCTTCTTCAGCTCGTCGAGCCGAGCCTGCACGTCCTTGATGGCTTCCTTGTTGGCCGTGCTGTAGCCGACGCCATCGTTCTTCAGGTCGAACGTGGTCGGCCCGCCCTTCACGGTGCCGTCGCTGACCGACTTCACGAAGTCGAACACCGCGGTGTCCACGCGCTTCAGGGCCGAGGTCAGCACGTACGGCTTCTGGTCCGCCGGCGCGGTCAGGTACTGGTCGGAGTCGACGCCGATGGCCCACTTCTTCTTCGCGGCCGCGGCCTCGATCACGCCCACGCCGGTCAGGCCGGAGGCGTGGTAGATGACGTCCGCGCCCTCGTCGATCTGGCCCTGGGCGATGGTCTTGCCGCTGGTCGGGTCCTTGAAGCCCTTGCCGTCGCTGCCCTCGTTGGCGTACTTGACCTTGACCTCGATGTCCGGATTGACCTTCTTGGCGCCGGCCATGTACCCGGCCTCGAACTTCTCGATGAGCGGCACGTGATCGCCACCCACGAAGCCGATCGTGTCGGTCTTGGACTTCAGCGCCGCCGCGGCGCCGACCAGGTACGAGGCCTCGTGCTCGGCGAACAGCAGGCTGGACACGTTGGGCGACTCGACGAGGCTGTCCACGATGCCGAACTTCACGTCCGGGTGGCGCTTGGAGACCTCGGTGACCGCCTCGGTGTAGACGAAGCCGACCGCGATGATCGGGTTGTAGCCGGACTTGGCGAGCAGGTCGAGGCGCTGCACCTTGTCGGCGTTGGTCTCGCCGTCCTTGGCCTCGAGGTCCTTGATCTCGAGGTTGAGCTCCTTCTCGACCCGCTGCAGGCCGGCGTAGGCGGAGTCGTTGAAGGACTTGTCGCCGCGGCCGCCGATGTCGTACGCGAGGCCGACCTTCAGCGTCTTCTCCCCGCCGCCCCCGGACGAGCCGCTCTCGGAGCCGCCGCAGGCGGCGGCCCCCGCGGTGACGAGGGCCGCGGTGCACACCGCCGCGGCCATGGTCACGAATCTGTTCCGGCGCAAGGTGAACTCCCCTCCGCTACCCCCCGCTGACCCACATGGGAGGGTGCGTACGTGGTCACCGGAAGACCCATGTACGCCTCCGGCCGCCCGGATCGTAACCCGCCGATCCGGGCCTTATGCAGGTGTGAGACCACCGGCAGAAGAAACGTTCTCCGGTAGCGACGTACCCGTAATCTTGGTGATATTCCGAAGAGCGTCGCGTCCGTTCAGGCCAGCGCCGCCCCCGGCACGGGGTGGTTGACCGCCGGCCGGCGGCCCTCCCACAGCGCGGTGAGGGCGGTCGCCGCCATCACCCGCACCCCGGCCGCGATCGCCCGCTCATCCACGTCGAACGTGCCGCGGTGCAGGTCGAGCTGGGCGACCTCGTCCACGACGCCGGTGCCCTCGCGCGGCCGCCGGGTGCCCAGCCGGGCCAGCGCGCCCGGGATGGACTCCAGATACCACGCGAAGTCCTCCCCGCCGAGGCTCAGCGGGGTGGGCACCACCGCGTGCTCGCCGAGGATCTGGCCAACCGCGCCGCGCAGCATCTCCACGCTCGCCGCCTCGTTGATGGTCGGCGGCACGCCGCGGCGATACTCCATCTCCGCGGTCACCCCGTACATCGACGCGACCGAGCCGAGCAGCGTCTTCACCAGGTCGGGCGCGCGGTGCCAGTCGGCGTCGTCGAGGCACCGTACGGTCCCCTCGGCGACGCCGTCGTCGGGGATCGCATTGGCCGCGGAGCCGGCGCTGATCCGGCCCCAGACCAGGCTCAGGCTGGAGCGGGGGTCGACCCGGCGGGACAGCGCCGCGGGCAGCTCGGTGACGATCTTGCCGAGCGCGTAGACGAGGTCGGCGGTGAGGTGCGGCCGCGCGGTGTGCCCGCCCGGGCCGGAGACCCGCACGGTGAGCTTGTCGCAGGCCGCGGTGATCGGGCCGACCCGCAGCCCGACCTCGCCCACGTCGATGCGGGGGTCGCAGTGCAGGGCGAAGATCCGGTCCACGCCTTTGATGCCGCCCGCCTCCATGACGTCGAGCGCGCCGCCGGGCAGCTCCTCGGCGGGCTGGAAGACCAGCCTGACCCGCCCGGGGAGCGCGCCGGCCTCGGCCTGCTGCGCCAGGAACAGCCCGGCGGCCAGCAGCACCGTGGTGTGCACGTCGTGCCCGCAGGCGTGGGCGACGCCGGGCACGGTGGAGCGGTACGGCACGTCCTTCTCGTCGGCGAGCGGCAGCGCGTCGATGTCCGCGCGCAGCCCGACCGTGGGGCCGTCGTCCGGCCCGATGTCGCACAGCAACCCGGTGCCCTTGGGCAGCCGCTCAGGCCGCAGCCCGGCCGCCATCAGGCGGTCCATCAGCCGGTCGGTCGTGCGGTGCTCGTCAAAGGCGAGCTCCGGATGCATGTGCAGGTCGCGGCGGAACGCGATCAGATCCGGCTCACGCGCCTCCAGGAACGCGCCGAGCTGCCCCCGCAGATCACGCCCCTGCATGCAGGACCCCCTTGCCTGTAACGAACCGATCCTCGCGAAACTCCGTAGTGAGCGCCCCGACGACGTCGGACAGGTCCCCGCCCTCGGCGACGATGGAGCGCTGGCGCTCGTACGACGCGCCCTGCTCCAGCACCTCGGTGGCCACCTCGAGCTCGTCCGCACAGTCCAGGCGCTCGGCGACCGGGCGGAGTTCCCGGACGAGCTCGTACAGCTCGTCGCGGATCGGGGCGGTGGTTCCCGACTCGTCCGTGATGATCATCGCATCGAGACCGTACCGGGTTGCCCGCCACTTATTGTCGCGTACGACCCAGGAGGGGTGCTTCGGCAGCTTGTATCCACGGTCGAGTTGCTGGTCGAAGAGCCTCACCAGACTCTGCGTCAGTGCCGCGGCCATGCCGACCTCACGCATCGTCGGAATGCCGTCGAACATGCGGATCTCGACCGTGCCGAAGTCGGGGTGTGGGCGCACGTCCCACCACACCTCCTTGATGCTTCTGATCGTCCCGGCACGCAGCAGGGTGTCCATGTACTCCTCGAACTCCGTCCAGTCCGCGAGCTGGTGCGGTGGACCCGCGGTCGGCAGCGAGCCGAACACGATGGACCGGCTCGACGCGAGCCCGGTGTCGTGCCCGCCCCAATAGGGGCTCGATGCCGTGAGCGCGAGGAAATGCGGCAGATACGCGGACAGAGCGTTGACGATGGGGATGGCCTTGTCCTTGGCGCGCACGCCGACGTGCACGTGCACCCCGAAGGTGAGGATCCGGCGCGCCAGCCACTGCATCTGTTCGACGAGCTCGCCGTAGCGCTGGATGGGCGCCATCACCTGGTCGCGCCAGTCGTCGATGGGGTGGGAGCCGGCGCAGGCCAGGGCCATGCCGCGCCGCCCCACCTCGGACTGGAGCTGCCCGATGGTGGCGGCCAGGTCGGACTTGGCCTCCGAAACGGTCTCGCTGATGCCGGTGACGACCTCCACCGTGCACTGCATGAGTTCGTGACGCAGTGGCGGAGTGTCCTCGACCTCGCTGAGCCCGGGGAGCGCGGCCAGAACCTCTTGGGCCTCTTGGCGCAGGTGCTTCGTCTCGGTGTCTACGAGTTGGAGCTCCCACTCGATACCAAGCGTCGCGTTGGGCGACGCGTTGAACTCGATGGCCACGACCAACCTCCATCCTCAATCCTTCCAGGTTGATGCGTGGCACGTGGCCGAAATGGGTCATCGCGTCGCTACGGAATGCGATCTTCGTTTCGGAGTGCGAAGTCCACACCTGGAAGCCGGAACACCCCTGCGCGTCCTCCTGCGGCCAGATCTACCCTCACGGCGGGCCGAACCTGAGCCAGGGTCCATGAAGAACGCCACATAAGACGATCTTCGCTCACGTTCCGTAATTCGAGGATCCCACG